>JBDRAX010000031.1:0-20946 GCA_043823375.1 Candidatus Omnitrophota bacterium | reverse complement strand
TGGATCACTTCGGGTGGTTTTTCGAACAGGTAAAAGCGCTTGAAAATTACGAAAGTCTTTACGCGTGGGACATTATGAACGAGCCGGAACTTTGCGGTGAAGAATACAAAGGACAGTATACGGGCCTTACAATGAGCCTTGTAAGGGATTTTGTCCGTGAATTTTCAGAGAAGATACACAGCGTGGACATAAACGCGAAAACAACGGTCGGAAGCCTGACAAAGGCTGACATGGCGGAGAACTGGATCATCCCTGATAACGCCTTGAGTGAGGCTGATATCTCTTATCTTGATTTTTACCAGTTTCATTTATATGACAGCTCGAGGTTTTATCATGACCATGATCTCGAAGACATGGATTTCGCGAGATCCGTTCTCTCGTCTTACTGCCTCGCGAATGACGGCCTCGGATATTTTTACGCTCCTGTATATTCAGCCGGTAAACTGATAATAGGCGGGGAAATAGACCCCACGTTTGTCGATTCAAAGACCGATATTATGGCGGATTACGGGTACGACGGTATGTTGTACTGGGATGATAAAGGGAATATGCTGAACGCGGGGGAATATGATCTTGTGAAAAACTGGTTCCGGGCTTCGGTGTATACATGGTATGAAGGGTCAGGCAGGCCCGAGTCTGAAAAAACCGCGGAGCCTGACGGATCCGGGATCATATACAGGTCTTTTCTTGACGAGGCTTTTTATTTTCCCGGCACGCTTGAAGAGAAAGGAAGGGTCTTGTCCGAAATACTGTACGAGGCTGATGAGTGGGGAGCTATGGCGTACATCTATGAATACACGGATACGGGCGCGGTGAAGAAAGCTTACCACAGCGCGGAATTTACCGCGCCCACGCGTGTACCCGTCTTGTCCGGGCTTGTGTATTCGGAGGATATTGGCGATAACGGAACACCCGTCCCGGAGAGCCGCGTTTTTTCATCCGTGTATTACGGCGATTCATGGCTCAAAAAAGCGGATATACTGACAGGGGAGTGTAAATATTACCTCAATGAAAACTGGGAAAAGCGCGGATACGGAAGAGAGATCATGGAAGAAAGGGACGGAAAAGCTTATGTTTACAGCGTTATGTCGGAGGAGTACCAGCGGTTCGGGCAGTGGGAATGGAGTTCGGTAGACACAAGTGATCCGGATAACCCGGTATTTTCGGGGTTTATAAGATATAACGGCGGATGGAACGGGAGTACCGTGGAGTATTATAACCCCGCAGACCCTGAAAACATGAGGAGGATGCGTTCCCGTTCTCTCCCTTCGGCTGACTCGGCGGGTAACGAATACTATCACTATATCGACGAAGATATAGACGAGCCGTGGAACTCTAAGGGCGTTCCGCGCTCTGACGCAGCAAGGCTTAAGGAGGCGAACGAAAAAGGGGAAAGATCCTTTGTCTATGAATATTACACGGATTCAACGTCCGTACGGTTCGTACGTTCTTATTCCGTTTCAGGCGAAGCGCCGGGAGATCTTTCTTACAATGACAGAGTGGCGGTATATGAGTATGACACGTCCGGAAGAATACGGTCAGCCTCTTTTAAGAACGCGAACTCGAAAAACGAAATGGCTTTTGAATATGAGTATTACGGAGACAGCCGGGATCTCAGCGTAATAACCGCTTACGCCGATGAAAACCGCTCCACGGTTCTCAGGATATACGAATACGGCCCGGGCGGAGAATTTTCTTCCGTGGTAACGGCGCCTTTAGCGGGGAGTGAAGTATCTACATTCCTCATGGATGAGGTGCTTTCAAAACAGGCCGCGATAACCGGAAACCGCGAAGAATTTACAGGCTCGTCACCTGAGGAAGAAACATACATTCCCAAAAACGGGATACAAGAGTAAATTACGGCGATACATACGCCCGGTAAACCCGCGCCGCGGCAGGCGAAAGATCTTCAAACATTACGCCTCTGCAGGGGCGCATCTGCGTGTCATAGGTGTTAGGTTAATATTGAGATAATATTCATAAGGGTTTTGACATAAAGCAGATAGCTTGAAAAAAGAAATGTTGATCTCGTAAAAAATAAGGCATGAGATGTTCTTTGTAGGGGCGAATAATCATTCGCCCTTAATACTCCGGGAACTTATTTCCCAGAAGGATCGCTATATCCACATCACTCGAAGAATGAACTTTTTCCGAGGCGAATGAACCGAATAAATATACGCAGGAAACGTCTTTATCAAGCGACATTTCTTTTTTTATCCCGTCAATCGAAATTATTTTGTTTTCCATAGCCTTTTTAGTTTATCGTTATATTACGAATTTTGCAAGCGGGAATAACAATTCCGCGCTGACGCGGAGGATAAAAGGGGACTGTCCCCCGCGCGCTTAGTATGCGCCCCGCCGCGTGGACTGTCCCCTTTTATCCGTTCTTTCTCGTGTAAGATCCCCCTCAAGCCGGGACGAACGGTCTTCGAGTTCTTGTATTCGAGGGATAAAAGCGGTATTATAATAAATAACAACAACACGCGAATATAAGCCTTAACGAGGAGAGTGAAAAATATGATCTTTATGAAGATTAAATATTTAAGCCGCGTACTGGCGGCCGGACTATTATTTTATTTTATGGCGGGGATATGCGCGGGGGGAACTTTCGCGCGCGCGGCGGACGAGGAGGCTGTTGAAGCCGAACGCCCGGCCGAAACGGCTGACAGTGCCGCGCGTCGTGAAGCCGATTCTGTGAAAAACGAGGTCAAAGCCGCTAAACAGGAGGCGGACCTCGCGCAGGAAGAGGCGGAGAAAGCTAAACTGGAAGCTGATATACAGACCAGACAGGCTGAGGTTGAGAGGAAAAAGTTCGAGACGGAAGTAAAGGAAACTGAAGCCGTCAAAAAGGAAGCGGAAATAGTCCAGAAGACCGTTAAAGACAAGGCGGAAATAAAAAAAGCGGTCCAGAAAACAAAACAGGAGGAGATGGAAGATAAGATCGCCAGGGAAAACGCGGAGCTTATGGAGAAAAAAATGGAAGTGGCCCGCGAGAGATCCGATCTGGCGGAAGAAAGGCTTAAGATCGCGCAGGCAAAGCTGTCAATGGCAATGGAGACAATTAAGCTCAAAGAGGAAAAAAAAGGGCTTCTTTATAAGATCACTAAAACAGGCGGTATTGTTTTCGCGGGATTAATGGTTTTTTTCATATTAAGGATCCTGGTAAAAAAACTGATAAACGCGATGACAAAAAAAGAAGTGCTCAGGGAAAGTGAAGCCACGCTTCGCATAAAAACCGTGATAAAGCTTTTTGACTGGCTCGGAGTGGTATTGATAATTGTGTCTGTCGTTTATCTGGTTCTTCAGAACCATGGCCTGGACGTGGCGCCTCTTCTTGCCGGTGCCGGTATAGTCGGCCTGGCGTTCGGCTTTGGGGGCCAGTATCTTATCCGGGATCTGATAAACGGGCTGTTTATCCTGATAGAGGGGCAGTTCTTTATTAACGATGTGGTCAAAATAGGAGAGTACGGCGGGCTTGTGGAAGACATAAATTTAAGGATAACCAGATTAAGGGACCTTGAGGGCAGGGTCATTATTATCCCTAACGGGGAAATTAAGACCGTTGTGAATTATACTAAAGATTACGCGCACGCTCTTCTGGATATAGGTGTCGCGTATAAGGAAAATGTCGATCAGGTAATGGGTGTTATAAGGGAAATAAGCGTGGAGCTGAGGAAACATCCGTATTTCGGCAGGCTGATACTTGAGGACCTTGAAATGCTGGGGGTAGACGCGTTCGATGATTCCGCTGTTGTTATCAAATTCCGCGTAAAGACGCTTCCCATAAAACAGTGGGAAGTAATGAGGGAGTTCAGGAGGCGGATCAAAAACCGTTTTGACGAGCTGGGTATCGAGATACCTTTCCCGCACAGGACCTTGTACTGGGGCGAGCAGAAAAAAGATAATAATATACCTCAAAAATAGAAGGCGGGTGGACGGGATGAAAAAAAAGGCAGTGGTTTTTATTACGGCTTTAATGCTCTTTTTTTGCGGCGCGGTTTCTTATGGAGATGACTATGAAAAAATGGAGATCCGGGCGGGGATGACGGAAAAAGAGGTGAACGAACGTTACGGCTCTCCGGCTTCGGTTGAGGATATGAAGCGCGGGTTTCTTTTTGTGCCGCGTAAAAAAGCGCTCTATAAAATAGACGAAACAGATCATATGATACTTCATTTTACCGCGGGAAGGGTTAAAAATATTACAATCTTGAGTGATATGAATTCCGAAGACGCCGCCATGATGTTCAAGCGGCAGTAAAGCCGTAAAATTTTCGTCATGCGCCGGGATCGGAAAATAACAGGGAAGGAGAAGTAATGGATCCGGAGATAATAAAAGAACTGGAAGATAAAATGAGAGCCCGGCACAGGGAGCTCCGTAAAGAAATGAAAATTCTGGACAATGAACTGAGAGAAGGCCTGAGCGGTAATTCCGCTGAGGCGCTGTCTTTACGCGAGGAAGCGGACGTGATCGAGGAGGAGAGCTTTCTCGAAGAAAAAGAAATAAACCTTATTGAAGATGCTCTTGCCAGGATAGAGGAGGGCACTTACGGGAAATGCCTCGCGTGCGGTAAAGAAATAAACACAGAAAGGCTCCGCGCCATGCCATCGGCCAGGTACTGCGTGAAATGCCAGTCCGGAAGAGAGTGATTTTTTTCTGTTTTTTTTCACCGAAAATTTCCAATATAAGAATGAGATATTATTTATCATGGAATACCGGATCATGCTCATGTGATCGGTGCGGGACAGCGTAATAAAAAGAAAATTCTTACAGGCCCAGTTTCCGGAGAGTATAGCTGAATTTGTTTTGAATATAATACTTTCTTTCCGCGCTGTCAAGTATCGACCCGAGAGTTACTTTAAAATCTTTGTCGCTGAAACTCGTCAGTAAGTCGTTATATCTTTCAATGACCCCTTCTTCGGCATTAAAAGCGATTCCTCGCTTTAACAGGAACTCTATGTCAAAGCAGTCCCTTATTTCCTTTCTTTGGAGGGCCGCTTCTATTTTATTTTTCATTGTCTGTTCAAGGGTGTGTACTTTTAAAATGACCTGTTTAACGTCATATCTGGAAAACGCTATTCTTTCCTGAAAGTCGAATTTCTTTTCCTGTTTTCTTATTTCTATTTTCATCCTTTTGGGATATTTCCCGGAGCGCAGTTCAAATAAAAGCGTGTAGTGTTTAATACACGCGTCCGTGATTTCATATTCCTTTTCGAGAAAATCCTTAAGTTTAGTGAAATAGTCATCAAAGGCTATCCGCCGGATAAACCAGAAATCAAGGTCAACGGAGTATCTGTTAAGTTCATGGCAAAGCCTCAGCATGGTTCCTCCGCCGAATACAAGCGGTTCGAGGAATTTACCGCTGTTCAATTTTTCAAGAACCTCGATCTCGAAAAGTTCATGTTTTTTCAGAATATCCATACTTGGAGTAAATCCTTTCGGTTTTTTTCGGAAAAACTTTTAGAAGGGCGCTTATTTTGCCTTTATCCAGCTTATTCATGTCAATGGAAGAAATATCAAGTTTGTATCTTCCGAGCGACATAAGATATAAGGCGTCAAGAAAAGCTTTTTCCGGCGAAGCTATAAAAAAATCCTGTTTCTTTTCAAAACCGAAATATAACCGTTTATTTATTTTGCTGTACACAAAATTCAGCCCATTGATCTCCGATTCTTTTGTCCTTTTTATGGAAATACTTTCAATGAACCCTCGTTGTATCTGTGTAGTTATCTCATAATAATCCAGCGCTGTCATAAGAGAGATGTATGAAGGTACCTGAATAATGTTTGCTATCAGGAATTTTTCTTCCTTTTCCAGATATTCCCATTTTTCTGAAAGGACATAAACATTTCTCTTGACGCGAACCAGATACCCGCTCTCCACATACCGGTTAGCTGTAACTTTCGCGGAATTATCTGTTATCCCGAGAGCCACGGAGATATCTTTATATCCGAAATATAATTTGGTTATGTTTTTAAGTTTTCTCATATTGATAAATATACTTAGTTAACATTATTGTTAATTAAGTATACTTATCAATGGTGGATTGTCAAATATTTACTTTAATTGTACAAAACTCCAATGCGTGTATGAACCGGTGCTTGTTCTTACCCGTAAGAAAAAGAGTTAATTATCTCGAGCAAGACAAATATTGACATAAAGGCATATATGTCGTATAATGTCAGATAAATATATGATTTGTCATTGTTTTTGATTAAAACGAATACAAGGGGTTAAAGGATCTATGCAGCTTACTTTGCAGGATGTATCGAAATTGCTTAATGTGTCGGAACGGACAATATACAGGTGGATAAAGAAAAAGGTCATACCTGTATATAAACTGCACAATCAGTACAGGTTTAATAAGACAGAACTTCTTGACTGGGCCGGGGCGAATAAGGTTGTTATCTCTCCGGAGATGTTCAGTGACCCGGGTGAAGGAACTGTGGATGTGGCGGGACTGGCGGAGGCGCTCAGGAAAGGCGGGATATATTACCGTGTGGGAGGCTCTGACAGGGAGTCGGTCTTAAGGAATATAGTCGATATTATACATTTTCCTGAAGATGTGGACAGGGATTTTCTTTTTAAGGTGCTCCTGGCGAGGGAGAATCTGAGTTCAACGGGTATAGGGGACGGGATCGCTATTCCGCATGTAAGGAACCCGATAGTGCTGGATGTCCCGTATTCGGTCATATCGCTGTGTTTTCTCGACAGCCCCGTTGATTTCGGCGCGCTTGACGGTAAGCCCGTGCATTGCCTTTTTATGCTTGTCAGCCCTACCGCGCGTGCGCATTTGTACCTTTTGTCCAGGCTGATGTTCACTTTGAAGGATCCGGAGCTGAGCGGGGTTATTTTGGGCCACGGTGACCGGGAAACAATTCTGAGGGAGATGGAACGCGTTGAAAACAATATCCGTAAGGCGTGAAAAGAACTGACGCGGGATACGCGGAACAAAATACAGGTAAGATGATATGATTTACATTTTAGCGGCGGTGATCCTGCTGGTTGTAAGCGGGCTGATCGCTTTACTTATTGACAGGGCTCCGTACAGGTCCACATATATTGCCGTGGCAGGGAATATAGCCGCGTGCGTTGTCGGCATTATCCCCGCGGTTTCGGTGCTTTTGAAAAATGAAGTGTTGTCTTTAAACCTTCCATGGAAGATCCCGTATGGTTCTTTTCATATAGAGGCCGACGGCCTGTCGGCGTTGTTCCTTTTGCCGATATTTTTTATTTCAGCTTTAGCCGCTGTTTATGGCGGCGGGTATATCGCGTCCTGGTACGGGAAGAAGCGGACCGGATATTCGTGGTTTTTTTTCAATCTCCTTATTGCCAGCATGGTTATGACGGTTATTGCCCGGGGCGCTGTGCTTTTTCTTGTGTCCTGGGAGATTATGTCGGTATCGTCCTTTTTTCTGGTTACTTTTGAAAATGAGAAACAGGAAGTCAGGTCAGCGGGATTAACATATCTTATAGCAACGCATATAGGCGCGGCGTTTTTATTCGTACTTTTTATCCTGCTCGGAAAAAGTAACGGGTCTTTCGATTTTTCGGCGTTCAGCGTTCAGGGAAAGATCCTGCCGTCCGTTATTTTTATTCTCGCGGTAATAGGATTCGGCACAAAAGCGGGGTTCATGCCCATGCATGTTTGGCTGCCTGAAGCGCATCCCGCGGCACCCAGCCATGTATCCGCGGTTATGTCCGGGGTAATGATAAAAACAGGGATATACGGGCTTCTGCGTATCCTGACTTTTACGGGGGAACCGGCCGTGTGGTGGGGGTGGCTCCTGGTGGGCACAGGGCTTGTGTCGGCTGTTCTGGGGATACTTTTCGCTCTTGCCGAGGAGGATATCAAAAGGCTTCTCGCTTTCAGCAGTATTGAGAACGCGGGCATTATCGCTATGGGGATCGGTACGGGTATTATCGGCATGGCGCTCGAGGTTCCCGTACTCGCTGTACTTGGTTTCTGCGGCGCGCTTTTACACGTGATAAACCATTCCATGTTCAAGGGCCTGCTCTTTATGAGTACCGGGTCCCTGGCGCGTGCCGCCGGCACAAGGAATATGGACAGGATGGGAGGGTTATTGAAACAAATGCCTTTGACAGGTGTTTGTTTCCTGGCGGGCGCCGCGGCTGTTTCCGGCATGCCGGTCTTAAACGGGTTTATGAGTGAATTCCTTATTTTTTCAGGGGCGTTAAACGGCGCTTTGCTTCAGAACGGCAGTGCCGTTGTGTTTTTCGGTATTATAGCGGCTCTCGCGCTTACCGGGGGCCTTGCCGCCGCGTGTTTCACAAAAGCGTTCGGGATCATTTTTCTGGGGGAACCGCGCGAAAGCCGGATAGCCGGCGCTCATGAGGCGAAGGCCTCCATGCTCGCGCCTGTTATTATTCTAACAGTATGCTGTTTTGCCGTCGTACCGGCCGCGCCGGCGTTGATATATGTTCTGGGCGGAGTAGTTTCAGGTATAACCGGCTTGCCTCCTCGTCCTTCGAGCGCCGTTTTATCCGGGGCATCAGGGTGTTTAAAATATATAGCGGCTTCAGCGTTCGCTTTTTCGGCTATTGCCGCTATTCTCGCGGTTATACGTATCAGGCTCCTGGCGAAACGCGGGGTGAAGAAGGCTGTTACATGGGATTGCGGTTACGCGGCGGGTTCTCCCCGTATGCAATACACGGGCTCATCTTTCTCCCAGCCGCTTTCAGGGCAATTCAGGTTTTTCTTAAGGTCCGTTGTCAGGGTTTCGCGCCCCCGCGGTTTATTTCCCCGGCGGGGCGAGTTATCCGTTGAGACACCCGATATTTTCCGGGTAAAGCTGTATGAGCCGTTTTCGAAATTTATAAGAGGCCTTTCCGCGAAACTGAAATGGATACAGCACGGGAGGGTACAGTATTATGTTCTGTATATCGTTATAACTCTTCTTGCGCTTCTTTTCTGGAAAATGGGGCAGTTTAAATGACAAAGTTTATTCTGATAAATATACTCATGGCTTTTATCTTCGCGCCGCTTTTAATGGGGATCATAAACCGTACTAAAGCCTTTTTCGCGGGGCGCAGGGGCCAGCCGCTTCTTCAGCTTTATTACGATATATATAAACTGCTCAATAAATCAGCCGTTTACAGCCGCACTACGACATGGATCTTCCGCGCGGGGCCTGTCGCGGGGCTTTCGGCGGTGATAATGGCATTATTGATCATTCCATATGGAACGTCCCGCGGGCTTATATCTTTTGACGGAGACCTGATATTGTTGTGTTATTTATTCGGTATAGCCAGGTTTTTTACGGTACTGGCGGCCCTTGATACGGGGTCGAGTTTCGAAGGGATGGGCGCTGGCAGGGAAATACAGTTCGCGGTTCTGGCGGAACCCGCGTTTTTAATAGCTTTGGCGGCCCTCGCGCGCGAGGCGGGGACAATATCGCTTTCAGCCGTGTATTCCGCGTTCAGTCCGGAAATGTGGGCGCATAACGGCCCTCTTCTGGCGTTCTCGGCGTCGGCTGTTTTTCTTGTTTTTCTCGCGGAAAACTCGAGAGTACCGGTAGATGACCCCAATACTCACCTTGAGCTTACGATGATACATGAAGTGATGGCGCTTGATCATTGCGGGCCTGACCTCGCTTTTATACTTTACGGGGCGTCGCTTAAATTCTGGGTTCTGGGGGCGCTGTTTACGGGCATACTGGTAAACAGGTGGTCCGCCAATATCTGGGTTAATATGTTCTGTTTCACCGCGGGTATGGCCGCGCTTTCGGTCCTCACAGGTATGGTCGAATCTGTTATGGCGAGGCTTCGGATGAATAACGTTCCGATGATGCTTGTGTGCGCTCTGGCGTTTTCGGTGCTCGCTTTACTCGTTCAGATAAGGTGATATTATGAAAGAATGGTATGAGATCATAATGTTCGTGATAGTGCTGCTGAACCTTACGCTGCTTTCTTCCAGCCGCCTTCTTACGTGTATCAGGGTGGCGGCTTTTCACGGGATAGCAGTGGGGCTGTTACCCGTAGCTGTACATGAGGGGGGCCTTATGCCCCGGATAATGATTTTCGCCGCTGTCACGGTCGCGATAAAAGGCATAGTATTCCCGCGCCTCCTTTCACGTTCTCTGAGGGAAGCGGATGTGAGCCGGGAAATAGAACCTCTGATAGGTTATCCGGTTTCTCTGTTAATGGGAGTTGTGGCGCTCGGCGTTTCGTTCTGGTTCGCGTCGGCGCTCCCATTGCCTGATCGGCAATGGCTGTCAGGGTTTGCCGCGGCTGTTCCTTTTTCCACCATACTGACGGGCCTTTTTATTATTGTCACCCGCCGGAAGGCGTTGACACAGGTAATAGGGTACCTGATCCTTGAGAACGGTATATACTGCTTAAGCGTTATTATGCTTCTTGAACAGCCTGTTTTAGTGGAACTGGGCATACTGCTGGATATTTTTGTGGCGGTATTCGTCATGGGTATAGCTATTTTCCATATAAACCGGGAGTTCGACCATATAGACACGGATGAACTTTCAATGCTTGGAGACTGGCGTTCGGATTCACAGGGGGTATTGAAATGATTTTCGCCCTGATAGGAGTGCCTTTTATAGCGGGTATCCTGGCGTTTCTTATCCGGCATGACGGGCCGCGCCGGGCGCTGTTTATTTCAGCCGCCGTTATCCACGCGTCCCTTTCAGCGGCTGTATGGTTTTTTCCGCCGGAAGGCGTAAAAGCCGGAAAATGGTTTTGCGTCGACCCTCTCGGGAAACTTTTTTTAAGCGTGATAAGCCTGCTTTTTCTGGCCGCGTCGATATACGGGACAGCGTACCTCAGAAGAGAAGGGCACGGCGGGAGGAAGGATATTGAAGAAGGTTTTATTTTCAGTGACGCGCCTGAAGCGGTATTTACCGGATGCCTCCTGATCTTTCTTTCAGCGATGACCCTTGTCACGGTAAGCCGGCACATGGGTGTTTTGTGGGTGGCCATGGAAACTACCACTCTTGTGAGCGCGCCTTTGATATATTTTCACAGGCACCACCGTTCCCTTGAAGCCGCCTGGAAATATTTACTGATCTGTTCAGTCGGGATCGCGCTGGCCCTTATCGGAAATCTGTTCCTCGCGGTTTCTGTGAATAACGCCCCGGAGGGATATACGCCCCTTCTTCTCGGGGATATGATAAAACAGGGAGCGGGGCTTAATGTCCCGCGCTTAAAAGTGGCGTTTATCTTTCTGATCGTGGGCTACGGTACTAAAATGGGCCTTGCCCCGATGCACACATGGCTTCCGGACGCGCACAGTGAGGCGCCTTCGGTCGTTTCGGCCCTGCTTTCAGGGGCGCTTCTTAACTGCGCTTTTCTCGGCATCCTCAGGGCGCATCAGGTTTCGTGCGCCGCGGGCCAGGCTGAGTTCAGCGGGCAGCTCCTTATGGTATTCGGGATAGTTTCCATGGCGTTCGCCGCGGTATTCATCGCGGGACAGACGGATTTTAAGCGGATGCTCGCGTATTCAAGCGTCGAACACATGGGGATCATGGCTCTTGGCGCTGGAATAGGCGGAGGCGCCGTGTTCGGCGCGATGTTTCACGTCATAAACCATTCTCTGATAAAAGCCGTGCTGTTCTTTACGGCGGGGAACATACTTGCCGTATACAGGTCAAAAAACATACGGGATATACGTGGAGCGGTGAAAGTCATCCCGTATTCGGGCGTGTTATGGATCGCCGGTTTTTTAGCGGTGACAGGGACACCTCCATCCGGCATTTTTTTAAGTGAATTCATAATACTTAAAGGCGCGCTTGACAGCGGGCATATCTTTTTTGCCGCGGCTTATATCATTCTTTTATCCGTTATTTTCATAAGTATGGCGAACATAGTGCTTAATATGGCGCAGGGTGATCCGTCCGAAGAGTTCTCCCGCGGTAAAGTCAGGGAGAGTTTTATGTTAACTGCCCCGGGTTCCATATTATGCCTGATCGCGCTTATTCTCGGAGTATACATGCCGGGAGCGCTTCAGAGGGTCCTTGAACAGGCCGCTCGCGTGCTGGGGGGAATATGACGGAGAAGAAACCTTTTTTGATGCTTCGTAATGGAGAACGGGCGCTTTTAAGGGATCTGCCCGTTACCGGTTTCAGTGAATTCAGGGATATAGTCCTCGGCATTATAAAAGATTCGGGCCGCGCGGCTTCTTTTTTCGCTGTGCCGGGCGGGAACGCTCACGCGCGTCTTTACGCGGTCCTTGCTAAAGACACTGAAGGAAAGATTTTTATAGCCGCGTCGGACGTCGAAAATAAATATACTTCTTTTACGAATGACTGCGCCCAGTTCGCGCGGTTCGAACGTGAGATCGCCGAACAGTGGGGCATTATCCCCGAAGGCCATCCCTGGCTGAAACCTTTACGGTTTCATGACTGTTACCGCGCGGGATATGACGCGTGGGGCCGGAAAAGCGGTGAAGAAAGGCTCCCGGGGGTAACAGATTTTTTCAGGATGGAAGGTACCGCGATCCACGAAGTCGGAGTAGGCCCTGTGCACGCGGGGGTAATAGAACCCGGGCATTTCCGCTTCCAGTGCCATGGGGAACATGTGTATAACCTTGAAATTTCTCTCGGTTATCAGCACCGCGGTATTGAACGGGCTTTGTCGGGCGGGCCGGATAAAAGGACAGTGCGTTACATGGAGACGCTCGCGGGAGATACTTCCATAGCCCACGCGTCAGCGTACGCGCAGGCGGTAGAATCTCTTTCGCGGTGCGGGATACCTGCCAGGGCGCAGGTCCTGCGGGGTGTGATGCTTGAACTTGAAAGGCTTGCCAATCATACGGGGGATCTCGGGGCGCTGGCTAATGACGTAGCGTATCTGCCCACGGCTTCTTACTGCGGGCGCCTCCGCGGGGATTTTCTGAACCTGACGGCGCTTGTGTGCGGTAACCGTTTCGGCAGGGGTATGGTTTCACCCGGAGGTGTTGAGTTCGATGTTGACAGTGTTCTTACGGGGGAGTTATTAAAAAAACTGGATGAGATCTTCAGGGATACGGCCGGAGCGGTCAATCTCATGTGGGATTCTCCTTCCTGCGTGGAGAGGTTTGAAAGGACGGGTTCTCTAACCCGCGAAACCGCGGAGTCGCTCGGCATAGTAGGAGTAGCGGCCCGCGCCTCGGGCATAGAGCGTGACGCGCGCTTTGATTTTCCCAGCGGCATATACAGGCTCGGGCATATCCCCGTATCCACATACCCCACAGGTGACGTTTTCGCGAGGGCTTATGTCCGCTGGCTTGAAGCGCAGAGGTCCGTGGAATTTATTAAGGAACAGATGAGCGCGCTTCCAGGGGATGATATCCGCGTGAAAACCGGCAGACTTGAACCGGACGCGATCACAGTATCTCTTGTCGAAGGGTGGAGGGGTGAGATCTGCCATACTGTTTTAACCGGTCCGGACGGAAAATTTAAGGCGTATAAGATAGTGGACCCTTCTTTTCATAACTGGGCCGCTCTGGAAATGGTTTTACGCGGCGAAGAAATATCAAATTTCCCGTTATGCAATAAAAGCTTTAACCTCTCTTATTGCGGCCATGATCTATAAGGAGTAAACATTATGTTCAAAACTTTATATGAAAGGATCAGGCAGGGAAACAGGACGGTTGATTTCCCTTACGGGCCCCCGGCTATACCGGCGAGGTTGAGGGGTGTGCCTGAAATAGATACCATAAGGTGCAGGAAAGCGTGCTCTGAATGTATAGAAGTTTGCCCGGTCGGGGCGCTTGAAAAAACTGAAAAAGGTAAAGTGCGTATGGATCTGGGTAAATGCCTGTTCTGCGGGGAGTGCGTTAAAGCCTGCCCTCACGCGGCTCTCGGGTTTACCGCTGACTGGCGCCTTGCCGTGAGAGAACGCTCGGACCTTCTTGTTGAGGACAGTATATTGAAACTCGCGGAATCCCTTCAGGGAAAAATGAAACGCGTGTTCGGCAGGTCCTTGAAACTCCGGCAGGTAAGCGCCGGAGGGTGCACTGGGTGTGAACTGGATATAAACGTGCTGACCACCGTGGTTTTCGACCTCGGAAGGTTCGGTATCCAGATCGTGGCTTCTCCCAGGCACGCGGACGGGCTTATTATTACGGGCCCGGTTACGGCGAATATGCGCCCGGCCCTTATCAAAACATATGACGCTGTCGCTGATCCAAAAATAGTGATCGCAGTCGGAAGCTGCGCTATTTCAGGCGGTCCTTTTATCGGCCATCCCGAAGTATCGAATGGGGTGGATCCCATTATTCCCGTAGACCTTTATATCCCGGGATGCCCTCCGCATCCTGTTACCATTCTCGACGGCTTACTGCGGCTTCTGGGGAGAATGCCGGAAGAACGCTCTGGTAAACGGCCTTCGTAAAATTATCACTCTGTCTTGTTAACGCGCGATCTTAAGGTATACTATCTATTGTCCGGATCGTCCGGTATAAAGTACTGGAGAGGTTATCTATTCATATCATAATTAACAAAGAGTTACCGGGAGAAGTATTATGCATCGTGATACAAAGGCGGGCCTTAAGACGAGCCGCATAGAAGCCCTCAGTGACGGGATCTTCGCGATAGCGATGACGATCCTTGTTCTGAGTTTCGAAGTCGTGGTCCAACAGCCGAAACCGATAGATGAACAGTATTTGCTGAGTTCATTAATGGCCCTATGGCCGGATTTCCTGCATTATGTGGAGAGTTTTGTAATACTCGGGGCTTTCTGGTTTCAGCACCACCGCCAGTTCCATTATATAAAGAGTGTTGATATTGTGCTTCTTTTCCTGAACATCGCGGGGCTGATGTTTATCGCGCTTATACCTTTTAGCACGGTACTTGTAAGTGATTACGGGCATACGCGCGCGGCCTCTATTCTTTTTGAGGTCAATCTTTTCATAGCGGGTTTTGTGTTTTTTATTCACTGGGTATACGCTTCACATAAACACCGCCTGGTGGATGAAAGTATGGACAGGGCGACCATAAAGTTTTATGAAAAGAGGAACCTCATAATACCTGGTGTTTCTCTCTGCGCGATAGCTCTTTCCGCGGTCAGGCCGCGCGGCGGTACTATCCTGTATTTTATTGTGCCGCTCATATTGCTTATATGGAAAAGAAAAGAAACAATAGAGACAGCGGATTGAAGAGAAGTTGAAGAAAGATATACCTGCGCTTAAAAAGAAGGTATTTCCAAAAAATACATAAAAGAATAGTTAAAAGAAAGAGGGATGGAACGGAACCGCGGAGAGAGAAAAAAGCTCTGTGTTCTCAAGATAAGTATCCAGTAAGAGGTTTAATGTTCCAATAAACATCCGCGGACGTAAATCCGTGAATGTTTACATCCATCGTAGGGGCACATTGCATGTGCCCTTTGACCACGTGGAGAAGCCTTGAAAAAACAAGCGATCAAAAGACGCATGACACCGCGTGACGCGTTAATAAGGAGTATTCAATCTGAAGGAAGGAGCTGTGTAATATTGGCGCGATGCGGCTTGGGGCACATGCAATGTGCCCCTACGGGCGAAGCAGGACACTTTTTATTATATCGCGAAATATAAATATGGGTAACGCGGAGGGGGCTATTAGAGGGCATTTATGAAGAAGCAGTTGGCTATGAATTTAAACTTAGAAAGATTAACTATGAAAAACAGAAAAAAGGGGAGGGCGTATATTTTTGCCTGATTTCTTTATTTTAAAGAACCTCTGTGAACTCTGCGGTTAAATTTTTGACAATACAAAAAAGAACGGAAGGAGAAAAAAATGGGCGTGATTTACGGTTTATTCCTGATAGCGGCGGTCATGTTTTTGCTCGGCATACGCATAGTCAGGCCTACTCACAGGGGCCTTATTGAACGGCTCGGGAAGTATAGCCGTTTCGCCTCGCCCGGTTTTCACTGGATCATGCCGGTCATTGAGGCTTTGTACATGGTAAACGTAACCGAACAGATGGTTGACGCCGAACCGCAGGAAATAATCACTAATGATAACCTGAACGCGCGTGTTGACGCGCAGGTGTATTTTAAAGTGAAGTCCGATGAGGAAAACGTGAAGAATTCCCAGTATAATGTGAACAACTACCAGTGGCAGATCGTGAACCTGGCAAGGACAACACTGCGTAATATTATCGGGACATTAACGCTTAAATCCGCTAACAGCGAAAGAGGTAAGATAAACCTGGAACTGCACAAAACCCTGTGCGAAGAAACTCACAGCTGGGGCATTGATATCGTTCGGACGGAATTGAAGGAAATAGACCCTCCGAAAGACGTGCAGGAAACAATGAACAAAGTCGTAAAAGCGGAAAATGAAAAAATAGCGGCTGTGGATTTCGCCACAGCGACAGAGACAGTGGCGGATGGCGCCAGGAGAGCGGAGATAAAAAAAGCGGACGGTGTAAAACAGGCCAAGGTCCTTGAGGCGCAGGGTGAAGCCGAAGCCATTAAGCTGGTCAACGAAGCCTCGGAAAAATATTTCATAGGGAACGCCCAGATCCTGCGGAAAATACAGGCCGTGGAAACCGCGTTTAAAGATAACGCGAAAATAGTCGTGCCGCAGGATACGGAACTTATAAATGTGATCGGAGAAATGGCAGGGGTATTGCCTTTACATAAAAAACAGTAAAATGGGAATATATCCTCTGTTTTTTTGAAACAGGCACTATCTTAAATGATGCTATTAACCCTGTAATACTCCCGCAATTTTTGCGCCGAATATGTTGACATTTAGCACAAAAATAATATATACTCTCAGTGTATGAAAAAAAGAATACAATGGGATCAGGATAAAAACAGGAAATTAAAGGAAGAAAGAGGAATTTCTTTCGATGAGATCCTTGCGTGCATAGAAAATGGTAAGATTTTGGATATCCGGGAACATACGGCTGTAAAGTATGATCAAGAGATGCTCTTTATAATTGAACTGGAAGGATATGTTTACTATGTGCCGTTTGTGGAAGATGAGCAGGGTATTTTTCTCAAGACTATAATACCCAGCAGGAAGATGACAAAGGAATATTTAAAGGGGAAATAAAAATGGAAAAGAAACATAAGCTTGAAAAAGAGGAAAAGAACCTTCTGGAGTCTTTTGAAAAGGAGGAATGGCTATCAGTAAGTGATAAGGAAGCCAGGATCAAACGGTATGCCCAATACGCGAAGAACACTTTAAAGAAAGACAAAAGGATCAGTATAAGAATGTCCGGACAGGATTATATCGGTATCCAGGTCAGAGCAATGGAGGAAGGGATCCCATATCAAACATTAATTACAAGTATAGTGCACAAATACATATTAGGCACTTTACGGTCTGATAGAGAGAAGGAAGCAAAAAAGCCGGAAGAGGCTAAAAAATAAAAAATTTGGTCTGAAAGAATATTTTATCGAATCAGCGGTCTTAAACTCAAAAGCTTCTGTTTAATGAGAGGCTCTTATCGTTTCAGATTCCATAATTAAGGACTATCGCAACCCCTGATGAATTCGTTTTCTCGAGTACTATTCTTTGTACGCTAACCACTCAAGTAATACGTTTCGTGTCTGGGCGGCATTTATTCCGGGAAATTTCTTTGCTGAAAACGGGCGGTGAAAGAAATCGGCCTGAAACGAAAATCATTAGGGCTGTGTGTATCGCGCGGATTCCGTAAAAAAGAAAAAAGGCAGAACAAATCCGCCAATTTTGTAGTATAATGAGAATTATTCAAACATAAAGTTAGAATATATAATCTGAAAATATAAAAAAAGGATAATCAAAGAGTATGGAGAACATGAAGAGAAGAAAGAATGTAAGAAATCTCGCGATAATAGCGCACGTAGACCACGGTAAGACCACACTGGTTGACGCGCTTCTCAATCAGAGCGGCGCTTATTTATTCAAAGACGGGGAATCTATGATCATGGATTCGAATCCTCTGGAAAGAGAAAGGGGGATCACTATTTTTTCTAAAAACGCTTCTTTTGAATATAAAGGGATACTGTTCAATATCGTTGATACTCCGGGGCACGCGGATTTCGGCAGTGAAGTCGAGCGGATCCTGAAAATGGTTGACGGGGTGCTTCTTTTGGTAGACGCGTTTGAAGGGCCGATGCCGCAGACAAAATTCGTATTGAAGAAATCCCTGCAGCTGGACCTTAAGCCTATCCTGGTAATAAATAAGATCGACCGTATTCACGCGCGCCCCGCGGAAGTGGTCAATATGGTATTTGACCTTTTTTGTGATCTGAACGCGTCGGATGAACAGCTTGATTTTAAGATAATATACGCGTCTGGAAAAAACGGGGTCGCGACAACGGATATGGATATTGAAGCCAGAGATATGGAGCCGCTTCTGGACGCGATCATTAACAATGTACCCGCGCCTCTGGCGGACCCTGACCTGCCGTTTCAGATGCTGATCACCATGCTTGATTATGATTCATACGTAGGGTCGATCGCCATAGGGAGGATTCACCACGGTAGAATAAAGAAGGGGCAGGCGATATGCCTTGTAAAAAAAGACGGTACCGTTGAACAGGGGAAAATAACAAAGATATTGAAATATAACGGCCTTAGACGGTTTGAATCGGATACCGCCGAGGCAGGGGATATAGTCTCCGTGGCAGGTACGGAAGGGATCGAAGTCGGAGAGACTCTTTCCGCGGCCGACAATCCGCGCGCTTTGCCGGCCGTTGAGATAGATGAACCTACGATCTCGATGAATTTCTCCCATAACACAAGCCCGCTCGCGGGAAAAGACGGGGGGCAGTTTTTAACGTCGAGGCATATACGTGAAAGGCTCAAACATGAGGCCAGGGTGAACGTGGGTATCAAAGTAGATGAAGTTAACGGCGGGGAGAGTTTCAAGGTTTCAGGAAGAGGGGAACTGCATTTGTCCATACTGATAGAAACGATGCGGAGAGAAGGGTATGAACTTGAAGTTTCACGCCCCCGGGTAATACTGAAAGAAATTGACGGGGAGATGTGTGAGCCTGTGGAAGAAGTTACGATAGAAGTGGATGACGGTTATCAGGGAGCGGTTATACAGGCGCTGGGAGAGAGGCGCGCGGAACTGAAAGAAATGAAAACAACGTCGATCGGTACGATCCGGATGGAATTTCTGATAGCTTCCCGCGCTCTGATAGGGTTTCGCAATGAGTTTCTGGTAATGACAAGAGGGACAGGGGTAATGTACCAGAATTTTTATGAATATCAGAAATATAAGGGAGAAATACCGCTCAGGCAGAGCGGCGTATTGATCTCGCAGAATGAAGGTAACGCTGTGGCGTACGCGCTTTTCGGCCTTCAGTCAAGAGGAGAAATATTTATTAAAACAGGCGACGCCCTCTATGAGGGGATGATAGTCGGAGCCAGCAATAAAGGCAGTGACCTTGTGGTAAACGCGAATAAAGAAAAAAAACTGACCAATATGCGCGCTTCCGGGTCGGATGACGCTATCCAGTTGATCCCTCCCCGGAAAATGACGCTTGAATTCGCGCTCGAATTTATCGGGGACGATGAACTTGTGGAAATTACTCCTAAAAATATCAGGATAAGAAAAATACACCTTGTGGAAAACGCGCGTAAAATAGCGAAGAAAAACCTCAGGGCGCTGGTTGTATAACCGCGCTTTATATAATTCTCCGGCAGTTTTACCGGCGGGCTTTGTATCTTTAAAAAAGACGCGAAGCCCGCCGGGATCATTCCACGCGATGACCCTGTTTTAATTCGTCTATGCGGCAGTTTATGGTATACTGTAAAAATCGGGATATGCCGCTTTTTAAAATAAGCTATAAAGCGCGCTCTTTCGCTTAACCGGCATACCGGAGATCAATATGGCAGACTATCCGGATAAAAAAGTGAAATTCCCCATCAGGTGAAAAGTAAGAACAGGAGAAAAAGATGAAAAAAACGATAGTTCCGCTCTTTGTGGCTTTGATCATGGCGGGTTCGCTAGTTATCACGGCGAATATAGTCTCAGATACCGCTCTGAATATAAAAAACAAAGGGTATGTAAATGTTAAGGGATATGCCAGAGAGACGATAAAGTCGGACCTGGGGATATTTGAAGCTGTAATAATTTCGGAAAACGCGGACCTCAAAACCTGTTATTCCGGGCTCGCTGAGGACAGCCGTAAATTAAGCGCGTATATAACGCGGAAGTTCGGGGTAAATAAGAACGAACTTAAAACGCGGCCCGCGTCCATTCAGGAAGTATATAAGATAAATGAGAACGGGTATAACACTGACGAATTCGTTAAATATGTAATAAAACAGGAGATCAGGATCGAAAGCGGCGATGTTTTTAAGATCTCAAGGATCTCGTCGGAAATAATAGATGTCCTGGACGAAGGGATCAGGATAAACATAAAAGAGCCGCGTTATATATATACCGGGATAGAGGGCCTTAAAGTGGAAATGATAGGAAGGGCTACGGATAACGCGAGGGAACGGGCTATGAAGATCGCTAAAGAAGGTAAGTTCCGCCTGGGCAGGATAGCGGACGTGAGAGTGGGTGTTTTTCAGATAACGCCGGTTAACTCTACGGACGTATCCGATTACGGGGTTAATGATACAGGGAGTATCATCAAAGAAATAAAAAGTGTAGTGGAAATTAAATATTTTGTTAAATAAAGAACAAGGATACGCCGCTATGGTAAAGTCGGCTTTGTTTCTTCACAGAGGTAAAAAAGAATTTTCCGGGAATATTCAGAAAAGAGTGCTGTCGTACCATTTGCTTTTATACTTTTAACCGGTATACTTCATACATAATGCTGGTTAAGCGGTTTTTTTTACTGTAACTTATACTAAAATGCAACAATATGGGAATGCCGGATGACCCGTATCAGCGTAAAAACTCTGATAGTACTTTCCTTTCTTGTATTTTTTTCAGCGGTTTCTTTTTGCGGGGCGCTTGAGCTTGTGGGGAAAGAAGGAGTGCTCTATTCAGGGGAAAACACTGACTGGAAGGCTTTTTTGGAAGGGGAACTCCGCCTCGCGTATGACTCTACGGCCCGGAT
>JBDRAX010000030.1:0-4673 GCA_043823375.1 Candidatus Omnitrophota bacterium | reverse complement strand
GGACGGCAGAGGCCAGATATCCTTCGGCACAAGCCCTTCAAGGGCATCCACATGTTTACGGAGTTCCGCCATACCTTTCAGCATCCCGGACTCGGATCCTTCCTTCAGCTGTTTTTCAAGGTCCTTAACAGCCAGCATGGTTTTTTCCGTAGTAGAGCAAATTTCCTGTAAAAGTTTTTTTGTTTCGGAAGCGTCACACCCGCACGCGGAAACATCCTCTATCGCCGCGGCTATATTCGACTGATATTCCAGGGCCGCCGGTATAACCATTGTCTTCGCCATAGTAAGCGCCACGTCCGACTCGATCACGACCGTCTTTTCGTACTGTTCCTTATATATTTCATACCTGGATAAAAGCTCTGTCTTCGAGAACACGCCGTGCCTCACGAAAAGGTCTATTACTTTCGGGTCCCTGACGGCCTCCAGCGCGGAAGGCGTGTCTTTAAGGTTCGGCAATCCGCGTTTTTCCGCTTCCTTGTGCCACTCCGCGGTATAGTTGTCCCCGTTAAAAAGGATCCTCTTGTGGTTTTTGACTATTTCCTGAAGGACAGACTGCAGAGATTCGTTAAAATCTTTCCCGGCTTTCAGGTCCGCCTCCACTTTCGCGCATATCTGGTCTATCGCGTCCGCCACGATCGTGTTCAATACAACGTTAGCCCCCGCGCAGCTCTGGTTGGACCCGACCGCCCTGAATTCGAATTTATTGCCCGTAAAAGCGAAAGGCGACGTCCTGTTCCTGTCGGTTACATCCCTCGGGAACGGAGGAAGCGACGTCACGCCTATCTCGATCTCTGCGGTTTTTTTAGAACTCTTCGCGCCGCCTTTTTCTATCTGATCGATAACATCCATAAGCTGGTCACCGAGGAAAATGGACAGTATCGCGGGAGGCGCCTCATTCGCGCCGAGGCGGTGGTCATTTCCCGCCGAAGCCACGCTCGCTCTCAGCATTCCGGCGTAAGTATCGATCGCTTTCATAAGAGCGCATATCATGGTAAGGAATTTCGCGTTTTCATGCGGGTTGTCCCCGGGGCTAAGCCAGTTTTTACCGTCCGGGCCCACGATGGACCAGTTGTTATGTTTACCCGAGCCGTTGACGCCGGCAAACGGTTTTTCATGAAGCAGGCACACGAAGCCGTGTTTTTCCGCTACCTTGCGGAGTACTTCCATTGTGATCATGTTGTGGTCCACCGCGAGGTTCTGTTCTTCGAAAACAGGAGCTATCTCAAACTGCGCCGGGCAGACCTCATTGTGCCTGGTCTTTGACGGGATCCCCAGCTTCCAGAGTTCCCGGTCAAGATCATCCATGAAATTTATCACCCTCGTGCGTATAGCGCCGAAATAGTGGTCTTCCATCTGCTGGTGCTTGGCGGGCGTTTTTCCGAACAAAGTCCTTCCCGTCTGAATAAGATCCAGCCGGTTCTCATAATAACAGGTGTCTATAAGAAAATATTCCTGTTCCGCGCCAAGCGTAGCGTAGGCCCTGCCGTTTTTTGTATCGAGGCCGAATAACTTTGCCAGGCGGCTGACCTGTTTTGAAAGAACGACTATGGATTTCAATAAAGGAGTCTTCTTATCGAGCGCTTCCCCGTGATACGAGTAAAACGCCGTGGGTATGCACAGCGTAGCTCCTATTTCGCCCTCTTTAATAAACGCCGGGCTTGTCGGGTCCCACGCGGTATACCCTCTCGCCTCAAAAGTGGCCCTTAACCCGCCGGACGGAAAACTTGAAGCGTCAGGCTCGCCTTTAATAAGTTCTTCGCCGGAGAACTTGAGGATAACGCCGCCTTCACTGTCAGGGCTGATAAATGAATCGTGCTTCTCTGCCGTAGTCCCGGTAAGGGGCTGAAACCAGTGGGTAAAATGCGTCGCGCCTTTAGCGACCGCCCATGTCCTCATAGCGTCAGCCACTTCATCCGCTATGGACGGGTCAATAGACCTGCCTTCTTTAATAGTGGATAAAAGTGATTTATATGCTTTATCAGAAAGATAATTACGCATGGTTTTAAGATTGAACACATTCTCGCCGTAATACTCCGTTATGTTTTCTTCGTTTAGAATTCTCCTGCCATCCATGATCCCGCCCCCTTTTTCTTTTTATCAGACACGTTATTATTTAATTGTACCAGTAAAACAGTGTAAATCAACTTGAAACTTCCGGATACTTTTCCGTCCGCCGCGCAAAAAAAAAGTCCTTTTAAGCCGTAAGCTCACACAGCCTAAAAGGACATCGTTATCCCCGTTTCGCGCTTCGAATCTCAGTATCCGTACGTGCAGCGTACAGAAATAAAAAAGACGTTCGTAATGAACGCCTCTTCGCTTTTACCGCACTACCCTGTGCGCGTATTTCATTTGTATTTTACCGCTATTGAGTTTAGTTGTCAATATTTTTTTCAAATATCGCGTACTTTTAGCGCAATACCCCGAAACTTTCCCGGAGCGCGGAGAATCATTCTTTTCTCCTGATCTTACACGCCGTATCTTTCGTAAAATCAGGGACATCCACTAAAAGGGACCCATTTCTGGCGGTATTTTTACCGGTAGAGATCTTTCTTCCTTCATATGTATCCCACCATTCTATGGCATATTCACCGTCCGCGATACCGGAGACCTTGAAATAGGAATCCTTTACAGGCGGCGGGATCACTCCGTTAAAAGTATTTTTCCAGTTGGACCCTTTATTCTGTATCCAGAAAAGCATGTCTTTACCCGCGATGAGCCCGATACACCGGGCGTCGGCGAAAACACCGTTCGCGTAATCCGTTAAAGTGATCTGCTTTATCTCCATCCAGTCTATGCCGGTATTTAAAAGCCGCACCGTATGTTTCCCCTCCGGGACATCAACCGCCACATCGGTGTTATAAACGCACTGGTAAACTTCTTCATCTTTCCTGTACATACTCCTGACCACGGCCCATCTCCTTCTCCGGCGGGGAAATCCCGCTCAAGGACTTTAACGCCGTCAATATAAGCTTCAAGCCTTGCCCCTTGAGAAACCACTCCCACCTTTATTATGAATTTTCCCGCGCGCGGATAATCGACCCGGTAGGTCTGCCCGTCATGAGACGGGTCTTTCAGCTCTCCATGGAGATACCTGCTCGGAAAACCTTCTATGATATCCCCGTTGTTCAAAACAGTAAAATCCCGCGTATACACCCGCCCCCACTTATCGATCGGCTTGATCTCCACATCCCGGTAATCGCGCTTCCTGGCCGATGTCTCCGGATATTTCAAAAGGCCCGTATCCGCGTATTTGATATTCCCGGAATCCCATTTGACTCCGTCAAGAAAACTCTTTAAAGCGAGGTAATGGCCATAGAGTTTTTTAGGCCGGATATAACTGTCCCACCACCAGTGAAGTGAAGTACCCATGGACTTACTGAGCGCGGAACTCCATATACTGTTGTGAAGCGCCGTGCCTTCGCCTTCAGGATCGTAAAACTTGTCATCCTTACCCGCGTCTATTCCCGTCTCCGCGAATATAAAAGGTTTACTGTAAAGCGCCGCAAACTCGCGCGCTTTCTGTATACCCCTCAATATTATGTGATTGGTGATCTTATTGCCGTAAATATGTTCCGAGATAATATCCACATCATCAAGCCGCCATACTTCGCCCGCGTCGAAGATCTCCCCGTAAGGATATCCCATGCTGGTCGTTATGAACTGGGGATGAGGGTTCACGCTTTTCATGAAACGCGACATCTCTTTTACCCATACGGCCGGCGCGTTATATTCGTTCCATAATTCGAACGCCATAATATTCGGGGAATACCCCCACCTGGAAACAATATACCTGAGTTTGTTCTTATATATACGCTTCGCTTCACTGTCAGTAAAAAAGTCTTCAGGATCCGCGCACGGCCCGCCGTTCTTTTTGTTATAGGGATTAGAGCTCCACCGTTCTTCCGCCCAGGCGCCGTTATCCGTCATGAGGCTCCCGTACGTATCGAGGCATAAGATCACGCGTATATTTTTATCGCGCGCGAGGTCAATCAGTTTATCGAGCCTTTCCCCGGCATCTTTATTATATTCGCACAGCTTATCTGACTCGACAGGTATAGACCATTCACACAGCCATACCCTCGCGAGATTGCACCCTCCTTCCGCGAGGTTGGAAAAATACCTTTCAAAAAGGCTGAGGCTCCCACCGTCAACCCAGGCGATATTGTGCCCTATGCCGAAAAAGGTTTTTCCGGAATCGAACTTCAGATAATACGGATTCTTTTCGCACTGCCGGAGAAAACCGTCCTTGTTCCCTTTATTAATATAAAAGTTGTAATATCCGGACTTCTTTTTTACGGACTTTGTTTTAAGCTCCGCGTAAAATTTGTAATTCCCGGGCTTAACAGGAGTAAACCTCGCTTCCCATGAAGACCTGTTATCCTGCCTGCTGTTGTGTAAACAGAAACAAGGCAGGACTATTTCTACATTATCAGGGTCAATTATTCTCAGATCAACAGTAACGGAAGACGCCTCATACGGATTAACAGCGCAATATGGAAGGTCCATGGAAACAGTCACACGCTCAAATTGTACGGCTTCCCGCGGGAAAGATTTTACTTCAAGAGTCTCCGAAAAACTGACAGGCGCGAAAGAGATTTGGGAAAGTAAAAATACAATTAAGGTTAAATATTTTCTGAAATATTTTAGTATCATAAGGGAAACTTTCTTATATG
>JBDRAX010000029.1:0-22705 GCA_043823375.1 Candidatus Omnitrophota bacterium | reverse complement strand
GGTGGCGCGGGACGCGTTAGTAAGGAGTATTCAACCGGATGAAATGAGCGGTGTAATATTGGCGCGATGCGGGCTGGGGCACATGCAATGTGCCCCTACAGGATAAGATGTCATGCAGGATAAGGTGTCATGATATTGGCGTGTGCGCGGCAGAAGGAACAAATGAGAAAGTGAGGCAGGCGGGTAATGTCCGGAAGCGTGAAAAGAGAGATAGAAAAACTGCGGGAAGAGATACTGAGGCATAATGGCTTTTATTATACGAAAGGCGAGCCGGGGATCTCGGACGGTAAATATGACGAGATGCTGGCGCGGCTCAAATTCCTGGAAAACGAATATCCCGAATATATGTCGCTGGATTCTCCGGCACATGCTGTAGGGGCACATTGCATGTGCCCTTTGAGTGCGTGGCGAAATCATGAAAAAACAAGCAATCAAGAGACAGGTGATGACGCGGGACGCGTTAGTAAGGAGTATTCAACCGGATGAAATGAGCGGTGTAATATTGGCGCGATGCGGTCTGGAGCACATGCAATGTGCCCCTACAGGATAAGATGTCATGCAGGATAAGGTGTCATGATATTGGCGTGTGCGCGGCGGAAGGAACAAATGAGAAAGTGAGGCAGGCGGATAATGTCCGGAAGCGTGAAAAGAGAGATAGAAAAACTGCGGGAAGAGATACTGAGGCATAATGGCCTTTATTATACGAAAGGCGAGCCGGAGATCTCGGACGGTAAATATGACGAGATGCTGGCGCGCCTTAAATATCTGGAAAACGAACATCCCGAATATATGTCGCCGGATTCTCCGACGCGCACAGTGGGCGCGCCCATACCCGATAAATTCAGAAAAGTCACGCATTCGTCTCCCATGCTCAGCCTCGAAAGCGTGAATACCGAAGCCGGTGCCGCGCGTTTCGCGGAGTCATGCGAAAAAGAAGCGGGCGGCGCGGTCGATTATGTGTGCGAGCCGAAGCTTGACGGTTTGAGTATAGAGCTTGTGTATGAGAACGGGGTTTTTACGTCAGGGGCTACAAGGGGGGACGGTACTGTCGGAGAGGAAGTAACGCTCAACCTCAGGACTATAGATACGGTACCCGTGAAGCTTCATTCAGCTAAGCCTCCCGCGAGGCTGGCCGTAAGGGGCGAAGTGCTTATGCATATCAGCGATTTTCGTGACCTTAACATGAAACAGGCGCGGGAGGGGAGGGAGCTTTTTGCCAACCCGCGTAATGTGGCGGCAGGGTCGATGAGACAGCTTGATCACAGGGTAACATCGTCGCGGAAACTCCGCGTTTACTGCTATGAAATACTCGAGTGTTCCATAGAGGCGCCCGCGACACAGGCTGAAGCGCTTAAACTGCTTGAAAAATACGGGTTTCATATATCTCCAGGAGTGAAACACTGCGCGGATATAAAAGAGGCTGTAGAGTATCACCGTAAACTCGAGGATGAAAGGGATAACCTTGATTATGAGATCGACGGCATAGTTATTAAAGTCAATGACGCGCGCCTTCAGAAAAAACTCGGGACCCGGACGAATAATCCCCGCTGGGCTGTCGCTTATAAATTTAAGCCGAGGAAAGAGGTCACAAAAGTCGAAGATATCGTGGTGCAGGTGGGGCGCACGGGAGTACTGACTCCGCTCGCGCTTCTTTATCCCGTCGAGGTCGGAGGCGTCACGGTCTCGCGCGCGACTCTGCACAATATGGACCAGGTGGAAAAACTGGGGGTTATGAAGGGGGATTACGTGAAGGTGGAGAGGGCGGGAGACGTGATCCCGTATATTTCGGAAGTTGTGGCGGAGCGCCGTTCGGGCAAGGAAAAGAAATTTCATATGCCCGAAAAATGCCCGAGCTGCGGCACGAAGGTAGTCAGAGAGGATGTTTTTCACAGATGCCCCGCGGGGCTTTCATGCCCGGCGCAGCTTAAGGAATCAATAATCCATTACGCGTCAAAGGGCGCGGTGGATATAGACGGTTTTTCGGAAAAGACAGTGGAGCTTTTCTATGAGAAAGGGTTCTTAAGGAGTATTTCAGACATATATAAGCTCGACCGGGAAAGCATTCTGAAACTGGAAGGTTTTAAAGAGAAAAAGACGGATAACCTTCTTGCCGCTATTGAAAGATCAAAGGATGTCAGCCTGGACAGGTTTATTTTCGGGCTCGGCATAAGGAATGTCGGCAAACATATCGCCGCTATTCTCGCTGAGAAATTCGGCGCGCTGGAAAACCTGGAAGGCGCGGGGCAGGATGAGCTCATGGAAATAAAGGAGATCGGCCCGGAAATAGCCCGAGGGATAATTTCGTTCTTTAATGAGAAAAAGAATATGGAAGAAATAGAAAAACTTAAGGATAAAGGGGTAAAAATACGTGAAAAGAAAAAAACCGCTTCAGGCCGGTTTTTGAATATGAAGTTTGTTTTTACGGGGGCCCTTGAGAGCATGTCGAGGGATCAGGCGGCGAAGATAGTCGAGCGGGAAGGCGGTGAAACGGCTTCAGCCATAAGTTCAACGGTTGATTTCGTGGTGTATGGGGATAAAGCCGGGTCAAAACTCGATAAGGCGCGGAAACTCGGTATAAAAACCGTTACTGAGAAGGAATTCCTTGCCATGGCGGGGGAACCTTGAGAACCGTGAAGCATAAGCGCGGCATAAAAAATATATGAAAAAAATATTTCTTTACCATGACAGAAAGGCGTGGCTTCGGAAAACGGGAGCTCACGGAGAACGCCTTTCTATAGACCTTGATAATTTTACCTTCACCGTAAACGCCGTAAACGGGCCGGATGCCGTGGAGATCTCATTACGCGGGGCCGCCGATAAAGAACGCCTCGAAAAGGAATATACGGGCCTCATCGCCGGGCTGGGCGGAAAAAATAATACGCTTTACTGGTGGGCCGGAGCGCTTTCGGAGAAAAACCCTTTTACGTCGCTTCTTTTTACGAGGATATATAAACTGGCCTGTTTCCGCGCGGCCCTTGAAAAAAAAACAGGCGCGCTGGAGGTAGTTCTTTTCAGCGAGGATAAGGTCCTCATCCGCCAGATAGCGGCGAACGGGGCGGAGCAATATCGCGCGGTATCCGCGCCTGACTTTTATCCGTGTTTTTTTATTAAACGGCTGTTAACGTTTTTAAAGGGGAGCCTCCGCGTTTTAAAGAGAAGTGTTACCGAATATTCCAATCTTTCATACGCCCGGAATAACCTCAGGGATAAACTCTCAGGCGTAAGGCACGGGAAAAAACTGACTGTGTTATGCGCGGCCGTGGACCACAGGAATTACTCGTCAGGGAAGTACAGGGATCCTTATTTTAACAGGCTTCCGGATTTTCTTTCTTCGCGCGGTGAAAATGTCATGTTTTTAGGCCGCGTTCATGGGAATTACAGGAAGTCGGTTGACGACATCAGGCGTGATCCGCGTAATCTGATTGTGCCTGTTAACGCTTTTCTCAGGAAAACCGATATCCTGAGATGCCTCGCGGCGGCGTTTTTCAGGCGGCCTTCCGCGCGTAAAGGGGTTATCCTGGACGGGATGAAAATAGACGCCTTAATAGAGGCGGAGCTTTCGGCGGACATTTCATCCTGTGATTTTTTTATCGCGATGACGCAGTACTACGCGTGCCTGAGGCTGGGAGAGAACGCGGATATAAAAAGGTTTATATATACGTTCGAGAACTATTCATGGGAAAAAGCGGGGATCATGGGCCTGCGCGTGTCTTCGCCGGGAACTCTGATCACGGGTTTTCAGCACGCGTTCATATCTAAGAACAGTTTTAATTATTTTCCCGGCGGGGGAGAGGAAAAGGCCATGCCTTTTCCGGACAAAATCGTTACAATGGGCGGGAGGACGGCTGAAATAATGAGAAGATTCGGGAATTATCCCGAAGGCGTAATATCACCCGGATGCGCGCTCCGGCAGGAATATCTTTTCAGCCTGCCCGTTCTTGAGCGCGCCCGGCGCGGCGCTATATTCGTCCCCCTGACGATCACAATCGCGGATACGGTAAAGGTGTTCCGTTTTCTGTATAACGGGGGGCTCGGTAAAGGGCCGGATAAGGTTTATTTCAGGTTCCACCCCGCGACTCCAAAAGATAAAGTGCTTAGTTCTCTCGGGTTTAAACTGCCTGAGAATTTTATCGTGTCCGATAACCCGCCGATGATAGAGGAGATCAAGCGGTGCTCCGTGGTGCTCTATACATGGACTACCGTGTGCCTTGAAGCGCTCAGGATGGGGAGGCCGGCAGTATATATCGACGTTAATTATCCGCTTGAGGTCGATCCGCTTTTTGAATGCGGGCATCTTACCGCGCGGTGCGCGAGGCCGGAAGACCTGTCAGGGGTTATTGACAGGCTGAGGGGCATGGATGAGGAAATGTTCAGGAAAGAAGCGGTATCGGCGGGTAAATACCTCGATGAATATTTTTTCCCGGTAAACGAGAATACAATGGGAGCGTTTTTATGACGGGGCTGACACGCTTTGAGCCGCTCCGCGAAGGTACGGGGCGGTACTTATGAAAAAAGTGAGTGTAGTCATACCGGCCTATAATATGGCGGATCTGACGGCGCGTACGGTTGAAAGCGTTCTTAACCAGACATACGCGGATGTGGAAATAATCGTCGTGGATGACGGGTCTACGGACGGGACAAGAGAAAAGATGAGATCGTTCGGGGATGCCGTGAAATACGTCTATAAAGAAAACGGAGGCGCGTCCAGCGCGAGGAACCTCGGGATAAAACTGTCAAAAGGAGAGTATACGGCGCTTCTGGACTGCGACGACGTATACGCGCCGGATAAGATCGAGAAGTCGGTCAGGTTTCTGGAGGAAAACCCGGGATACGGTTTTGTCCACAGCGCGGCGAATATCGTGGATGAGAACGGTAAAGTGCTGGAATATTTTTCGATGGGTGAAAAATCCGGCACAGGATGGATAGCGGAGAGCCTTATCCTGAGAAATTTCATATGCAACTCTACCGTAGTCGCGCGCCGGGAGTGTTTTTCGGGCGCCGGTTTTTTCGACGAATCCATTTTTATCCCGGCGGACTGGGATATGTGGCTCCGCCTTTCGGAAAAATACAGGGCGGGGTTCATCGATGAACCGCTGACCATGTATCTCAGGCGGACAAAGGGAAGCTATACGCACAGGCATCTTGAGAACGCGCTTAAGCATCAGAAAATAGTGCTTGAAAAATTTTTTAAAAGAAACCCGGGCCTTGTCAAAAGGCTTAAGAATAAAGCGTATTCCGGCATATTTTTTTGCCACGCCGGAGAATGCGCGCGCGCCGGTGACACTCTGAGGGCCGTGAAAGCGGCGCTGTTATCGGTTTTGCTGGAAAGATCACGCGCGGGGCAAATTTGCGCGAAATGGTTTCGGAGAACCCGGCAGGGACGCGGGGAAAGAAGATCATCATGAATGTGCTTCATATTACCAATATGTACCCTTCCGCTGAAAAACCGTATTTCGGTATTTTCGTGAAGGAACAGATAGAGTCCATAAAAAAAGCCGGGATAAATGTGGAAGTGAGGCGCGTCGGCAGGGATTCCGGCGGGTATTTAAAGACATTTAAACTATGGAAAGAAGCTGAGTGGGCGGATATCATACACTGCCATTTCGGGCATACGGGTTCGGCCTCGGTCCCTTTGAAATACATTGCGAAAAAACCGCTGGTGGTTTCATACTGCGGGGGCGATATCTTCGGGGACGTGGGGTATGATAACCGGTATCACCTGAAAGGGAGGATCACAGCCCGGATCAATTCACTTTTGTCAGGCTGTATAGATTGCGCTATCGTGAAATCAGCGAATATGGCAGGCAAGGTACGGTCGAAACGGATAGAGGTCATCCCGAACGGTGTCGATATGACGCTTTTCCGGGAAATTCCTCTTGATGAGGCGCGATTTAAGTCCGGGGCGGGGGAACGGGGAGATAAGATCATACTTTTCCTCGGACAAAAAAAAATACCGGTAAAAAATTTTGCTTTATTTAAAGAAGCGTCAGCTTACGCCGGGCCGGGTTTGAAGTGTATTGAACTTGAAGGCATCCCGCGCGATGAGGTTGTATATTTTATGAATTCAGCCGATGTATGCGTGCTTACTTCTCGCCATGAAGGGTCGCCTAACGCGGTAAAAGAAGCGATGGCCTGCGCAAGGCCCATAGTTTCGGTCGACGCGGGAGATGTGAGGGGCCTTATCGGAAATGTGGAAGGCTGTTTTGTGGTGCCTTATGAAGCGCGTGAGATAGGGCGCGCCATAGCTGAGGCGTTGTCTTACAAAAGGACAGCCTCGCGTGACAGGATATATGATTCCGGGCTTGATATGGAAAGCACGGCCCGGAAAATAATTGATGTGTATGAAAGCCTGCTTAAGGCGTGAAAGCGCTCGACTTCAAATCCTCTTTTTAAGAACCGTACGCGTTTGCCTTACGCTAATACAGCATCGCGGGAGTCATTCCCAGATCATTCGCTAACCTGTACTATCTATTCGTTTTTCCTCGATTTCCGGCAGGGAACAGGTTTGAGTATAAATTCAGAACTGTTCGTTATGGGCATCCCTTTATTTGTATTGTCTTAACGGAAAGAATTATGTTATAATAAGATAACTTTTTTAGGTTTTACGATACGAGTTTTTTTTCATGCCAAACTATGATAAATAACATTAATAAATATTATAAAACACTAATAAACGCTATTTCATGCGCCGTGGTTTTTATGTTTTTCATGAATACAAAAACCGGAGCGTTTTCTATTTGGGAAAACCCCGCGAAAGGGCATTCTCTTCAGGTACAGTCAAGGCTTAATCCGATCCTGGATATAACGGGAGATGTTTACAGACAGCAGGTCGAATTTGAATTTTATACAATTGTCGATCTTGTTCTTTCGGGCAGGCCTTATTACAATGTGAACGCTTTTCTTGACAGCGCGTACAGCCCCGTGAAAGACACGCGGATCTTAGATGTGAAAGAACCTCCGATTGAAAAAGACGCGGGAGGAGGGCGGCGCGTTAAAAAGATCTATCTTGGGTTTCCTGAAGATGAAGACGCTGTATTTGTCGTAAGTTTATTCCGCGATGACCTTGGCGCGATACTCGCGGATGAAAGCATGGCAAAGGTTGAGCGTGTCTCTGAAAATTATGGATCAGGCGTGGATATTTTTCTCGAACGCATGAAAAGTTTTCAGGGAGAATATTCGGAGGAGAGGCTCAGTGAATCTGATAAACTGGCCGAATATATGTCATTAAAAGGGGCCGGTAAAAAAACATTCAGCAGGGCGTTAATGGAGCTAAAGGAAAAGGAACATACGTTTTTTTACTGTAGAGACATTTTGAATGCCGTATACGGGGCTCTCAGAAGGAATAAGGACCTGCAGCTCAGCCGCGCGGATATCGGCGCTATTGCCGATTGGTTCCAGCGCCTTCCGGATGAAGCGGTAGAACTGTACGCGGCGGGAGCTGTCATAGGGGTTTCTATAGCGCGGATGAAGCCTGATGACGAGTACCGGGCGTGCATGACGGAAGTTATTTCGCGTATGTCGGGTTCGTCTCTGAGGCCACGCGTGGCTGGGCAGTTTGTGAGATTGTTCGAAGTGATAGAGCGTGAAGGCGGTATTTTGTTTTTAGATCCTCCCGGCATGGAGAAATTACTGGGATGCGCTTCTATTGTAAAATGGCATGGGTTTGACGGTATATGGTCCCGCGTTATTTTAAACGGCGTCAGAGTTGAAGGAGTAAGGCTTACCGCGGGGGCGATATGTTCAAACAAAATTTCAGGAGAAAAGGCATCCGTTCTTGCCAGAGCTTTGATCCGCGCGATGGAAGAAGATAAAAGTATTAAGCTGCTGCCTGAAACATTTACGCGGCTTGCCGCATATCTGAGAGGATGCATATTGCGGGGGGATATACACCCGGGTACGTATGATCTTGTGAGGCTTCTGGGTAAAGCCGCGGCGCGGCCGGGGCGGCCCGAATATCTGGATATTGTATTTTCGGAAATAGCGGATGCCGGAGATAATGACCCTCTTAAAAGAACTTTTATCAATGTCCTGAAACATCTTTTTATGGAAAACCGGAATTTTCCTTTCGCGTTCGGCCAGGCGGAACGCTTCGCGGAACTGGCAGGGAAAGTGTCCCGGAATGACATAATGAATATTCTGGAGATAGCGGAAGTTCTGCCGGGAGTCAAGGAAAGAACAATAAAAAAGATCAGGATGGAACTTGAAGCGGCGCGTATCCGTGAACCGCGCGATGAAATAAAAAAGCCGGCCCTCACGGATGAAAAAAATGCCGCCGCGCGTGAGTCAGAGAGGCGCGCCGCGGACAAAACCGGGCATGGCTCCTTTATGCCGTACACCAGCCCGCCCGGGGAATTACTTCCGGATTTAAAAGTAGTTCCGGGAAAGCCGTATAATTTCGCGGGGAGAGTTATTGCCACGGAAAAAATACTGAAAAAAGGAGCGGAAGGGCTCGGGCGGGATGATATCCGTATTTTATGTTCTTTGGCGGGTATGCTGAATGAGTTTTTCTTTATCCGCCCGGGGACAGGCAAAAGGATAGTCTCGGGCTGTTTGACACGGACATGGCTCCTTAATGAGGTTACGCGGCTTATGAAAGATATTCCTTACAGGGAATATGACGGGGAGAGTAATATACAGGAAATACTTAATCTGATGAAAAAGATAGACGTTAAAATCATAAATAATGAAAGCAAAAACGGTAAAAACGAACACTGGTTTTTGCTTGTTAACGGCAAGATCATAGTTGATATATCTCCTTTTACCGGTGTCGTGGGATCTCCGCTTCTGATTAATAACGGTGACGTAGTCATCCTGGAAAAAGAAAGAGCCGCGGCTTTTGACGCGATTTATGATTTCGGTGACAGCAAAGAACCCTGCGGGATCACTCTCAGCGGAGTGAAATTGATGCTTGAGCAGGATAATGTTGACGCGCGTTATCTTTCCTGGTGGATAGGCGCCTGGCTCGGGAACCGAGGCCGGGCCATGGATGAAAATGATAGCCGGCAAAACGCCGATATATTGAAAAAGACTGAAAAAGCGCGCCGTTCTATCACGCGGAGGATGGCTTCGGATAACGGGTTAAAAGAGCTGATTTCACTCTATTCCGGTATTACGCTGTCCGGGGATGCTGAGCCTGTGGATATATCCGTGGATTTAACTCTTTTAAACGGTGACATGGAGAGCCTCAGGGCTAACGCGCGCGCGTGGGCGTATCTGGCGCTTTCAAGCGCGGAATTTAAAAACGTTAACTTTATATTTGAAAGGCCGAGCCCGTCTGGCGCCGGAGTTTTTCCTGAAGCGCTCGAAAATGATATCAGGAATATGCCGGGTGAAGATTTATTTATTTCTGTTTTAATGGAAGAGATGTCAGACATTGCCGGGGAAAAAGCCGCGCGGGAATTTATGAATAAAAGGATCAACAGGGCCAGGCGGCCGGATTCGGTAGAGATATGTATCTGGGCCAAGGCGTGGGTGAAAGACCTGAGAAAAAAGGTTCGTGAAGGAAAAAATAGTAACACGCGGGATAAAAACAGGTATTTTATCCCGATGGACGGGATAACTTACGTAAAGGGATATGGCACCGCGCTCAGAGATTTTAATTCAGCCTTACGCGCCGGGCTTGATAAAGCTTTTCTCGCTCTGGCGAAAAAACGCGAAGAGCGCTTTAAGGACGGGGAATACGAAAAAGTATTCAAACACGTTTACCGCGATCTTGAAAAAATATACCGTTCAGTTTCAGGCGGCAGGCTAAAGCTTAATGAGGAAACTCTTAAATACATGATGAGCGGCGATATCCTGACAAAAACAGGCGTGGAACTCGTGTTTTCAATGCCGCCTCTTACGCGCCTCAGCCTTGAAAAACTGAAAGACCTGCGTGAAATGATCGATTCTTATCTGTCCAACGCGTAATGCCGGATTTATAATACACACTTGGAGAGTAAAATGCTATGATGTCTGTAAAAAAGGAGGGCGGAAAGATGAATGTATTTGAAAATATTCCTTATCAGCCGGATGGCATGGGGAAGAGAAAGCTTGTTGACGAAAAACATATTTTAATTATGCAGATCGCGTTAAAACCGGGGCAGAGCGTGCCGCGGCACAGCGCTAATTCGAATGTGCGGCTTCTGGCCCTTTCCGGCGGGGTAACGGTTAATCTTGACGGCGTTGAAAATCACATGAAAAAAGGAGATCTGCTGGCGGTTCCTTATCTGACGCCTATGGATATTAAGAATAACGGGGATATTGACGCGTCATTCCTTGTGCTGAAAACGCCAAATCCTTCGGAAATGAAATAAGTCATTAGTAGATCACATAGGGTACATATTACGCAAAAAACCTTATTAATATCATCTCAATATTATAACATAACACCTGTGACGCGCAGGTCATAGGTGTTATGTTAACGCCGTAGCCTTTTATTGATGCGTAGTTTTTAAATACATCTTTGCATAATAATGTTTTTTTTAATATTATGACATCTTATTCTGTAGGGGCACATTGCATGTGCCCCAGGCTGCATCGCGCCTCTCATTCCACATCAGGTTGAATACTTCTTATTAATACGTCTGGCGGTGTCATCCCGTTTTTCATTGCCTGGTTTTTTATGATTCGTGGTCAGAGGGCACATGCAATGTGCCCCTACACGCAGAGAAGTGACACCTGATACCTTATTTTTTACAAAATCGACATTTTCTCTTTTAACTTGTCTGCTCTGCTTTATGCCAAAGAACTTATGAATATTATCTCAATATTAGCCTAACACCTATGACGTACAGGTCTGCCCTTACGTGGCGTTAGAATTCAAAATATGTAGAAAAAAGGCGGTTGACTTTATTTGTGGTTGTGATATGATAGGAAATAACCTGTATAAGTAAAACTAAAAGCAAGTTTTGGAGGGGGTAGGGGAAAGCGGTATTATTACCCCGTTTTTTTTTGTGAATATTTAAAGTTGTTTAAAAAGTATTGGATGAGGCGAAGAAAAATATGCGTATGTCGGGAACCAGAGTATTTATCAGAATTATATCAGCGTTTCTTTCTGTGATCTTTTTTTTCCAAGAGACAGGATGGACTGAGATCAGCGCGAATGTGCCTGACGGCGCGGGTATTGCCGCGCGAAAAATGGCTTTTTCCGCCGGGGAGATCAGAGTGCCGTACGGCATAGCCGGCACGGAAGAAATAGTTTCATGTCCGGGGAAAGATATTATTGTGCATATACAGGACGCCCATTCTTCGCTGTCCGCTCAGTATTCCATAGCGAGCCTGCTTGATTCTCTCGTAAAGGATTATGATATGAGGGTCATAGCGCTTGAGGGCGCGAGCGGGTTTGTCGATACTTCCATATTGAAAACTTTTCCGGACAAAGAAATAAGGGAAAATACCGCCAAATTTCTTATGCGCGAAGGGCGGATGAGCGCCGGGGAGTTTTTTACTGTTACGCATGATGAAAATGAAATAGACCTTTACGGCATCGAGGATGACGAGCTTTACAGGGCGAATGTCGAGAGTTTCCGGAAAGTGGCGTCCGGGAGGGCCGCGCGGCTTGAAAATGTTAACGCGCTATGTGATGAACTTAAGAAGCTTGAGGAAGTTATTTATTCTGAGGATCTCCGCCTTTTTAACAGCGCTTCTTCCGCGCACAGGGAGGGGAAGCTCAGTTTCGCGGATTACTGGGAAAAAATACGGCGCGTTATCGAAAAAAACGGATCGGATCTTTCGGAGTACGCGGATCTTATGAAACTGCGTAAATCGCTTGAGCTCGAGAAAACGATCGATTTTGACGCGGCGTCTTCCCAGCGCCGCGCGCTTATTGATGAGTTGTCCGGAAAACTCGGAAAGGAAAAACTTGAGAGGCTGGTTTTAATGTCTCTTGATTTCAAGGATAATAAAATGTCACAGGAGGATTTTCACGCGTATCTTCTGGATGAAGCGCGTGAAAACGGTATTTCTTTGGAGAAATACGAAAATTTAGTCAAATTCGCGGAATATGTATCTCAGTACGCGTCAGTAGACCTTGTTAAACTTTACCGTCAGGTGGAAGAATTCGAGAACAGTATCAGAGAAAGTTTATACAGGAACCATGAGGAAAGGGACCTTTATAAGTTTTCAAAAACGGGGTGTTTATTAAGGCAGTTATATTCTATGGAATTAACCGGGGATGAAAGCGCTTACATCAGGGGTAACCGTAAAGATTTCTCCGCGGAAAAGATTTCATCCTTTATTAATGCGAAATGTTTGAAGTATAAAATCCCTATAACCGGGGGATATGACGGGCCAGCGGTTTTTGGCGGTATTGATGCGGCCATGGAATTTTACAGTATAGCTGAGAGAAGAAACCAGGCTATGATCGCGAATACTGTGGACAGGATGCGTAAAGAGAACCGGCATGTGGCGGCTTTAATTACCGGGGGGTATCATACTGACGGGCTTACGGAACTTATGCGGAAGAAGGAGTTGTCCTACCTTGTAGTAATACCTAAATTCGATAAAGATAAAGAGCGCCCTTATATAGCCATACTTACGAATAAGAAAAAAGCTTATGAGAAAGTGCTTGATTCCGGCAGATACCAGCTCGCGGTGGAAGCTTTTTTTACTGCCGCTAAAGGGGATCTGTCCCGTATGAAATCGGCGATATTTTACGCCTGCGGCGAGGCGATACTGAAAGGCCGGGAAAGTGAAATAGAATCAATAAAGGAGATATGGGCGCGCTCTTACGCGCTGAGATATGATACTTTCATACAGGGTAAAAAGAAGGATATGGCCTTTGATCCTCCCTCGCCTCTGGAATTCAGGGATTTTCTCTTTAACCGGTTTACATGGCACAGAATAGGCAATACCGTGGTTATGGGGGATAAGACCGTTGAAGGATACGGTTTTGTGGCGCTCGTACGCGCGGGTAAGGGTGATTATTTTGAATTCGATCTTTCATCTGAAGCGCACAGGAAAATGTTTACCGCGAGAGAAGAAAGAAGATCCTCTGAAGGCCTCTCAAAGGAGGAGATGAGGGCTTCGGATTTTTTGGGCGCTCTGGACGCGAGCATAGGGGATATTCCCGGGCTGAAACCGGAGCTCGCGCGCGATATAACGGGCAGAGAGAGCCTTTTGGAAAAGATGGATAGCGTCGCGGAAGTAATAGCGGCGGAAGTTTATAAAATAAAAGATAAGGATGATCTGAGGAAGGAAGTTATAAACAGGCTGAGAAGGCTCGGCCTTCCGGCGTACTGGAAAGAGGCTCCCGATCCTTCGGAAAAAGTAGAGATGATAGTGGCCAGGGCAATGGAGCAAAGGGTCTCTAAAAAGGTGAAAATAACGCTGATGAATCAGGACACCACGGTGGTTCCTCCTGTTAGCGCGCCGGGTTTGACAGGAAAAATAAACTTAAGCGGAGTGTCTGGAAAAAACACGGGGAAAAAAAGAGAAATTGCGCCGGCGTCCGGCGCGGGTAAAGCCGTCCCGCAGGATACGAAGAAGATCCCCAGGCTCCGCCCCCCTTCCGCGGATACGAAGCGTTTAACCCCGTTACTGCCTCCTGCTTCCCCGGCCGTTAAAGCGGCCGCTCCGCCGGCTATTATTAAAAAAAAGGAACAGCTAAGCCCGTCAAAGGATGATACCGCGGGAACTGAAAGCCTGGAGGATTGCCTTAACAGAGCGGAAAAGGCGTTTGCGGAGAACAGGTTATCCGAAGCGGTTGACGCCGCGGGAAAAGCCATGAGCATGGATAAAAATAACAGGAGGGCGCTTGTATCGCTCGGCGGCGCGTATGGCGGGCTTTACGCTGTTAATAACAGGATCTTAGGACTGATCCCGGCACTTACCCGGCAGGCAGGTAGGGAAAGCGCGGTAACAGAGGTATATCTTAAAAAACACTCGGGAAGTATCCCTTATCCCGGAAAGGCCAAAAACGCGGATATATTAAAGGAAATATCCGCGGCGCTTGAACATGCGGGCGAAAGGCTGAGCGGCGCGGAAAAAGAGCTTAACGCGAAAAAGGCCGATTATGAAAAACTTGAAAGGGCCGGATCTCTTCTAAAGGTTTTTTACGGTGATATGAATAGAATAATTAACGCGTTGAAACCGATATCCGCGGAATGCGAAAGGAAATGGATCACGCGCGAAGGCGGCGGTATACACGGAGACTATGTTAAAAAATTATTAGTAGAACTTTTTGGTACAGTAAGGCTGGGGGATGAAGAGTCTCCGGGAGCTGAAAGAGCGCACGGTCTTTTGATCTCCAGGATAGCCGCTATAACTCATGATCTAAAGGAAATCACAGGCCAAGAACTGATAAAAACTGAAGATGTGGAATATCTGAATAAGGTTCTTAATTTATCCATCGAAATATGCAGGGAAGGTCTGCCCGTGGAAAAGTTCAGAGAGATCGTTCTTATGACGGGATATGACTATTTGTTATCTAAGAAAGAGATGTATATTGTAAAAAAAGACGATGATGTTTTTATGAAGAGTATCAGGGCGAGGGGGGCGCTGGCGGATAAGATAGATGAAGTCGCTCTGGACAAAGTAAAACCGGTTTGAAAATGGAAAACCTCATTCTTGATAAATTGTATTTTGACGCTATAAAGGCGCAGATTTCACATATAAAACTGGAATTTGAAGCTAATTTGAAGGTTCTTGATGCTCTTACGCGTATAGCGGGGGGGAAACTCAATAAATAGGTAAGGCGCCTGAATAAAACGTCAGGAAAAGGCGCGGCGGGCGTTGAAGATGAAGGTGGGGAAAAAACTTATGTCCGTGAGGTGGAGCATCTTGAAGAAAAAATGGGAAAGGCGGAAGAACTTATAACGAAGGACATAAAAAATGCCGGAAACATGGCGCGGCAAGTGCTGAAAAAAACCGGAGATATGATAGCGATGCGGGCTGACAGTAAAATATACGTCCTTGGGAGACGGGCGGCGGGAACTCTGGAACGCGTGTACGACGAAAAATTACGGATCGAGAGAGAAAAATTTGAAACTGATAGATCCCAAAAGGCGGAGGAATATGAAAAGAAGAAAACTGAGGTGGAGCGTTTAAGTAAAAACGCGTTGCATAAAGGTGTTTTAGCCGCGAATTTTTTCAAGGGGAGGGCCGGGATAGAAAAAGATATGGAGAAGGCGAGGGAGAATGCCGCGGGATCATTTAATCTTATTTGCCAGGCCATAAGCCGGGCAGGAGACCTTATCCCTAACGGGGAACTGATAAAAATAAAGCACGCGGCTGAAGACCTGTTAAAGGAGATAGATAAAGAGAGGCGAGAAGCGCCTGTAAAGCTGGAGAGTGTCAGGGAATATATCAGGCAGGCCCGTGAAAAAATGGTGAAGGTTGAAGACGGGCCTTCACGGTTAAACAAGGCTCTTGAGTATATCTATTATGCCGTGGCAGTTGACAGCGGCAGTCCTGAAATAAGTGTTTTTCTGGAAGAGTTCGCCGATTACGCCCGCGCGTATTTTAACGGCGTGAAGAGTGAAAAAAAACCGGCTGAATTGAGAGTCGAGATATCAGGTTTGTCCGATGACGTTGAATGGATCATAAATGAAACAGCCGTAGCGACGGGCTTTAATGATCTCGGGGATTATATCAAAAAAACGATTAAAGAATGCGCGGAAGAAGAGGAGAGAGATAAAGTCGTGGCCGTAAATCTCAGTAAAGTCAGGGCATCTACCGCGGATGGAAAAGTCCGTATGCTGGCTGTTGATAAAATACGGGAAACGCTGGGAAACGTCACAAAAGTGCTGGAAGCGGACCCGCGTAATGAAACGGCTTTGAATTTTCTGGAAACTATAAGCCAGAACGCGAGGTCTCAGGAAGATATGCTCCGCCTGCGGCGCGCGCGTAATGAGGAACGGCTTAAGGACGCTACGCGGCACAGGGAGAACATGCGCGCGAAAAATGCCGCGGATTTTGAAGGTATAAATTTTGACGATCTTGACAAAAAAAAAGAAAGTGAGTTGAGGAAACTTATTCATTCAGCTAAGAATGATCAACGCGATGCCATGCGGAATATCAGCAGGGTGGGGATCAGCCTTAAGAGCGACAAAAAGTCCGCGGCGGCTGTCAGGATGATCATAGGCACGCAGAGGCGGGATAGTTTTACGCGTTACAACGAACTGGTTGATTCAGCGAAAAGAGCGTTTGACTTTCTGGAAAGGGAGATAAAAAGAACGCCGCTTAACGCGTTTGAACTTACGGCCGGCCATATGCAGAAGCTTATATCTATGCTCGCGTACCCGGGTGTAGCGGATATCAATGATTTTTCAGCTATAACAAGCGATACGCCGGGTTTATGGAAAGATCTCTCCGCTAAAGGGTATATCGCGGATAACGGTTTAATATCGCGAGGGCTTGATAAAAATACTGAAGAGGCGCTTATCGCGGATTTTGGCCCTATAAAAGGCATGAAAATTTTTCAGAAATTTAAGGCGCGCTCCGGGTATTTTACAAGAGAGATGCTGGCTGATACAGCCATGGATATTTTCTGGGTTAAACTGGAACGCAAGGGTTACATCGGTCCCACAGGCGATCTTACCGTCAGTATTAATGCTGAGACAAAGGCGCGCCTTATCGGGGATTTCGGAGAGATATGCGGAGAGAAAACTTTTAATATTATAGGGCAAAAAAAAACGGATATCGCGAAAGCCGATTTTCTGGAAGTGAGTATAGATCACTTAATGGATTCGCTCTGTTCCGGGGGATATATTGACAGAGATGGGCGCGTATTTTCCATTCAGGGCGTATCGGACAGGCAGCTCAAACTTTTTCTGAATAAAGATTACCCGGGTAGCGGGGAGAAACTTTTTGATCTTTTCCTGAAACTCTATGAATATAAAAACGAAAGTGATGAAAAAAACGATACAGGCGATATTTCTCCGGATGATTTAAAGCCTATAGTCGGGAATGACGTGAACAGGATCAACGCTTTAATGCGAAACCTGTACGAAAAAGATTATATAAACAGAGATAATTCAGTGCGATTGTCCGCGAGCCTGACAACACCGGCCAGGCTGGACCTTGATCCGGTCTATGAAGATAAGGGAGTCAGGAAAAAAATATTTTCCCTATTGTCCGGAATACAGCGGGCTAAAAAAACGAGGCTTTTGAAGAGGTTTGATATTATCAATAAAACTATAGAACGCGTTATTACTGAAATGGAAAAATTCTGGGCGGAATATGAGGGGCACCGCAAGCTCCTGCCGGAATCAGCGTTCCTGCATGAGGTCCGTAGTAAAGACGAAGTGAACTATGATGCGATAAGGAAAATTTTTGCTAACGCGGCTAAACTGATAGATCTTAATGAGGGTGAGCGTCACATAAAGGAAAAAAAACAGGACCGGAAGGAAGGCGCGCCCGTCCTGTCAATACTGGCTGTTTTAATGGGTTTTTTGTCTTATGCTTACCTCCCGGTTAGCCGCACGTCAAGTTTCCCCGGGAAATTGGCTCATGACCGTGCATCGGGAGATGGGTATAGATATAACGATATCATGTTCGGCGCGCAGGCCTTGAGAACGAAAAAGGTCATAATGTGGATGGAGAACACGCCGCGCGATCTCGATATTTCAGTCCGCGCCGCGAGCGAGGATAAAAATAGAAACGAGGGAATAAAGAAAAAAGCGGAGAGAGCAATAAGGGCCATTAATTTGCAATGCGCGATACAGGTGCCCAGAGAAATAAACGATAAATTGGCAAAAGAAGAGGCGGAAATGTCTGTTTTACTGCGGGACATCCATTCTGTTAGTGAAAGGTACGGAAGGAAGATCCACGATACAGACAGAGTGGCGCCTCCATCAGAAAGAGATGAAGAGACAAAGGTCCGGCCAGGGATGACGCCGCCGGAAGAGGAAGAAGGCGCGGAGAGTGATGTGATATTCGATGGGAAAGATGACGGAAGCGTAATATTCGATGAGGAGGAAGCACAAAAACACCCCCCGGATGACGCGCTTACACGGACGGAAGAAAGTTTCGTGGAAAACCTCGCGCTTGCCAGGTGGGATCTTGACATGCAGAGGAACGTACTCCGGTATCTGAAGAAGAAGAACCATAAAAAAGCGAAGAGGCTGATAAATACAGCTTATGAATCGAAAGTAAAAGCTTCCGGTAAAAGCCTTCAGGCAGAAGAAAACGCGGCCCTCTCGGAGCAGAGGGATGAAATGCTTTTAATAATAGACCGTGATGAATCGGATTTTCTGGCGCGTCTCGCCGTTAAGTCCCTTAGTAAAGGCGAGCTTGCGAACGCAAGGACAGCGGCTGAGCGCGCTCTGACGATAGCTGAACGCTTAAGGGATGAAAACCTGAAAGATAAGATATACGGCATACTGCGTGAAATAGATATAAAAGAAGGAGAGGTAATCGAGGCGCACGGCGTTATTACCGCTAAAGGCGCGCTTGAAGTTAATATGCCCGGTATGGGTGTGCGGAATAAGTTTGTTTATAAATATGTGAAAAAAGAAAATATTGATACTTCAATACCCGGGGATTACAGTGTGAAGGGGATTGCCGGTGTTTTTGGAGGCATGGTGAAAAAGGCCGCGACACGCGAAAGCCTGAGGGGCCTTTATGAACGTTACAGCAGGCTTGAGGCGCTGGAAGGGCTTTTGCCGGGTATTACAGGGGAACATCCTGAATTGAAGGGGAGTGCTATCGAGGTTGTAAGAGATGCCGGCGTTTTCTTCGCGGCTAAAAGGCCCGGAAAAAAATTGATCATAAACGCGGCGTTTCTTGAAGCCCTGCTTTGTTTACCCCCCGCTTCCAGGCGTTCGGCGGGTGAATGGATAATTAATGAAGATATATCCGGCCGTGACGGCGCGGAGAGAGGCTTTCAGGGACAATACGAATATGAAATTAAAAGGCTGTCAGTGAAGCGGGGCTTAGCTTCCCTGCCCCCCGGAGACGTCATTTAAATACAGAGCCGGCGTGTATTTTTTAACTAAAACTGTCGAACGCGCGGGGGCATTATCTTTCCCCGCGTACGGAAAAATAAGCGTCAGCGGTAAAATGCCGCTTAAACCGGCGGAGGGCGCCGGCACGGCGGAAGAAGAACCGACTGTCGCGCGGTTCCGGGCGCTTATGGAAAATGCCGCGCTGTTCCGGGCGGATCTAAGGGATATCGACGTTCTTATGGTTAAAGGCCCTCATCCCGCGGTCCTCGCGTATAAAACAGTGCATGGCGGCGCGAAAAACATGATATTTGACTACGAACTGATGGATATAGTGAGTAAAGCGTCTGAGAGCGACGCGTCTTATGCCTCGCGAGCGGGCTGGCTTATCGGACATGACGTGAGGGGTATCCTCCCCACGTGTTACGGCAGCGGCCGGGGGAGTAAAATTGAAGGCGTAAAACCCGCGCTTTATATCGGACAAACAGCCAATATTGTCATAGACGTCCAGCGTTTTCTGCTTCTTTCACATGAAGACAGGAAGAGCCTTTTAAAGGCTATGTCCGGAAGAAACCATATTACGCCGGGGGATCAGCAGTTTATCTCCTTGCTCGAGGGCGCGGAAAAGGAAATGGAGAAGATCAAATCCCTGTCCATGGACGCTGAAGGCGGAAAGATAACCGCGCCGTTTTGTAAAGTCAAAAAATATTTTAACGAGTCATTCCTGAAGGCGGGAACTCTCCCTTTTGAGATATTAGCTGAAAAAAACATGAAAGATACGGAGGAGGTTGATGATCATCTCGCCTCGCGCGCGGCTTCTTTTCTCATGTATGCCGGGATCGTGGATATGCTCAAGGATCACTTTGATATAAGTAATATGGCGGATGAGGGTACGGTTGACGATGTTTTCGGAGCGTACCTGGAAATTATAAGAGGCGAGAGGCGTAAACACATGGACGCGTTCAGCGCGTATCTTAAAGAGAAATACGGCCTGGAACCGGATAAAGCTTTCGAGCGGAGGATGATCTTCTCGGGAGAAGACCTGATATCCGCGGGAAAAGAAGTAGAGGCAAGGGCGGAGTATATAAGATCCATAAACCGGGACCCGGGAAAATACGCGAACATTATATTATATGGTACGGATCTTGAAAAGAGGGTTAAGGTTCTCGAAGAGGCGGGGCTTGAGGCGGCTGTCAGTACTGATCTTCTCGGCTGTAAGGCCGGGGACCTTGAAGAAAATCTTTTTCTTCTTAAAAGACACGGGTATGACCTTTTACAGGCGGATCTTGATATGGTAAATAAACTCATAGCGGGGGATGGCCCCGGATTCATGAGGCTGTATATTAAGGCGAAGCATGGCATAGATTTAAGTTCAGACGGAGAACGCGCGGTTATCACGAAAGATTCTCTCGGCACTGCCCGCGTATACGCGGAAGGCAATATATCTTTTCTCAGGGAAAAAGGCGCTGATCTCGAAAAGGAAGAGATACGGCGGTTTATCCGCTTAGACGCCGATATCAGAGAACGTTATGATATTCTCACCCGATACTCCTTCGGGGAAAAAGAAAAAATGGCTTTTCTCGATTTCAGGACAGAGGATCTGGAATATTACATGCCGCTTTTGATAAACAAACAGGGATATGACGTTCGCCGGATAACGCCGGAGGTATTCAGTAAATTCATGACAGGCGGCCTTTTTGTCGATACGCGTAATGCCGGGGCTGAAAATTTCGCCGGAGAGGCCGGGCGGGGGTTGGGTTTCGAGGCGGCTTCTTTAAGAGAAAAGAGCTCCATGGAATTTCTGGAAACAATGAGCCAGGCGGAAACCCCGGCGCCTCAAGGGACTGATATCGAGTCCAGGGAAGGCCAGATGAAGTTTTTTTACGGAGTTATGGCGCGGGGGATTTCTTCTTATTCGGCTCTTATGCTGAATGAACTTGATAAACTGGCTGTTCGATCCAGGAAAGGTTCGTGGCTGTCCGGGCGGATAGAAAAGGTTAAAAGTTTTTTTTCAGGTATTATGAGGAGGGGCAGGGAAAAAGAACCTTTTGAGTACGGCTCTTTGGACATTGAAGGCCTCTTTAACAGTATGCCCGGGCAAAGTATTTTTTCTTCAGCGGAAAGACAATTGTTTCAGGCGGTAATAGAAGAATTCGGCCGTAATTCTTTTTACGCGCCGCTTGCCGGGTTAATGTCCGGAACGGGCATTGCCGATGATGGAGCGGCGTGTTCTTTAGGAGAAGATATAAAGGGGCGTATGAACGCGCTTTTAGTTTCAGGCGCGGATAAGTTGAAACGTGAAGCGGGGATCTTCCTCGGGAGGACGCCGGCGCTTGATAAAAAAGCCGGAGTTTCTTTTTATAAGGACTGGATACTGCTTGCCGCCGGCAGGATACCCGGTGTGGCACAAAAATATGAGAAGCTCGATGAAAAAGAAAGAATAGTGATAGACTTTTCTCTTACCGTTATGTGCAAAATGCTGGAAGATATTCTTATAGACGTTGTTTTGCTGAGGTTAAGGTCCGCGCTGTCGGGCGGCCAGGAGGAGACTGAAGCGATAGAGTCCTTCCTTAGCTCAAGAAGAAAAGAACTGGAAGAAAAAGAGCGCGGTATTATCACCGCGATCTTAAAAGGCTGGAAAACTCTCGATAATTTAAGAGAAGACTGGGATAAGAAGCGCGTAGATTCTGTGTCCGGCGGTTTAAGCTTGATAATCAGTAAGGAAAACAGATACCTGACTAAAATAGAAAAACAGGGAATATTTGACGAAGATATCGCGGAGGAGATCAGCCTGAAATTGCGTGAGGTGTACATTTCGCTTGATGAAATAAACAGGAGTGTTCAGCACGGCGTGAATTTTGATATTGTTCAGGGTCTTTTCGCCGCGCTAAGCCTGAATGACCGGATCATCAGTGTGCTGGAAAATTATTACGGCCAGATGTATCTTGAGCCTATTATCCGGGAGAGCGGTATAACCCGGGATGATATCGCGGAGCTCATGGATTTTCAGGAGAAAATGATAAAAAGCGCGATCAGCAATATAAATAAAAAAATTCGTTCAGCCGGGGAAGAAGAAATATCACAGGATAGAGCGCGTGTTCTTTTTGAGAGCGCGGCGCTCGATATGAAAGGGCTGAATGATTTTTTCTTTTTGTCCCCGGATAAGGCGGATTCAGCGTCCGCGAAGATCGAAAAATATAAAGCGGGTTTTATTTTTGATGCATATAAAGAACTTCAGCCGGAATATGACCGTGTGATTGAAGCGAAGAGTATAGCCGCGGACATATCCGCGCGTGATTTTTTTATGGAAGCTGTGGAGACATGTGAGGCAATAGAGAAGCGTAAAATAGAAAGCGCTGAAACTTTTGAACAGTTAAAGAAAACTACGCAAGCTTTTAGAATGGAGAGAAAAACGGGAGAAGAAGAACCTGGGAAGCCCGGAAAAAACAAGGGCTTAAAGTTTCAGTCTATCCCCCGAAAAGGCGTGTATTGGGGGACATCTCTGGCGGCATCTTTAGTCTTCGCGGCGGCGGGATCGATGAGCCTCGCGTATGGAGGCACTGAAGCTCGCGGTGTCATATCAGTGTGCGCGGTGCTTATGGGAGTAGCGGCGGTATATATGGCTGAGTCCCTTGACCTGAGGCTTGGGGTGAGCGCGTTCTTTAAGAGCGGCGCGCTTCGGGAAAAGAAAGACGTTTCGCCGTTCAGGGAATATGAAAAGATAACGGGTTTTGAAGAGAGCCGCGTGGCGTATGAATCGCTGGGCAGGATCTTTGTGGATGAGGGAGAGATGTCTTCGCGGCCGTGGGCCGCGCGCGCGTGGTATTTCGCGCATGAGTCCG
>JBDRAX010000028.1:0-3214 GCA_043823375.1 Candidatus Omnitrophota bacterium | reverse complement strand
TATTTTTCACAAACAGTCTATTACGAAAGCATAACTGCTTGTATCTACCGCGTTTTCGTAAAAAAATGAGTTTGACGTACTTCAGTACGCCTTCACTCATTTTTTCACTCAGGCCTTGTATCTACAAACATTTATGCTTTCTCACTACGACTGTTTGTGAGAAATGCGGGCTAACTGTAAAATATTTAAAAGTTGACACAGCGAGAAAAATCTATTATAATAAGCAAAATAAAAAGTATGATATCGTGACACATAATAATAGGAGAAAAATTGTCAAAATATAAACTGTTAATAAAAACAATATCGCTCTTGGTAGCGAGTGTATTTCTTTTTCAGCAGATCGTATGGGCGCAGGGTGATATGCCGGAAATAGTCTCCGGCCCGGAGTCCACGCAAAACGTAAAAGGTATAAACGATCTTTTTAATAATAAAGTTCTCAGTAATAAAGCTGTGATAAACGAAATATATGATCCGAAAGCGGAGGAAATCCCGCGCGATAAAGAAGTCGTCATAAATATCCAGGACAACCATGCTTCACTTACCGCGCAATATTCAATAGTGGGTTTGTTAAAAGAATTACTTCAGGAGTATGAGATCAACATGATAGCTATTGAAGGCGGAGCCGGATATATAGATACCTCCATTCTGAAAAGTTTTCCGGATAAAAAAATAAGAGAAAAAACAGCGGATTTTCTTATGAAACAGGGGAAGTTATCAGCCGGTGAATTTTTTACGGCGACAACTGATAATGACATTGCCCTTTATGGTGTTGAAAACAATGATCTTTATCAGAAAAATCTCAAACTTTTCAGGAACATATATATAAGGAATAGAAAACATATAAAAATCCTTGATAGATATTTGAAAGAATTAGAACAGGTTGAAGACAGGACATATTCAAAAAGCCTCAGGCAAATGGTATATAGATCACGCCTGCATCGCGGGGGAAAGATAAGTTTTGATGTATACAGGGAATTCCTTATGGATTTTGTAAAGGACAGAGGCCTTTTTGAACAAAAATACCCCGACTTGACAAAATTAGTAAATTCAATACAGCTGGAAAAGGATATTGATTTCGCGAAAGCTAATGTTGAGAGGGAAGAGCTTGTTAGAAAACTGTCAGGTATAGCCGTAAGGGAGGATATGGAACTTATGGTCATTAGCTCCATGTCATTTCAAAAAGGAAACATTACGGAAGGCGACTACCATAAATGGCTCATGGATTTCGCGCTGGAGAAGGGGTTAAACATACAGATGTACCCTGAGTTACGCAAAGTTGTCGATTATCAAAAAAGTTACGCGGAGATCAACATAGCTTTTTTAGACCGGGAACTGCGAACTTTGGAAGAAGAAGTTATTGAACAGCTGTTCTCCGGGGATAATGAAAGAGAACTTTACGCGCGGGTAAAAACAGTTTTTCTTTTAACATATTTATTAAAGATCAGGGCTACGGGGGAAGATGTAGAGTATTTGCGCGCCAATATCGCGAAAATTAAGACAGATAGGCCTGAAACGCGGGCTGTTCTTCAGAGTGCCAGGCAGGCGCTCCGCTTTTATGATGTGGCTGAACAGCGCAACAAGGTTATGCTGTCCAATACAGTTAAAGCGATGAGAAGAGAAGGGCGCCGGGCGGCGGCATTAATATCCGGAGGGTATCATACCACGGGCCTTACACAGCTTATGAAAGACAAAGGGTTATCATATCTGGTATTGGCGCCTTCATGCCCGGAAGATGTATCCCGCCCCTATGTCGCGGTTTTGACGAAAAAAACAGGCCCATATACCCGGCTGGTGACTAAAGGCGCTTATCATCTGGCCATGTCCGCGTATTTTGACGGCGGAAACCTGGATGAACTCGAAGAAATGAGCGCCTTTGCCGCGGGCCAGGCTGTGCTTGAGAAAAAAGAACTGAGCGGGGAAATAGATAAATGGCTGTACCGGTTCAAAAAATTCTCCGAAAATACACCGCGGCACAGGAGGCAGGCAGCGCGCGATAAAATGACCGGTCTTCGCGATCTCGCGGAAAAAATCAGAAATATAAAAGCGGTGGAAATCCAGGGGAAGAACGAGTGCGTGATAACTATCGGAAATAACACTTACCGGGTAGATGCCGAATCCGCTATTCTGGAAAAATCCGGACGTAAGTCCGGAACCGGAAAGGGAGATTTTAAAAATAAACTACCGGGTGTTTTAAAAATGTTTCTGAAAAAAACCGGGAGCGCGGTTTATAAAAATTTCGCGCCGCTCTTCCGGATCAGAATCCCGGCCCCGCGTAAACTCCGGATAGAAAAATTAGACGCGGCACTGTTATTTTGCCTGCTGGGAATATTAACGTTCGCTCCGGCTGTGGTAGCCCAGGAAAAAACAGAAACAGAGCGTGTAAAAAAAGAAAATGTTACCGGCGTAGAAAAGGAAAAAGAGGCAAAGGTAGAAAAACTGATCAGGCGGTTAAGGGAAGGCAATGGGGGTGACCGGGGAATAGCGGCAGTAGTATTGGGAGATCTGGGAAGCGAAAAAGCGGTAGAGCCCTTAGTAAAAGCGTTAGGCGATAAAGATCCCCGGACGCGTTATAGAGTGGCGGAAGCTCTGGGAAAACTGGGAAATGAAAAAGCGGTAGAGCCCTTAGTAAAAGCGTTAGGCGATAAACATCCATCGGTGCGGTCTGCTGTGGTGCAAGCGTTAGGAGAACTGGGAAGTAAAAAAGCTGTAGAGCCGTTAATAAACGTCCTGGAAGACCCCTATGATTTTGTTCGCGAAGAAGCGGTAAGAGCATTGATGAGGACAGGAAAAAAACACCCCGTGAATTTCTTTTTAAAAACAATGCGCGATTGTGATGTATATCTGATACACGGGAAAAAATCCGCGTTATTAATAGAATTAAAAAAGACATTGGACTGGCTGTGGACACGGACACCGGTTGATATGGAAACGGTTCTACGCGTTGAACGGGTCATAAAGGCCTTGGACGAGAAAGCCCTTATGGAATGGAAACAGGCCCGTTTCAAACAGAAAGTCTGGCCGGTTTTTAAACAAAGATTTACCTGGATCTTAAAGATAACGGGCATAATAGCGCTCTTATCGATCCTCCTGTCACTTGTCTCAAAGATCCGCGCCTTACGGAAATACGGGCAAAGCGTGAAAACACTACTGCCTGTATTATTCATTCTGAGCCTCTTCGCGTTCGGTTCCCCGATCATGGCGCAGGATAAAGAAA
>JBDRAX010000027.1:0-13904 GCA_043823375.1 Candidatus Omnitrophota bacterium | reverse complement strand
ATAAAAATACTGCCGGAGCTTCTGGCCGGAAAAGTGGGAGATGGCAGCGGTGAGAAAGGCAGGGCATAAAATGAGAAATTTATTATCGCGGCAGAAAGGTTTTACTCTGGTCGAAGTGCTTATCGCGTCGGGGATAGTTACGCTTGTCGTAGCCGCGTCTCTGACCGCGGTAGTCGGGATGTCGTTTTTTACTTCGAGCGCGGATATGGCCTATGACGCTTCAAATATCGCTAAGGCGCGGATGGATGAACTTAAAATACTTAATTTCAGCGATTTAACGGATAGGGCGGCTGAGACGGATTCCGCCATTGACTTTAACGGCGACGGAAAGACGGATTTTTACCGGACTACTGAAATACAGGAAGATTACGGAGGGAACCCTTATCTGGTAAGGGTAAAAGTCAAGGTTAGCCGCGTTGTCGCGGGAGTTAAATTCGGGGTTCCGGTAACTATAGAGTCGCTTTTCGCGAATGTTGAGTAGTGTCTTGCGGTCGTAACGCGGGAGAGTATGAAGATATGAAAAATTTGATCAGAGGCAAACGCGGTTTTACTATTACCGAAATACTGATCGTGGCGCTTTTATCTACCGCCGTGATCGGTACGGTAATGTCCGCGTGGACCTTTATACACAGGGATTGGAAAATGGAGACCGAGAAACTTTTTCTCAGGATGGATCTTCTTGGAGCGAGTGAGACTATCCAGAAAGACATACGCCTTTCCAGCGCCACATATATGGTATTTTATCCCGCTGTAAGCCCTTCCGGCGAATATACCGCGGTCAGTATGCCTCTTGCTAAAACTGATGCCGACGGATATTTCACATTGAACGCGAGCGGCGATATAGCCTGGGACAGTACTGTTGTTTATCATCTGTTCGCCGAAGATGATGGAACTCGTACATTACGCCGGACGGAGCTTCCCTGGGACAGCGGCCTTGATTATGATGAGCGGTATGACCAGGTGGAATCAATAATAGGGGCTGGCGGAAGCGAAACTTCCGGGGCGGTAACTGATGAAAATTTCATGAATAACGTGGATGATTTTTATCTTAAATTCCTGCCGGATACGGTTGATTTCTACGCGGATTCATTAACACCCCAGAGGGAGGGCAAAGTTGTTTTCGGCTGGGCTCTCATTGGCGCGGGAAATCACCAGATCAGGTTTGAGGTTACGGATAAGAATTCCGCGTCATCCGGATACGGGATAGGGATAGACCGTATAATGCTTGAACCGTGCGGGAGCTGGAGGGAAGCTGAATATTATGATTCTTCATTCGCGCCGGAAGGCTCTCTCACGTCAAACGGCAGAAGTGTAAATATAATCAGCGGCTCCATGTGGGATAACAATAACTACCTGGAATATAGGTCAGCTTCAAAAGGTGATTATATCGAGTTTGAGGACTATTATGACCTCTGGAGAGAGTCGGCTTTTGATGAGTGTACGATGGACAATACTCTGTTCTGGGGCGAAGACAGGGTAGTGAAGCTTGAACTGCCGGAGGACAGGGACCCGGGAAAAGGAAAAATCACATGGTATTCCTATCTTGAAGCCGGAGCTGTTTCTCAGGATGGATCTGACGGCGATCTGCCGGATCTGCCCATAACGATACGCACGATAGTCTCGAATTCTAATTTATATATGGACGGGGATCTTGTTAGGGTTAAATTCATGTCTTCGTCCCAAAATCCGCTCAGGATAAATGAGGCTTATATTACGCGCAGGAAATCAGGTTCTGACGGGTATGAAAACAAAAATCCGTCCGGCCTGGACATTCCTGAATATCACATGCACCAGAAGCTTTTTTTTAAGGATACATATGACATGGATAATGACGGCAGTACTGACGATTTCGTGGCGTATGGATTTATTGAACCGGATTCGGAGGTTTGGACGGAATGGTCAGCTTTCCCGCTTATCAGGAAGGACGCGGCAGGTAATGACGTGGACTATTTCATAACTTTTTATATACCGGATCTTGAGACTGCCGAATTACCGTCGGGATGGAGCGGCTTTGATCCGGGTAAGTCCGATTGCCGGTACTGGAGCGGTTCGGATGCCGCGGCCAACACGTATTATTACGCGGGCGATATTCTTACGGAAGAACAGCTCTCATATATTTCAAAGGAGTCAGTCTGGATAGACCGGTTTGCCACGCTTATCGGAGCGTCAGGATACTGGTCTTTTGATGATATAGATCTTACCGGTGATGTCGTGCTGGATAAAAGCGGGAACGGTAACAACGCCGTCAATCATGGAGCGGCTACGGGCCAGCCGGGAATAAGCTACCAGTCGTTCTCATACGACGGGGTAAACGACTATGTCGACCTGGGTATAAGATCTTTCGGTAAAAACCTGGGGCGCTTTACTATTTCTTTCTGGATAAATACCACAGATACCCTTACGGCCCGGACAGTGATGGGAATAATCAATGATGGGTCTACAAGCGATTTCGGCCCGAATACGGAACATGTGCGGATCGATATTAATACGGATGAAGATATGAATTACGCGGCTAAACATACGACTTTCAGCATAAGGGATACTGAAGGTAATGATCTGAGGGGATGCCTTGATCCTCCTCCCCTGATCGGGAATATCGATATCTATGACGGCAACTGGCATCATATCGTGTGGAAAATGCTGGACGCGCCTACGAATAATACGACTATGATAGTCGACAATGTGCTGGAGACCGTTACATGGGGAGACACGGAGAATCCTTCGGCGTTTCTGGATTTTGATTATGACGTAATACTCGGCGCGCTTAACGATCAGAACACAAATGCCCGTTTTTTTAAGGGGAGCATAGATGAAATGGGAGTATGGTACAGGGAGTTGACATCTCCGGAAATTACTCAGCTTTACACGCAAAAAGCCCCTGACCTCGGGACTACAGTTACGCCCGATTCCGATACAAAAGTGTATATATCCGCGGAGATCGATACCTGGAGTAAAAAAGGAAGTGTCGAGTCCCGTATTTATGACACATTTCGGAGTACTCCTTCGTATAACCAGATCAGGTGGTCTGAAGATAATCCTTCAGGAACTGAGGTCCGCATGAAAGCGCGTTCTTCGGACAGTCAGTTCATGGACGGGGCGACAGCCTGGAGTTCGATATCCGGTTCAATATCAAATCCCGGATCATTGTCGATGGGGGGCGGAAGGTTCTTCCAGTTTTACGCGGAACTCTCGACTGATCCATACTGGGCCGCCGGGGCCCAGTCCATGACATATCCCGAATATATCGCGGCTCAGCTCGGTGATGAGATGGGCCTTTTTCCAGGAACGGGGGATGACTACCTTGTTACGGCGTTATATTCCACATGGATAGACGATGTCCAGGTGGACTGGCCCGGGAACGAACAGCTCGCTGTGGTCAGCGGATATATAGCGAGAAAAAATGATTACGGAAAAGTAAAAGTTACTGTAGACGGAATGGAACTGATAAAAGGCCTGGAGGTCGAGATGAGTTCCAGCCGTAATTTCAGAGGAAAAACTGTCGGAGCTCGGAATAACCTTATAGTCGAGCCAAGAAATACCGGTAGATAAGCCACTCTACGGGAGGGATATTATCGGGCAGGTGATGAATATGAAAACGTTACTCGCGGTTATGGAGAGAAGGTCGATCCGGAAGAAAAACCAGAAAGGCATGGTTCTGGTACTGGTTCTTTTATTCGCTTCACTTACGACAATGCTTACACTCCTTATGGGGAACATGGTGGTTCAGGATATGCATCTTATCAGCCGGATAAAGAGTACATCTCAGGCGTTATACCTCGCGGAAGCCGGTATAAATAACGCTTTCGCGAGAATGAAAAATGAAAATTTCGGAGCGCGGTCGCCTTTCAGCGTTAATCTTGATACCGGAAGTTACAGCGTAACTTTTTCAAAGAAAGGCGGACGTTTTCTGATCACTTCCGTGGGGACGTCAGGAGGGGTGTCGAGGACTGTTTCAGCTGAAGTAAAAGATAATACTCCGGGCGCCATGCGGTGCGTATGCGCGGCTGGCAATGATATAAGAATAAACGCTTTTATATCAGGAGACAGGCTGAACGGGGATATACACGCGAACCATGATATTTATCTGACAGCCGGGCCGTTATTCGCGTCTCTGAGCATTACGGGGAAAGTATCGGCGAGCGGTATAGTCAAGGAGGGGTCAAAGTATCATCAGGCTGACGGTCTTTTCGGGGGTTTTCTTGACCTTAATGTTTATATAAACGGGCAGGGAAGCGACAGGGCTGACGTTTATGAATATGAACCGAGAAAAATATTCCCTACGTTCAATTATGAAAAGTATAAACAGCAAGCGCAGGCTTCGGGGGACTATTATGATACGGACCAGAATTTTAACGGCGTATCCCTTTCACCCTCGAACGGAATAGTTTTTATTGACGGAAACGTAACCTTTTCCGGGAATTGCACACTGAACGGCGGTATTGTCGCGGACAGTATCAGGGTCCTTGGGACTTTAACCCAGAAAAAATCTGGAACGCGCAATGTGATCATAACCAGGGAAGGCGATATCGGGGTTATAGGCAGGCTTGCTACTGAAGAAGCTGTCGTATACGCGGGGCGTGACATAGTTTCCCTTGAAGTACTGGCTGATCTGGACGTAAAGGGAGTGCTTATGGCAAGGCGTGATATCTATATGTGGACTTTTATTACGATAATAGATTATGTTTATGTTGAGAGTTATCCAAGTGATATGGGGGGCGAATACTCACAACCTTTCGAGATCGTAAGCTGGAACCGATAATACTTGTCAGTATTTCCATACGGAAAGCCGCTGGAATTTCCGGGAATTTTATCAATAAGACTTGACAATAATACGGGCATTTGATAATATTATACAACTTGGAAGAGTGAAAAATAATATGATATTGTTATAACCATATAAAATTTAAATAGTTGCATAAATGTCAGGAGAAAAATATGTACGCGGTAATCGAATTAAAAGGTGAACAGGTGCGTGTCGAGAAAAATGATGTTTTTTGCGTAAACCGAATGGAAGTGACCGAGGATTCTAAGACCATTAAAGTGGACAAGGTTTTATTCGGGAAAAAAGGCAATTCCTATAAAGTCGGGGAGCCGTATGTAAAAGACGCGTATGTTGAGTGTGAAATTCTCGGCGATAAAAGGCTGAAAAAAGTGATTTCCTTCAAGTACAGAGACAGAAAGAGCTCACAATCAAAAAAAGGCCACAGGCAGGATGTTACAGAGCTTAAGGTGAAAGAAATATATTTCGCGGACTAGAATTTTTAAGGAGCGGTCATGGCACATAAAAAAGGACAAGGATCATCACGCAACGGTCGTGATTCCAATTCACAAAGACTCGGTGTAAAAAGGTACGGCGGACAGGAAGTTACCGCCGGGAGTATACTCATAAGGCAGCGGGGCACGCATTATAAACCGGGCGTAAATGTCGGCAAAGGAAAAGATGATACGCTTTTCGCGAAATGTGAAGGCGTAGTTTCTTTTTCGAAAAGCCGGGTAGTAAGCATAATTCCCTCTTAACATGCTCATCGACTATGCCAAGATCTATGTAGCCGGTGGTAAAGGCGGCAAAGGCTGCCAGAGCCTCTTCCGGGATATGTTCCATCGGCGTGGTATTCCGGACGGCGGTGACGGCGGCGGCGGCGGAGATGTCGTTATCATAAGCGATCCTAATCTTTCAACACTTCTGGATTTTCGGTATAATCAGCATTATCAGGCGGAAAAAGGCGCGCACGGCGGGTCAAATCATAAATACGGCAGGAGAGGGAAAGACCTGATCGTAAAAGTGCCTGTCGGAACTATTATTAAGGACGCTGAGACCGGTATGATCATGCGGGATCTGTGCGAGGAAGCGGAACAGGTTATAGCCGCCAGGGGAGGAGCGGGCGGTAAAGGCAACGCGAAAAGGGCGGTAGCCACAGAAGGGGCTCCGGGGGAAACACGTACGCTTTTACTTGAGCTTAAACTCGTGGCCGACGCGGGCTTTATAGGTTTTCCGAATGCCGGTAAATCTACGCTTATTTCCCGCATTTCAAAGGCCCATTCTAAGATCGCCCCTTATCCATTTACCACAAAAAGCCCTAAACTCGGAGTCGTCAGGTTCGGTGACGATTCTTTTGTGGCCGCGGATATGCCGGGCCTTATCGAGGGAGCTCACGAGGGAAAAGGGCTGGGAGACAGATTCCTGCGGCATATTGAGCGTACGTTAGTCCTGGTGCATATAGTCGATATCACGCCCTTTGACGGCACGGAGCCTGCGGACAGGTTTTTTCAGCTTGAACAGGAACTGGAATTGTATAACCGGGATGTGTATTTAAAACCCCGGATCATTGTCGCGAACAAAATGGATATGCCGGGGGCTGAGGAAAATCTCAAAGCGTTCAAGAAAAAGGTGAAAAAAAGTAAAAACGAAATATTCGCTATTTCAGCGTTAAGCGGAGAGGGCGTTCAGCAATTGATAGGCGCTATATACAAGAAGGTTAAAGATGCTAAAGAAAAAACTGAAGAGGATAACGGTAAAAGTTGGTACTAAGGTTTTGACTGATAAGCATAACCGGCTTGACCTTAAGGTTATCAAGGGGCTCGCTGATCAGGCGGCCGGCCTTATGGATAGAGGCGTACAGGTCATTCTCGTGTCTTCGGGCGCTATCGGCGCGGGGCTGGGATTGCTGGACATAGAGAAAAAGGGCAGGTCGCTTTCCGAATTACAGGCGATCGCCAGCATTGGACAGAGCCATCTGATGTCTGTCTATAATAAATTTTTTGAAAAAAAAGGGTATGTAGCAGGGCAGATCCTTCTTACACAGGAATATTTCAATGACAGGCGGCGCTTCCTGAACATAAGGTATACACTTAACGCTTTATTGAACTACAGGGCGGTGCCCATAATAAATGAAAACGATTCTATAGCGACGGATGAACTCAAGTGCGGTGATAACGACAGGCTCTCAAGCCTTGTCGCTGACCTCGCGGATTCGGATATGCTGATAATACTTACGGATGTGGATGGCTTATATGATGAGAACGGCAGGGTGATCGAGAAAGTCGAAAAAATAACTGCCGGTATTTTATCTCTTGATAAAGGAAAGGGCAGTGAGGAGAGTACGGGCGGGATGATGACAAAACTTTCGTCCGTGAGAAATGCCGCTCATTCAGGGATCCCGTGCGTGATCGCCAGGGGCAGGAGAAAAAATGTTATCCTTGAAATAGTTGATGGAAAAGGGGCCGGAACTGTTTTTGAAGCCCACGGTAAGCCTTTGCAGGCAAGGAAAAGATGGATAGCGTTCAGCCTTAAACCGAAAGGGAGCATAACGGTTGACAGCGGGGCTGAGCGGGCTATCGTAAAAAGCAACAGGAGTTTACTCGCGAGCGGTGTTTTGAATGTTTCCGGCAGGTTTTCAGATGGCGATGTGATAGATGTACTGGCTGAAGATAAGCGTCTTATAGCCCGGGGTTTATCGAATTATTCGTGCGATGAAATAAAAAAAATAAAAGGGATACGGTCGGACAGGATAGAATCGGAATTAGGTTATAAGGATTACGATGAGATAATCCACCGGGATAATCTGGTTATATTGACCGAGAGCGGCGGCTGATCCCCGCATTCTTTATCCGGAGTGTTTTCAGGAGGAACTTATGGACAGAATGAGCGCGATGAAAGAAATAACGGCCAGGGCTAAAAAAGCGGCCGCGTCGCTCAGTATCATGCGCGCGGATAAAAAGAACGAAGTCCTCATGGCTATGGCCCGGGCTATTGATAAATACGGGGAAGACATAAAAAACGCCAATCTGATAGACCTTAAGGAAGCTGAAAACAAAGGAAAAAACGCCGCGTTTATTGACAGGCTGAAACTCGACGATAAGAGGATAAACGGCATGCGCGCCATGCTTCGGGAAGTAGCGGAATTACGTGACCCTGTCGGTGATATCCTTGAGTCAAATGAAAGGCCGAACAAACTTCTTATCGAAAAAGTAAGAGTCCCCATAGGTGTAATAGGCATAATATATGAATCCAGGCCGAATGTGACTTCGGATTGTGTCGCGTTATGCTTAAAATCAGGTAACGCCGTAATATTGAGAGGCGGGAGTGATGCGATCAATTCAAATAAAGCCATTAACGCGGCGCTTAAGGACGCGGCTTCCGAAAAAGGGCTGGTTGACGGAGCGTTTGTCCTGATCGAAGACACGTCCCGTGAAATGGTTGATGAGATGCTTAAATCCACGGACGGCATAGACCTTATAATGCCGCGCGGAGGAGAATCCCTTATACGGGAAGTCGTCGAAAAAAGCAGGATACCGGTAATAAAGCATTACAAAGGGATCTGTCATGTTTATGTCGATTCAGACGCGGACCTCGGTATGGCGGAAAATATCTGCCTTAACGCGAAAGTCCAGAGGCCCGGAGTCTGTAACGCCATGGAAACCATGCTGGTCAACGAGCGTATTGCGGGAAAGTTCCTTCCCGAAATAGCTTCTAAACTCAGGGAAAAAGGCGTTATTTTAAAAGGGTGTCCCGGAACGAGGAAAATACTGGGGCCGGGTGTGGAAGAAGCGTCGGAAAAAGATTACGCTACGGAATGGCTGGATCTTATACTTAATGTGCGCGTGGTAGGCTCAGTGTGCGAGGCTATAGAACATATATCGAAATTCGGGTCGAAACATTCAGATGCTATTGTCACGGGAAATCCCGAAACTGCCCGCGAATTTACAAACATGGTCGATTCCGCCGCGGTGTATGTCAACGCGTCCACAAGGTTCACTGATGGAGGCGAATTCGGAAAAGGCGCTGAGATAGGCATTTCCACGGATAAACTTCACGCGCGAGGCCCCATGGGGCTGGAAGAGCTTACTACATATAAATATATCGTAAAAGGCTGCGGGCAGGTAAGGGAATAAACTCAGGCTTTTGGGTATATCGCGGCCCCCGGACAGGAGGATGAAATGCGGATCGGTTTACTCGGCGGTACTTTTAACCCTGTTCATATCGGGCATCTGATCCTTGCTCAGGAATGCTGGTATCAGCTTGATCTCGACAAAGTAATTTTTATCCCCGCTTTTATCCCTCCGCACAAACAGATCCCAAGAGACATTTCCGCGGCGGACAGATTGAACATGGTGCGGCTCGCTCTTGAAGGAGACGGCAGGTTCGAAATTTCAACTCACGAGATAGATAAATCCGGAGTTTCGTACTCGATCGATACTATCCGGTACTTTTTGGAAAAATATTCAGGCAGCGAATTATTCTTTCTGACAGGTGCCGATTCCGCGGAAGGGCTTTCAACCTGGAAAGAAGTGGAAGACATACTTAAGTGCGTAACCTTTGTAATCGCCGCGCGGCCGGGGTGGGAGCAAAACAGCCCTTATGAGGGCAGTATACAGAGGATAGTCATGCCGGGAATAGAGCTGTCTTCAAGTGTTATCAGGGAAAAGATCAGAAAGCGGGAGCCAATAGATTTTTTTGTGCCGGAAAAAGTGGTTCATTATATACGGAATAAAGGTTTGTACAGGGATCAGGATCATCCCTTGGAATAAGGTGTAGTTTTACGGCGGTTGTATTTGTGATGCGCTCCCGCAATATATTTCTATTATCATATAACTTTTCTTGAACTTTGTACGGTTGTATGATAGACTTAATCAAATTATTTTTCTAACGCTTATTAAGGAGGTATTATCATGGCAGAAGCTTATTGCGTAAAATGTAAAGCCAAGAAAGAAATGAAAGATGCTAAAGAAGTAACAATGAAGAATGGCAGGAAAGCGGTAAAAGGATCTTGTCCTTCTTGCGGTACAGGTATGTACAGAATAATGGGTAAAAAATAATTTAACTGAACAGTAAATAAAGGAAGCGGGAGTACATATCAAAACCTGCTTTTAATATTGTTAACAATCGAGGCTAATCCGAGTGACAGTAAAAAAACTCAAGACCCAGGAAAAAGCAAAACTGATAGCAAAGTGCGCGGAAGAAAAAAAAGGCGAGGATATTGTTCTTATGGATATGCGCGGGATTTCCATGATGTGTGACTGGTTTGTCATAATAAGCGGAACTTCCTCCCGGCAGATAAACGCTATCGCGAACGGGATTGCTAAAGATCTGTCGAAAAAGGTTAAGATCTATCCTTTAAGTATTGAGGGCAAACAAAATGCTTCATGGGTTTTACTGGATTATGAGGATGTAGTAGTTCATGTTTTTCATAAAGGAATACGGGATTTTTACGGCCTTGAAAGATTATGGTCAGATGCTCCCCAAAAACGGTTTTAACGACAGATGCAGGGAAAAGATATAGTAAAGACAATTGAAGAAGTTCTTCTAACTGCCGCAAAGAAGTATTTTCAAGAAAACCTTCCAGAGGAAAAGTTCCCTGATAATACTTACGCGTCATTACAACTGCCCCGGGATTCGAGGCATGGGGATCTTACTTCAAATATAGCCATGCGACTTTCAAAGGCGGCGAAGTGTTCTCCTGCCGCGTTGGGGGGAGCTGTGATATCCATTTTCAAAGAAGAGATCGGGAGACTGGGATTTTCCGTGTTTATCGGTGATGTCGAACTTAAAGGCGGGTTCATCAATTTTCGTTTCTCTGATGTTTTTTACCGGGAACTTCTTGAGACTATCCATGAACAGAAGGAGAATTACGGCAGATCCGATGACGGCAGGATGGAGCATGTTAACCTTGAGTTCGTCAGCGCGAATCCTACAGGCCCGCTTACCATAGCGCACGGCCGGCAGGCGGCTATTGGGGGCGCGCTTTCGCGCATACTCAGGTTTACCGGGTGCCGGGTAACGAACGAGTATTATCTTAATGATTACGGACGCCAGATAAACCTTCTTGGTAAATCTGTGGAAATACGGTACCGTAATCTTTTCGGAAATGATGAGCCCATGCCGGAAGACGGTTATATGGGGGGATATATCAATGATATCGCTGTTGAGATACAGAAACAAAAGGGTGACAGACTGCTTAAGCAGGGCGAAGATACATCTCTTTTCTTCCGTGAATATGCCGTTGAGTACATGATGAAGCTTATCCGGAAAGATTTACATGATTTCGGCGTGAGTTTTGATGTGTGGACGTCCCAGGCAGGGATCGAACAGCGCGATGAGGTCCCGGAAACTCTGCGCCTTATTGAAAACGCGGGTTATATTTATGAAGAAGAAGGCGCTAAGTGGTTTGCCTCAACTCGTTTCGGGGATGACAAGGACCGGGTAGTGGTTAAAAGCGACGGCGCGTATACTTATCTCGCGCCGGATATAGCGTATCACAATGACAAATACCGCAGAGGTTTTACGCGTCTTATAGATCTTCTCGGCCCGGATCATCATGGGTATATAAAAAGGATGAAAGCCGCGGTTCAGGCGCTGGGGCATGATGCCGGCACCCTTAACATACTTATTGTACAACTTGTCACGCTTATGCGCGGCGGGGAAACTGTTTCCATGTCTACGCGAAAGGGCGAATTCGTCAGCCTGAGGGAACTTTTAGACGAACTTGGAAAAGATGTTACCAGGTTCTTTTTTCTTTCCAGGCGTCTGGACAGCCATCTTGATTTTGATATTGATCTGGCGAAAAAAGAAAGTTCGGATAACCCGGTTTATTATATACAGTACGCTCACGCGCGTATCTGCAGTATAAAAAAGCACAGCGTGGAAAAAGGCTTTGATTGGCCGCTCAGGGAAATTCCCGATCTCTCCCTGCTTAAGGAGCCCGGAGAAAAACAGTTAATGCGCAAACTCGCGGAATTCCCTTTCGCGGTGAAATCAAGCGCGGAGGCTTTAGAACCCAACCGCTTGATCGTATACCTGAACGAACTGGCGCGCGGTTTCCACTCTTTTTATACCGAATACAAAGTAGTCTCAGAGGAAGAAGGCATTTCGCGGGCCAGAATGTATCTTGTTGAATCCGTGCGTTATGTGCTTATGAACGGCTTAAACCTTCTTGATATTACTCTTCCCGAAAGAATGTAGCACCTCTTATTCTGCGGCTTGAGCCGCTCCGGGTAAGTAACGGCCGGTATTACGCGGAGGAAAATCATCATGTTCGATTCATTGAAACTGTACACGGGTGAGACGGCCGACATCGATGAGATAGTCCTTTCTCTGGATAAGTCCGGATATTTCCGCTGCAAAAAAGTATCGTCAGAGGGTGATTACAGCCTTATGGGAGAGGCGTTAATAGTTTATCCCGTTACTTTCGAATATCCTGTCAGAATAGACCTGTCCGGGGGCAAAGTTAATTCTATCAAGAGCGTCGATATTGCCACATTCAAAACCATATCAAGCCATAACGGAGTGATAATACTTCCGACCAGCATACTGCGAAAGACAAAAGTCAAAAAAGTTCCCATTGAAATGGGGGAACAGCCGATAGATTCTTTTGTCGACATCGAGCCCGGGGATTTTGTCGTTCATAATGATTACGGGATCGGTAAATATCTCGGTATGCGGCATATGAGAAAGGGTGGCCAGGAGAAATATTATTTTGTCCTTGAATACCGGGGCGGGGATAAATTGTATGTTGAAAACAGGGACCTCAATAAAATACAGAGGTATATTTCGTTTCACAGAAGGCCTCCGGTTATTAACAGCCTTAAGGGGAAACGCTGGGAAGCGGCAAAGAAAAGCGCGAAAGAAGGCGCGGCGAAGAGAGCTAAGGAATTATTGAGCCTCCAGGCCGCGCGGGAAAGCGCGCCGGGTTTTGCGTTCAGCGGCGATACTGACTGGCAGGGGGAAATCGAACAGGCTTTTCCCCACAAAGAAACACCTGACCAGCTTAAAGCTACAAAACAGGTTAAAACCGATATGGAATCCCGGCGGCCCATGGACAGGCTTCTGTGCGGTGATGTCGGGTATGGAAAAACCGAAGTGGCGCTTCGAGCGGCTTTTAAAGCCGTAATGGATAATAAACAGGTCGCGTTCCTCGTCCCGACTACGATACTCGCGGAACAGCACTCGAATACTTTTAAAGCCCGGTATGCCGGTTACCCTGTCAATATCGAGATGCTTAACAGGTTCAGGACACAGACTGAGCAGGACCGTATCCTCGCTGACCTCCGAGAAGGCCGGCTTGATATTGTTATCGGTACTCACCGCCTTCTTTCAAATGACGTGAAGTTTAAAGACCTCGGGCTTTTGATGATTGACGAAGAGCAGAGGTTCGGCGTGAGGCATAAAGATAAAATAAAAAAGATGCGTGTTAATGTAGATATATTGACACTTACGGCTACGCCTATACCGAGGACTCTTTATCTGGCTCTAATGGGAGGAAAAGATATTTCAGTTATCGAAACGCCTCCTCTGGAACGCCTTCCGATCCATACTGAAATAATCGAATATGATAAAAACTTCATAGGGGAGGTGATTAAAAAGGAACTGGCGCGAGGGGGACAGGTTTATTATGTCCATAACAGAGTTGAAACGATCGCCCGCGTGGCTGAAGAAGTGCATAAAATGATCCCTGAGGCTAAACTGCTTGTCGGGCACGGACAGATGAGTTCGAAAACCCTTGAGAAAACAATGCTGAAATTCATACGCGGCGAAGTCGATATCCTTGTATGTACTACGATAATAGAGTCTGGTATTGATATCCCGAACGCAAATACGATGATCATTAATGACGCTGACAGATTCGGTCTGGCTGACCTGTACCAGCTCCGCGGAAGGATCGGGAGGTTTGACAGAAAGGCATATGCGTACCTTGTAGTACGGGACAAGTCTATATTGACTAATGAAGTCCAGGTGAGGCTGAACGCCATAAAAAAATATCAGGAACTCGGATCCGGTTTCAAGATCGCTATGCGCGACCTTGAAATGCGCGGCGCCGGTAATATCCTTGGTGTTGAACAGAGCGGTTTTATCGACCAGATAGGTTTTGATCTTTACTGCCGCCTGTTAAAAGAAGAAATTAAACACC
>JBDRAX010000026.1:0-7356 GCA_043823375.1 Candidatus Omnitrophota bacterium | reverse complement strand
AATAATAATTCATGAGAGGACTGGAAAAATCAATGGAGATATTAAGAATTCGCAATATACTAAGTAGTGTGTTCAACTGTACAGTTCTTTTTTTATGTTCTATATCAAATACAGCTGTCTTACCCACATTCGCCAATTCAGCAAGCTCCGATTGTGTCAGACCACTTTTCTTCCTATGATATTTAATAATGCCAGCCAGATTCTCATAAAAACTGTCAATATTCATTCAGCACTCCTGTAAAAAAACATTTTTTACCTGTATAGCATAAATAATATACTACTTTGTGCAAACAATCAACTAAAAATCTATTTTTTATGGTATTTTTACTGCCTTACAAGTAAAACAAATGCATTCCTATCAATTTATATGCATCGATTTTGCAAATAGAGCTGAATTTACTGTTAAAACAGTATAATATATTTCAAAAATGGGACGTCTACTATTCAAAAAACAAGGGGAATTTTGTGGGTGTATTCTAAATTTCTGTAGACATAACTATGGTTTTGTGTTATCATGGTTAAAATAGGAAAAAGAAGGAAAGAGAAAACTATAAAACAGAGGGGATGACATGAAAAAGGTTTTTAAGTTTAGCGGATTTTTTTTAAATCTGGTAGTCTTGTGCATGTTCACATTCTCTTCTTTAACTCCGCAAGTTGCCGCACGGCAGATAGATAGCACTGTTACTACACTACAGGTGCAGAGCCCGTTAGCCCCGCCGGTGGATAAGGCGCTTACCGGGAAAATGATTCTTGAAGGAAGCCTGGAGTATCTTAAAGAGGCTGTTCCAGATCTTAGTGAGTTTAATTTTCATTTTACTCCGCAAAGTGACAGGTTTAAGTGTTCGATCGGGTTGCGGGAAGGCGAGAAAACGATCGGGGAAAACGGTGATATCAGTTTTCCCTGTTCGGTATGGGATACAAAAGAAGAGTTGGCGCAGGAGTTCATGGCTGTTATTTCGAAAGACCGGTCGTTGAAGCTTGATGAAGTAGCTGTAAGAAAGAAGACAGCGCCTGTTTCTGTTGATATTTCAAGTGAAATGAAAAAAATTAAAGAAGCGTTAGCCTTACCGTATGAGTACAAATCCGAATTACAAAGAGAAGTTTTGTTTAATATGGCATTGATTGAGATTAAACGGAAAAATCCAGGGAAGGCGGAAGAGTTAGAGGATATTCTGTGGGAAGTTGCGGACCTGGAAGAAACATCAAAGCTTCCGATTAGAATAAAACAGATCGCGAAGGGGTATTTACGTGTGTTTTGTGGAAGTAAGACCATAAAAAGAGTCATGGAACGAGTAGAAACAAGGAAAACGAATTATTTTGATATAGATATTTTATCCGATTACGCTAAGAGAGATAATAGTAAACGGAAATTAGTTGTAGACTTATTCACGGAGAATTTCATCAGAAAATGCCGTTGTTCAGACAAAGACCTTCAAACGGTGGTAACGATGTTAAATGACTTAAAGGCGTATGGAGCGTTTGAAGACCTTAAAAAGAGGGTGGAAAAAGAAATAGAAGGAAAAAATTTAAGCAAAATCTGCGAAGCGCATTTTGGAAATTGTGGAAACGATTATCTGCTTAGAGCTCTTACTTGTTTTGGAAGAAGAGGGGAAAAAGCTTTTTGTGAAATTGTCCAGACCCTGTCGAAATCCGGCAGAGAGAGTATATGCAGACACAAAATAAAGGGAATTATCGGAGAAAGGATGAAACCCTTGACTCAGTTTGAATTGGATAAGATGTGCAGGGAAAAAACACTCACGCCTGATAAGCTCTTTAAACCTGAAAATCGCGGAAGGAATAGATACAGCTATTTTCACGGTACTATGCTGGGGCTGGTGAAGACCGCTATGGAAACAAAGTCCGGACTTTTGGGGAGTATGGATGTTGCTAATTTTACACCCTCATATAACACCGCGAACTTTTGGGCGCGCTGTTATAAAGACGGCGCTTTTCAGGGGGATGATGAGTTTGGCGAAACATCGAGCATGGAAAAGCTTGAAGACTATATGTCTGAAGACACGATGCGGTTAGATGCGGCTACTAGGCGTTCGCCGATCATTTTAGAATTTATAGATGAAGATCCTTATGGAGAGCAGACAATTGATCTTGTTGAGACCAACCATATTTTTACATATCCATGGCTGTCTTTATGTACGGCCGAGGGATATGAAATACGCCTTTCGAGGAAGAGCAAAGAAGAAATCGTCCGGCGGCTGGGTTATACGGAACCGTTCGACTGGATGGACGATGAATGGCGGGAAGTGGTGGCGGTCAATAAGAAAAAACAGGAGCGGGATGCCGGTCCCGCGGGAGGAGAAATTCATCCCGAAGGATACGGTAAAGATCTTACAAGGGATGAAAAACAGGAAATCGTCCGGCGCCTGGGTTACACGGAGCCGTTTGACTGGATGGACGGTGAATGGCGGGAGATAATAGCTGTATATAAAAGTATGGCGGGGGAATATGAGTCCGCGGTTAAATCGCTGAAACAGGCGGTTGAAGAAAAGAATGAAGCGCGATTTAATATGAGCCTTATATCTCTTAGTCGTATCGCGGATAATGGGTATAAAGCGGGAGAAGAAGTTGAAGATATTTTGTGGGATGTATGCCGGGTACGCCCTTTAAATACTTCCTATGAAGAAAGAAAGAAGAAAGATTATTCGAGGCGCATGATAGAGATAGCCAGAGGGTATTTACGGTTATTCGGGGGGAAAAAAACAGTTGATTGTATGATAGAGGAAATCAATTCCGGGAATTATTGTTTTAAGTACGAACGCCTCTATGAACTTTCTCTTATAGCTATAGCGCGGCGCGGTGTGGAAAAAGAACGGATCGCGAAATTTTTAGCTGACTATTTTTTAGAAGATGTTAAAAACTCGGGGAAATCTGATTTTTCTCCTAATTTTAAATATATAGTTGATTTTCTGATCGACTTCAGCTCCTTCGACTCTCGAGACGTAACGATATCCGATGAACTGAGAGAAACATTGGAAACGATCCATAGCCTGAGAAACACGCTGGTAACAATAGTGTCAGAAAAAGGACTCGATGATTTAAAATATAAATATTTCAAATATTATTATTTTCTGGAAGCTATCTCGTATTCCGATGAGTGGGGGTCAAAATTCAGTGAAATTGTGGAGGCCTTGATTAAAGGAAGGGAAGACGACGAAAGATATTTGAGAGAGCTATACAGGTATCTTGTAAAACCCATAGCAGGGTACAGGTGTGATGTCAGTGAAGAAGAATTTTTAAAAAAGAAAGGAAAATGCAACGGCAAAATTATCCGTCATGTGTGGAGGGCAGACAGAAAAAACGCGTATGACTATTACCATGGAACTTTTCTCGGCCTTGTCAAAACCGCGATCGAAGAAAAAAGCGGATTATTCGGAGCCCCTGACGGCACAAATATTACGCGGGACATAAATGTCGCGGAAAGATGGTCAAATATAAACGACAGGCCGGACGATGATATGCAGTATAAGACAGAAAGCCGTGAGGCGCTTGAACGCTGTATGTCACAATCTGCCCGGGATATGAATGAAAAGTTTGAACCTATTGTTCTTGAATTTGAAGCCGATGACGAACAGTTAAGCAAGTCGGACGAAAACAAGGGCAATACGATCTGGAACAATTACCCGTCTTATCAGTGGGTATATTTATCTGAAAGCGAAGGGTATGGGCACCGTCTGACAAGAAGGAGCAAAGAGGAAATCGTCCGGCGCCTGGGATATACGGAACCGTTTGACTGGATGGACGATGAGTGGCGGGATGTGATAGAGGACTACAGGATGGAGATTATGCCGGAGGGAGAACCGGGCACGGAAGATGTCGCTGTTAAAGAAGAGGGGAAACCGGGGATAGAAGATCTTATGGCCCGGATCGATATGCCTGAGAATCTTTCGCGAAAATTGATAGAAGCGGCGCTGTCTATCCTTATGCAGAAGAAACTTGTCCTTGTTTTTGATCCAAATGTAGGCAGGGCGCACAGGAAGGCCGCGGATATGCTGATGGTTTTTAAAGAGCTTGAAAAGCTTAAAAAGGAACCGAAGTTCAGCGCGCTTTTGAAAGATCTTGTAATAATAAGGGATAAAACTGCGACGAGAGAAACAGTAAGCGCGGCGCGTGAGTATGCAGGAAAAAAGGACACGGAGGTCTTTATTTTCGCGAGGGTAAACGAGCGGGACGATTACCGAGGCGTTGAAGGAGTTTCGGCGCATGGAGCATTTATAGATGAAGGAGAGCACGCGTGGGAAGCGTATTATTATCCACTGGCAGAGGTTGTGACTATAACCCTGGCGGATTCCCTGGATTCGGGTTGTATTGAGAAGGTAAGGCCTGTTCTTGAGAAGCTTAACATTGAAAAGATAACGGAGAAAGATGGGAAATTAATATTTCATCTGATACCCCGGGCAGAGGCGTATGATGTTGACGGCAGTTTTATCGACAGGCACAAAGCGCTGGCGAGCTTTGTGAGAGCCGCGTAGACACAAAATCCGACGCTGGAGAGACTTAATGATACTGATTTTTTGTAAATGTTTACCGGGGGGGCGCGTTAAGGGCGAATAACCTTCGCCCTTAACTAGGAAATCCATTATCATTTATTAATCAGGGCGAAAAATTTTTCGCCCCTACAGATACAAATATTTTTTGGAATTGGCGTAAATGCGGGTAACGCTCAGGTCATTGGGTGAGCGCTAACCCGCATTTACGATTTTTTTTAGCATGGGTCCTCACGCTTCGTCTTAGTCCTGTAAGAACAAAAACGGGAAATTCTTTTAACCGTTTTACTATATTCTGTCCGATAATTCTAAAGATGTGTTTTTTTGTTGACAGAATATCGGCGGAGTATTACTATTTTCAAAATAGTGCTATTCATGTTTTGCTTTGAGGCTTTTTGAATTAAATTTCATATACAGAGCCTGTAATTATTTATTCCGATAAATAAAACAAGGGATAAAAATTTAATTTATTTGTAACACGAATATTTTTTTAATAGCACGTTAGGGGGGAAGCATGAGAAGCAGGAGGTATATCTCGGGGCTATTAGCAATATTTTTTATGCAATACCTGTTTTTCCCGGATCAGGCTGTCGGGCAGGCTGTGCCCGCTAATCAAGAACTTTTCCGGGAAATAATGTCTTTGAAAAAAATTGTGGAAGAGCAGGGCGAGATGATCGAACGGCAGAATAAGAGAATAGCGGAACTTGAGGCAAGGCACGGGGAAGTCGAGAAAAAAGTGGAAGAACAGGATAAAAAAATAGGGGAATTCGCTGTGTTCGATAAAGATATTTCGGAACGATTAAAGGGACAACTCGGGAAGCTCGAAACTGCCGGAGTTTTGGAAGTGGGGGCAGGGGTTACTTTTGTGGGGCAGGGTACTTCTAACGCTAATGCGGCGGGAAGCGGCGGGAACGGGAGTACTGAGGATTCGAGGTTTGACGCGTCGTATTCCGCGGATATTGAAATAGCTAAAGAATTCGGCGATTATGGGCTCGCGTTTGTTCATCTTGAGACAGGGGACGGCGATACTCTGGAAGGGGATCTTTCTGTGTATCCGGGATGCGGGGTGAACAGGGACGCGGACAGGTCGGGGAATGCCTTATCTCTGACGGAGGCATGGTATGAACATGATTTTTTTGATAAGCAGGTTGTTGTTACGGGAGGGAAAATAGACGCGACAGCGTATATCGATACTAACGAATTCGCTAATGATGAGACTACACAGTTTCTCGGGTCCATGTTCAGAAATTCACCCGCGATCGAGTTCCCTGATAATAATATAGGCGGAAGGGTATATATTACCTCCGTGCTTTTTCCTGCTGTTGACATAGGGGCGGTATATCTTGAAGGCGACGGTGACTGGGAAGAAGTATTCAATAAACCTTTCGCCGGGGCGCAGGTCAGTTTTATGCCGGAAAAGGCGTTTAATCTTGAGGAATCCATGTGGAGAGGGAAATACAGGGCGTATTTCTGGTATAACGGCACTGACCATACCAGGTTGAAAGATGAGGAAAAGAACAAAGAGCATAATTATGGTTTCGGTTTAAGCTGTGACCAGAATGTTACGGATGTTTTCGGTGTTTTTGAAAGATTCGGGTGGCAGAACCCTGAAGTATCCACGATTGAATATCACTGGTCTTTTGGCGGACAGATGACAGGTAAGTATTGGAAAAGAGAGGAGGATAAGATCGCGGTAGCCGTTGGACAGGCTATACCGGGCAGAGATTACAGGGACACGGCTCCCATGCATAAGAACGAGACACATTTCGAGGCGTATTATTCATATAAAGTCAATGAGCACCTTACTTTCAGCCCTGATCTCCAGTGTCTCTGGGACGTGGATGGAGACCGGGATGAGCCGGCTATTTTTATATATGGAATTAGAGGGCAGATTGATCTATAATAAGTGCCTTATATCCGGGGAAAAGGCGCATAAATTTAAAGACAGGAGAAAAAGGAGGTCGTAATGCATATACCAAATTCTATGTTGCATGGGACGATTTGTCCGGTGACAGCCGTGGTGAGCGCTATCGGAGTGGTAGCGGCGTTTTTTTTCGCGCTTATTTCAAAGAAAAAACCTTCGGCGGCACGTTTCGGCGCGATCACAGCGCTGATTTTTGCCGGCCAGATGATGAATTTTCCTATACAAAACGGCACTTCCGGGCATTTACTCGGCGGTGTCCTCGCGTCGGCTTTACTGGGCGTACCTTTTGGGATTCTTTCGGTAGCTTTTGTGGTGGTTATTCAGTGCGTATTGTTTTCTGACGGGGGTTTTACCGTTCTGGGGGCTAATGTGTTAAATATGGCTCTCATCGGAGCGGGCCTGGGGGGGATCATTCAGTTAGCGCTGTCGGGTAAAAAAGAGCAGGGGTCTTTCAGGTATTCGGCCGGGCTTGGCATAGCCGCGTGGCTGTCAATCATGATGGCGGCTCTTTCGTGCGGTATTGAGTTATCTATTTCCGGGACTATAGCGTTTTCCAGAGTAGCGCCAGCTATGCTGGGTGTCCACGCTTTGATCGGCATAGGTGAAGGCATTCTCACTGTAGCGGCTTATCGTGTTTTTGCCGGAGAGCCCGCGCGGGCTGATGAAAAAATGTCCGCGGCGTTTCCTTTAGTGTCGGCAGGCGTTATTGCCGCGATTTTAAGTCCGTTGGCCAGCGGTTTTCCTGACGGGCTGGAATGGGTTGCCGCTAAATATCAGTTCTTGCATGAGGCGGCGCCGTCTTTTGTCAGCCCGTTGTCCGATTACGCGGTGTCTTCTATAGGAAATGAAGCTGTGTCTACCGGAGTGGCCGGCCTTGCTGGAGTTATTGTTACTTTTTTAATAGCCTGGGGCGCGGTTAAAGTTTTGGGC
>JBDRAX010000025.1:0-5390 GCA_043823375.1 Candidatus Omnitrophota bacterium | reverse complement strand
GCAAATATTCTTTTTCATCTTTTCTCATACCACACGCGCTGTCACGGCTCATGGTTTCAGACAAAACATTCGACAGCAACTCAAGATAAAACGGGCTCCCCTGAGATACCTGTATAAAATAATTCCTGATATTCTCCGATATCTCCAGCCCTCTCAATTTATCGGTTATAAACGATCTCGCGGTATGAATATCAAATCCGTTTACCTGAATAATTTCAAAATTCCCGAACAATAATGACAATTTTTTAGCAAGAATTTCTTTGAGCAGAGACTCCTGAGAACTGGAAACTATATACATGGTATTTTTCTGGACCATGATAAATTTACCGAACGTCTGGAAAGGTTTTTTAAGTTTAAAATTCGAAAGGTTATGGAATTCATCCAGGATCACAATGCAATTTTTACCGGTCTCCGTTTTAAATATTGAAGTCATATTCAGAAGATTTTCATACACCGCATTTTCCTTTTTCTGTTTGAGAGTTTTGCACGCGCTATCCACACAGCGCATAGTCTCAGGTATTTTACCCCGGCACATCCTCTTGAGTTCTTCAAAATCACTGTTTGGATCTTCTCCTGTGGATTTAAGATATCGAAAAAGAAGTGTGGCCATAAAACGAAGGCAAAACACGCTGAAATCATCTTCTCCAAGTTCAATATAAAGAGGGATAATATCCGGATCGTTTATACCGCTCAGGAAATGGCGCAATATGGAAGATTTGCCTGCCAGCATGGGCCCCGCGAGAGCCAGATTCTGACGGTATCCGCCTTTTAAAGCTGTCAACCGTTTATTGAGAACTGCCAGGACTTCTTCCCTGCCAAAAAATTTTTTGCCGAAAACAGGTTCTATAAACATAGTTAGTAATAACTAAAATATTTGCATCTCACATCGTACAGGAACACATTAATTGAACCTTATTTCTATCATACCGGGCAAAAACCAATAATTAATGCGTCTTTCTGATGCCGAATAAAAAAATATGGAGCGAGCGAGGGGAATCGAACCCCCGTTACCAGCTTGGGAAGCTGGAGTTCTACCATTGAACCACGCTCGCTAGAATTTCGTCAACTTTTCAAAATGCGAATATCTTTCCGCTATATCCAGCGGGCTTGCTTTCAACAAACCCTCCACACTGAATTTTTCAACCGCGAAAGATGCCAATATACTACCATATACCAGAGATCTTCTCAAGATTTTATCTGTGATTTTCGCCTTTCTCGAAAGATACCCGATCATCCCGCCGGCAAAAGTATCTCCTGCTCCCGTGGGATCGGAAATCTTTTCAAGAAGATACGCGGGTACCATAAACCTCAGTTTATCCGCGAAAAACAGAGCGCCATGCTCTCCTTTTTTTATTACAACCATCTTCGCTCCTTTTCCCGAGATATACCTGGCCGCGTCCAGGAGATTTTTTTCTCCGGAAAGCTGGCGCGCTTCCGCGTCATTGAGCAGAAAAAGATCTATTTTTTTGAGTAATTTAAGCAAGGCGGCTTTTTTATGCTCTATCCACAAATTCATAGTATCACAGGCAACGAGCCCCGTAGGTTTAATTTGTTCAAAAACATAATCCTGGAGCTCAGGATCGATATTCGCGAGAAGCAGATTATCATTAGGCCGGATATTTTCAGGGATACGCGGCCGGAATCCTTCAAACACATTCAACCGGGTACTCAGAGTTTCAGCATGGCTCAGATCATAATTGTACCTGGCCTGCCATCGAAATGTTTTCCCAGGCTTTTTTTCAAGCCCCGCGGTATTGACATTACGGCTCTCAAACATTCTGATATGCTTTTCAGGAAAATCGGTTCCTACGACGCTTATCAGATTTACAGGCGAGTAAAAAGACGCGCTTATGGATGAAAAAGTCGCGGACCCTCCCAGTATTTCCTGCTTCTTCCCAAAAGGTGTCTCTATACTGTCCAGAGCCACTGACCCGATAACCGTCAATCTCATTTCGTCCTCCTCTTTGTCCCGCGTTTTTCATTAAAATAAGTAAGGCTTGTTTCAAGAACTTTTATCGAACAATATTCGGAACACATAGTGCAGACATCCTGTTCAGGCGGTAATGATTCCTTCCTGAGTTTTTCCGGAGTATACGGGTCAAGCGCCAGTTTAAACTGTTTTTTCCAGTCGCGTTCAGCTCTGGCTTTAGAAATAGCCATATCCCTGGCCAAAGCGGAAGGTATTTTTTTTACGATATCAGCCGCGTGCGCGGCTATTTTCGACGCGATAACTCCCTGCCTGACATCTTCAACCAGCGGCAAACGTACATGTTCCGCGGGTGTTACGTAACATAAAAAATCAGCGCCATACTGCGCCGCTATCGCCCCTCCGATAGCACCCACGATATGGTCATAGCCGGGAGCGGCATCAGTTACTAACGGCCCAAGCACATAAAAAGGCGCGCCATGGCATATCGATTTTTCAAGTTTGACATTAGCCTCTATCTGATCAAGCGGCACATGCCCTGGGCCTTCGATCATTACCTGCACACCCCTGGCGAGAGCGCGCTTCTGGAGGTCTCCCAATACAAGCAGTTCCTGTATCTGAAGACGGTCCGTTGCGTCCGAAATCGCTCCCGGCCTCAGGCTGTCTCCCAGGCTGAGCACTATGTCGTATTCTCTGGCAAGGGCGATGATTTCATCAAAACGGGAGAAAAAAGGGTTTTCCCTCTGATTCGAGATCATCCATGACGCTAAAAGAGCTCCCCCTCTTGAAACAATGTTCAGGATCCGGGGTTTTTCCGTTACAAAATTTACTATCTCCAGAGTAATACCCGAATGTATAGTAAAAAAATCCACCCCCTCCTCGGCCTGCTTACGCAGTACAGCCATGAAATCATCTTCATTCATGGAAATAAATCTTTTCTTTTTATCACAGGCAAGTTCGTACACTGGAACTGTACCAACAGGGACCGGGCACTCCGCCAGAATTTTATTACGCAATTTCCCCAGAAGCGGGCCGGTTGAAAGATCCATTACTGTGTCTGCCCCCGTGTCAACGGCCACTTTCATTTTTTTCATCTCTTCGGCGATACCGGAATACCCCGGAGAAAGTCCTATGTTAGCGTTAATTTTTGTAGTTAATCCTTTTCCTATCGCGCACGGCTTAGAAATATCACGGGTACGGTTTTTCGGTACAACCACATATCCGGCCCTGATATTTTTTTTTAGCTGATTAAGATCAACCCCCTCGGTTTTGGATATCTTTCTCAAAGTTTTATCACAGATATTGATCATCACTTCTCCAAAAAGTTTTGTTGCGTTGCACACAAACTTACGCGAGCCCGACCGGCTTACGCGCAAAAAATATTTCAGCGGATATTACCGAGTTCTTTGACCGCGGACTTCTCGATCTCGTAGAGTTTAAACCTGTATTTCTTAAACTTCTGGGATAGATCCTGATCAAACAGTTTCAGGACTTCTTCGAGTACCCGCAAGGACTCTTTACCCCTCTGGGTATTTGCCAGAAAAAGATCCACCAGGTTTTCCCTGTGCTTCTCAGAAGGTGAAGACTTGATACCAACATCATTTAAATCCCTTGAAGAAACAAGCTCTTTAAGATGTTTCGTCCTGAGGGTCTTGACCGAGTTAAAAATATCGTGCCTTAGATCCTTCAGTTTTTTAGTCAACCTCTCGTTATTTGATGAAAATCTGATAACGTCTTCACAAACACGTATCCCTTCCATAACACGGTTAAGGTTCGCGTCAATTATTCTATAAACACCTTTGTCCATATATACACGCCTCCCGTTTTCGCGTTTTTACCCGGACTGGCCACAGGACTCTTCGAAAACAACACACACTCTATGTTTCCCGCATTTTATGGATAATAGCTGTCGTTGAATATCCGTCGACATAAGGTATTATCCGTACTATGCCGCCACGGGATCTCACAAAATCTCCTCCGACGACATTTTCCTCCTGCCAGTCACCGCCTTTGAAAAGTATATCAGGGCAAAGTTTTTTTATCAGTTTTTCAGGCGTAGAGTCTTCAAAAACAGTTACATAGTCAACACAGGCAAGCGCCGCCAGCACCTCCAGACGGGCGTCCTGGCTGTTAACCGGACGGGTTTCCCCCTTAAGCCCCCGAACAGAAGAATCGCTGTTGACCCCTATGGCTAAAACATCACAGTTTTTTTTTGCTTCCGCCAGATAGCGGACATGCCCGATATGCAGGATATCAAAACACCCGTTGGTAAAACCCACCTTCCTGCCGGATGTTTTCTCCATGCGTATTATTTCAGCAAGTTCTTCCTGTGTTTTAATTTTCTTTTCTGTCATCACAAAAATAATCTTCTACCAGTTTGCAGAGGACATGGATCATCGTAATGTGAATTTCCTGGATACGGGCGGTACAATTTTCCCTGACATGAAGAAGGATATCCGCCTCAGCCAGCAGCTTCCCGCCGTTTTTCCCGGTCAACGCTATTACCGGTATCCCCCTCGCTCTGGCGGATCTTACACCTTCAAGTATATTTCCGGAATTTCCGCTTGTGGATATAGCTATAAGAACGTCCCCGGGGCGTGCCAAAGCCTCAATTTGTTTTTTAAACACCGCGTTATAATCATAATCATTTGCCGCCGCTGTCAAAATAGAAGTATCCGCCGTTAACGCTATGCACGGCAGCGGTTTTCTTTCTTTTTCGAACCTGACGACAAATTCAGCGGCAAGGTGCTGACTGTCCGCCGCGCTCCCCCCATTCCCGCAAACCAGTATTTTTCCTCCATTTTCGAAACATTTAATAATCTCATCCGCCGCCGTTGATACGGCTTTAATATTAGCAGGATCAGAAATAAAGCCTTTTTTCGCTTTTATACTGTCTAAAAAAATATCCGTTATCTTTTTTCCATGATCCATTTTACTACCTTTTGCGTTTAAGTAACGCGGCAATATTCTCTAAGCAACAGCCGCGCGTTATTCCATCATTCTATTTCACGGTAAGGGATCTGACGGTTATCAGTTTCCGGAAGGTCTTCCTGAAAACCGGTTTCGTCTATCTGCGGACCCTGCATTATTTTGTTGATATGCATCTTGATATTTATGTCTTCTTCTATGCCCAGCATAGCCCTCAATTTATTTTTCACTTCCATCTGGATCCGTTCCGTTATCTCCGGAATATTTTTGCCGGAAGACATAGATACTTGACATATAAGATCTATACCCCGTTTACCTAATTTTACCGTAGACTTTATATCCGTAATCCCATGGATATTCTGGGCTATCCGCTTAATATAGCTCTCAATCGCTGTCACAGATACAGTTACTTCGCCGTCAGGGTTCTGAAAAGTCAGCAATTTGGTTTTCGTAAGTTTTTTGGAAATTCTGTACGGTACGATCAGCCCGATAACAATAAAAACAGCGCCTATAACTGCCAGAGCTATTTGCGTGT
>JBDRAX010000024.1:0-2888 GCA_043823375.1 Candidatus Omnitrophota bacterium | reverse complement strand
ATGAAACAACTGGATTATGATACGATAAAGGATCAAATTAGAATCTTTCAGAAAGCAATACTGGAAAGCGCGTAGCGAATATTCGATATGTTAGTTTTTAAAAATTTAAGTTTTCAAGCGACTTTTCACCGTAAAATATAGTAGCGTTACAGATAATAATTTTAGATATCGCGGTTAAGTTCGAAAAAGCGAGTTTTAAATGGTTGATTATTATCCGCCAATATTTCATAATAACGCATAAATCTTGAGTAAATAAATATGTTACTTGAGTACATTGATACTTTACCTGTTTGTAAAAAGAATAGTGCTGGATCATATGTATAACAGTAAAGCTTTCAATCTTCTTTTAGCCTTTATTGTCAAACTTTTTAAAATGTTAGTAAAGCGTTTTCCGATACCCGGTGTTTTTAAAACACTGACGGAAAATGAACTATATTAAGGAGGATCAGATGTTGTTACCGAAATATACTAAAAAAATAAACAAGTCAATTAAGCTGACCGCGGTTGTCACATGTATATCGTTTACATTTTGCGTGGTTTTAGGGGATGCTATGATCCGAACGGCGCATGCCTCGGCGGAAGTCATAACCCGTCCGGACAGGGCCGGAGAAAACACTGTTAGCTTCAACCCCGCTGATTTTGAACTACCCTCCGGGCTTGGCCTTATAAATAACCGTGTCACCGGGAATTCCGGAAAAACGGTCATCCACATCCAGGACGCGCACTGTAATTATAACGCCCAGCATAAAATAGCGGATATAATGGATTATCTCACTGAAAAATACGGGATAAACATTATAAACCTCGAGGGCGGAACCGGAGCCTATGACTTGTCAGTATTCGAAAAAATAACGGATAAGAATATCAGAGAACAAATATCTGACAAACTCGTATCAAAAGGCATCTTGAACGGCGCGGAATATTTCGCGATCAACAAAGACAGAAAAATCGAGCTCTGGGGCATAGAAAGCCCGGAGTTATATAAAAATAACCTCGACGCGTACAGGAACGCGGTCAAAAATGAACCTGTTTCCCGGAAATATCTTGCTGAGCTTTCTGCCGCGCTGAACAGGGTCAAAGAAAAAATTTATACCGCGGATCTCCTTGAGCTTGACCGGAATTATACCGATTACACATCAGGGAAACTCGGCCTCAAGGAATTCGTAAAATACCTCGCCGCGCGAAGCCGCGCCCTGAATGTCGATCTTGCGGCGTTCACAAATATTACACATGTGAACGGTATAATCTTACAGGAAGAAAAAATCGATTTCGATAACGCGAATAAACAGAGAAAACTTCTTATCCGGGAATTCCAGAATGTTTTTTCCAGGAGGGAACTCAGGAAACTCGCGGTTAATACGATAGCTTTCAAGAACAAAGAGACATGCGAAGCGGATTTTTACGGATATCTCGCTAAAAAAGCCGGACAGACAAAAATACCGCTCGGCGAGTTCGGGGATCTAAGCGCCTATATGGATTATTCCGCGAAATACGCACATATAGATAAGTTTAAAATTGCCGATGAGATCAGCCGGCTCGTTAAAAAAAACAGAGAGAGGCTTTTTTTGAACGCCAGGCAGAAACAGCTTAACATTTTGTCGGATGATCTCGATATAATGCTTAAGATATTTGAAATGCGCCTTGTTTATGATGATTTCATGTATTACAGAAATAATCCCGGCCGGTTCAAGGCGGAAACTTATCTTAAGTTTCTGCGTGAAGAACAGGGCTTAACAGGCCTTGAGTTCAATATCAACGAAAATATCCGCGATCTGGACGGCTATTTGAAGCAAATGGCCAGGTTTTATGAATTTTCGCTGAAAAGAGATAACGTGTTTTTTAAAAATATACGTTTTACTGATAATTTTGCCATAGTCTATACCGGCGGTTTTCACTCCGGCAACCTTAAGGAGCTTTTCAAAAAACACAATATCGATTACATTTCAGTCGTGCCTGAATTTGAAGCTTCAGGAGATCATACTTCGCTCTATTTAAGGCTTTTATCCGGGGTCAATGGCGTGTTGCGCGCGGAACTGAGTGCCGCGCTAAGCTTTTCGCTTATGATAGCGAGCCCCGCGACTAAACTTGCTGAGAGTGTTCATGGCGGAGAAACCACGGAGTTACTGGAAAGCCTGGTAAAAGCGGAAGCCGCCCGCCTTGAGGGAAAACCCCAGCAGGAAATTCAACCTGCGCCTGCGGCACAGACAATTCCAGGCTCAAACGAGCCGAAAAGACCGAACCCCACGAAAACAATATCCAGATCCATAAGGCCTCTTTTGATCGGCGGGACGCTCTTTTTTATAACAGAAGTATCGGCGTCCGCGCAGACTTCAGGGAAACAAAAGTATTTTGTGCTGCCGGATAAGGATGCCAGAATAAGTTTATCATCAAACCCTGAGATCTCCAGCGTGTTCGCCTCTTCCAGGAACGATCTTTCGATCCTGGAGCTCTATCTGGGATATTTGTTTAAATACCACGCGGCGAATGGGGGTTTTACCAGCATACATTTCGACAAGGCCGAGCTTAACCTGACAAATATACACGCCACAAACCATTTTTCTATACGAGTACCTGTGGTAAAGAAGGACGCGGGGGCATCATCTTTTGAATTTATTGTCGCTAAAGAATCGCCCGCGAATTCGAACAACATGTTTTCAGTGACAATTTACAGCAAGTATTCAACCCGTCCCGATGGTTCACCCGTAAAACTGGGAAGCCTTAATTATGAAAACGGAGTATGGTCCATCGCGGAAAATGGAGTAAAACTGTTCGCGAGTAAAGAAGACGCGTCCGCGTATTTTTCGGTACGCGCTTCTAAAAAGAAGAATTTCAACGGCATGGTTTTAGACGCGGTTCTGTATATAATTATCGGGCTGCTTTTGTGGCTG
>JBDRAX010000023.1:0-2915 GCA_043823375.1 Candidatus Omnitrophota bacterium | reverse complement strand
GCCACCATAGCCGCGTTATCGGCGCAATATCTTTTCTCGGGCAGAAAGCACCGTACCCCCGCGCGCGAACAGCTTTCCAGTATTTTTTCACGAAGCCCCGTGTTATTAACGACTCCTCCCCCGGCCGCGAAGCGGTCCGTTCCCGTTATCTTCAGGGCCCTGAACACTTTTTCCGCTATTACGTCAATCACTGCCTCCTGGAAAGAACGGCATATTTTGTTTTTTTCGTCCTCAGTTTTCTCTGAATCTTTCCAATAATACATAACAGCCGTTTTAATGCCGCTGAAACTGAAATCGAGATCGTTTTCCTCCTTAAGAAGCGCCCTGGGAAAATCTATTATGTCACCTTTCCCGTACAAAGCGGCCCTTTTCTCCACTACAGGACCTCCCGGGTACCCGAGATCCATGATCCTGGATACCTTGTCAAAAGCTTCTCCCACAGCGTCATCTCTTGTACGGCCTATAACAGAAAAATCTTTGATACTTTTACAGTAATAAATGCTGGTATGCCCCCCTGAAATAACCATACCGGTAAAAGGAAAAATACCGGCCGGGTCCTTCATAGCGCCTTTATCGATAAAACAGGATAAAATATGCGCGTCAAGATGGTTTACCCCTATAAGAGGAACATCCGCGCTGAAACTTACGGCTTTCGCGAAAGCAATACCGACAAGAAGGGACCCGAGAAGGCCGGGCCCTTGAGTAACCGCGATAAGATCGATATCTTTAACCGCGCAGCACGCGTCTTTAAGCGCTTTTTTAAAAACAGGATAGATATATTCCGTATGGAATCTGGATGCTATCTCAGGGACAACGCCGCCATAAACCGAATGGAGATGCACGCTTGAGGATACTTCACTGGAAAGTACCTCTCCACCCTTCACTACGGCAACCGCCGTTTCATCGCAAGAAGTTTCGATCCCTACAGTGATCATGCCTTTATTTCTTTTCATCCTTCATTAATTCCGATAATTCAACAAATCTAATTCCCCTGGCTCTGATCTCCGGCACAGCTTCGACAAGCGCTTCGATCGTAAGCGTCCGGTCATGCCCGATCCCTACAGCCATGCCCCTGGCAATGGATAGATCCCCGAGCCTGCGGATCCTGTTATTAATATAAACTTTATCCGCTTCATTGTCTATAAATATATCCCGTTTGAGATACGGGATCCCCGTCTCCAGCGCCGCCTTTTCACAGACAGACTTGTCAGTCGTATATGAATCAAGAAAGAACAGGTTGCTCTTCTTCATTTCCCCGAAAATACACTTCATAAGGTTTATGTTCTGTGTAGCCTTTGAGCCCATATGATTATTAACGCCTTTTATATTATCTACCGACGTAACCGCGTCAGTGAAAATTTTTCTTACTGTTGTACTGCTCATATCGCCTTTTAAAGTATCCTTTTCCAGGCTAAGCGTGTTTTTTTCAGGCTCCATAGGGAGATGAAGGATCACTTCCATCCCGTTTTCTTCCGCGAAGTCACAAACATACTTTGAATGCGCAAGGTTAGGAAGCACCGCGAGAGTAAGCGGTATTTCCGTTTTTTTCAGCAGTTCCAGATTCTTCCTGCTGTATCCAAAGTCATCAAGTACAATAGCTATTCTGGGGCTATGCGTATCGTTTCGGCCGTTTACAAGGGCTTCCTGTTCCCCCCCCCGGCGGAACACATTATTAAAAGTCGCGGATAATACCACATTATTCCCGGCGCTGAATTCAAAAACCGCCGCGCCGTTACCGGTTTTTTCATCTTTTTTATAGTACGTCTCCGAAAGAATAGCGCTTCCTTTTTCCGCCAAGACACGGTTGATAATTTCACGGAACCCTTCAGTATCGAATCTGCCGCTGGGTAATACAACATAGCTCGTTGTCATGCCTTTTACCCCGCGGCGGGTCCATACGGACTCCTTACAGGATACAATTTCGTACGGTGTAATACCGGCCTTTTCCATGCACGCCAGAAAAACATCACGGCTTTCCAGAGCTTCACGCGTTACATCGGTTTTATGCGATTTATATAACGAGAATATAATAAAGACTGAAAGCAGAACGGCTATTATCGGGTTTATTAGCGGGCGGCGCATCGCACTCCTAAGAAAAAACGGAATATATTCCGAGTCTAAAGCGGTGTAATAAAGAAATCACGCTGCTTTTATTTTTCAAAATTCATTTTTCTCTAACATCTGATAATGTACCGATCTAAAATAACGAATAGTACGCCTTGCGCCGGGGGTCATTTATCAGTCTTGATCGTCTCCGTCTGTTCTTCCCCCTGGCGAGTTATCCCGGCCGACAGGACTTGTTTCCACAGGCCTGTCTGAGATACTATCAGCGGATCGCCTTGTCTTGAACTGTTCAAATTTTTTTGCCCCCTGAAGAACATTTAACGCAGTCTGGAGCTGATTGTCATACCTTCCGCCTTCTTCCGCTTTCACATCATCATCCACGGATTTTTTCTCAGCTTCCCGACTATCTTTTTCACGCGAGAGTTTATCTTTCTTTCCGCTCTTTCCGTTCTTTCTATTATCTTCGTCACTGACCTTTTCAAAAACAGCGTTTTTCTTTTTCTCCGCATCGATCTGCGCCGAGCTCTTTTTTTTCTCTACTACGCGTTTTTCCCTCTTCACGTAAATATCAGGCTCTATCCCCTTGTCCCTTATAGTCTCGCCCGAGGGCGTAAAATAGGCTGCCGTGGTCAGGCGTAAAGCCGATTTATCCTTAAGCGGTATTACCGTCTGGACAGAACCTTTTCCAAAAGTCGGGACACCTATTATTAATCCGCGGTTATTGCCTTTAATTGCTCCCGCGAAAATCTCGGAAGCGCTGGCGGAACCTTTGTTGATCAGGACCACAACATCCATATCACCGAATTCCGACATGGTTTCAGCTTTATATTCGATCTTCTGTTCAGGATCCC
>JBDRAX010000022.1:0-6758 GCA_043823375.1 Candidatus Omnitrophota bacterium | reverse complement strand
CGGCAGGGACCGCGGCTCAAAAGTTCGCCCCCTCGCGGCAGTAGAAAGGTGTCAAGAAAAGGCTTCCAGATAAACATTGATTTTAAGGCGGAATTTTGGTAAACTGACGCGAATAAAACTGATGGGGAAAAATCATAAAGTCCGCCCTCGGAGCGGTTTGCCGGGGTTAAGGGCAAGATGTGACGGCTGTTCGTGCGGGTAAAAACCGCGGGGAACGGGCCTAAAAAAAAAGAGGAGTCATATATGGGATATACGATTACGGAAAAAATACTGCTTTCTCACACGAAAGGTACGCGCGGTATAGCGCCCGGTGATTTTATTATGGCGGCTGTAGATGAGTGCATGGGCAATGATATTACCAGCCCGATAGCCATACAGGAGTTCAGGGATCTGGGGAGAAAAAAAGTTTTCAATCAGAAAAGGGTGATACTTGTCCCTGACCATTTTCTTCCCGCGAAAGATATACAGAGCGCGAATCAGGCGAAAACGCTTAAGGAATTCGCGCGTGAATTCGCGATCGAAAATTATTTTGAACTCGGCGAAATGGGGGTAGAACACGCTCTTGTTCCGGAACGGGGACTGGTTATGCCGGGGGACCTTATGGTGGGAGCCGATTCACACACCTGTACGCATGGCGCTCTCGGCGCTTTTGCCACGGGTGTGGGAAGTACGGACCTGGCATACGCTATGGCTTTCGGGGAATGCTGGTTCAAGGTCCCTGAGACAATTCAGCTCCGTTTTAACGGAAAACCTAAAAAATGGGTAGGCGGTAAAGATCTGATACTCCACGCTATCGCTGATCTGGGGGTCGCGGGAGCGCGTTATAAAACGCTTGAAATTACCGGAACGAGTATGCAGTACCTTCCAATGGATGACCGGTTCACGATGTGTAATATGGCGATAGAAGCCGGGGCGAAAAACGGCATAATAGAGCCCGACAAGATCACGGAAAAATATGTCAGGGACGCCATTAAGAAATATAAGCCTGCCAGGAAAAAATATTCGTTATTAAAAAGCGATAAAGACGCGTCATATTCGGATACGAGGGAATATAACATTTCCAAACTCGAGCCTGTGGTGGCTGCTCCGCATCTGCCGTCTAACGGCAAGCCGGTTACGGAATATAAAAAAGTGAAGGTCGATCAGGTCGTTATCGGTTCATGCACTAACGGCAGGCTCAGCGATCTTAAGAAGGCCGCGGCAGTCCTGAAGAATAAAAAGGTGTGCCCCGGGACCAGGCTTATTGTTATTCCCGCCACGCAGGATATATATCTCGAATCGGTGAAAGAAGGATACGCCGAGACGTTTGTCAGGGCGGGTGGTGTTTTCTGCACGCCGAGCTGCGGGCCCTGCCTCGGGGGGCATATGGGGATCCTCGCTGAAGGCGAAGTCGCTGTGGCGACTACGAACAGGAATTTTGTCGGCCGTATGGGGCATCCTAAGAGTTTTGTTTATCTTGCCAATCCGGCTGTTGCCGCGGCAAGCGCGGTTAAAGGAATGATCTCGCATCCTTCGGAAGTCTAAAAAAGGAGAAATATGAAGTTGAAGGGAAAAGTCCATAAATTCGGCGATGATGTAAATACCGATGAAATCATACCTGCCAGGTATCTTAATACGTCTGATCCGGCGGAACTGGCGAAACACTGCATGGAAGACGCTGATCCCGGCTTCATGAAGAAAATGAAAGCCGGTGACATTATCGTGGGCGGTGAGAATTTCGGGTGCGGTTCAAGCAGGGAGCACGCTCCTATTTCGATCAAAGCCGCGGGGATATCCTGTATTATCGCTAAAAGTTTCGCGCGTATTTTTTACAGGAACGCGATAAACATAGGGCTTCCTATTTTTACCAGCCCGGAAGCTGTTGAAGAACTTAAGCCGGGAGACACGGCCGAGGTAAATTCCGCCAGGGGGGAAATATCTTCTTCGAGGACGGACAAAAAATTCAAGGCGGAGATCTTTCCCGAATTCATATCGAAAATGATCGAATGCGGGGGGCTTATGGCGTACGCGAGAAAAAAGAAGAAATAAACGCGCGCCCTGTAACCCGCGTACGTTTTTTTTTCGCCCGGGAATGCGGCATCAGTATATGTCATTAAAATATTCAGGAGGAAATATGTATAAGATCGCGGTTGTCCCGGGAGACGGTACGGGACCGGAAGTAATAAGAGAGGGGCTTAAAGTCCTTGACGCTGTCTGCGGAAAATTGAATGTGAAAATGGAATTTACCAGATTCGATTTCGGCGGCGAGAGATATATGAAAACCGGAGAAACCTTATCCGATGCCTCGATAGAAGAGCTTAAAAAGTTTGACGCCGTATATCTCGGGGCGATAGGCCATCCGGATATAAAACCGGGTGTGCTTGAAAGAGGCGTACTTCTGAAACTGCGTTTTGAACTGGACCAGTACATAAACCTCAGGCCTGTAAAGCTTTTTCCGAATGTCTATACGCCGATAAAGGGTAAAGGCCCGGACGATATAGATTTCGTGGTTGTGCGCGAAAATACGGAAGGTCTGTACGCGGGGACGGGCGGGATACTTAAAAAGGGGACTCCGGATGAGGTCGCGATACAGACTTCCGTTAATACCCGTAAAGGCGTTGAGCGGTGTATCCGGTTCGCTTTTGAATACGCGCGCAAAAGAAATAAAAAGAAAAAACTTACTCTGTGCGGTAAAACGAACGTCCTTACTTACGCGTTCGATCTGTGGGACAGGGTTTTTAACGAGATCGGTGAAAAAGAATACCCGGATATCAGCAGGGATTATGTGCATGTAGACGCGTTGTGCCTGTATCTTATTGAATGCCCCGAGAAGTATGACGTTATAGTGACGGATAATATGTTCGGCGATATCATTACGGACCTCGCGGCTGTTATTCAGGGAGGTTTGGGAGTGGCCGCCGGTGGGAATATAAATCCCGGTGGGTTATCAATGTTTGAACCCATAGGCGGTACGGCTCCCGCGTTTACCGGGAAAAACCAGATAAATCCTTTAGCCGCCATCGGAGCGGCGGGTATGATGATGGAAATGCTCGGAGAACCCGCGGCAGCCGCTCTTATTGAAGAGGCCATAATGAAAGTGACCCCTAAAATGAAGAGTATGCGGGCCGCTGAAATGGGATGTTCGACAACTGATGTAGGGGATATGGTCGTGAAAGAGGTTAACAACTCGGGGAAATGATTATCCCGCGTGATCTTAAAGAAAAAAAGAAAGGGATCAAATATGCTGAAGAAGAAAAATAAATATAATGTAGCGGTTATGGGAGCCACCGGCGCGGTGGGTTCCGAATTTCTGCGCCTCCTCGAACAGAGGGATTTCCCCGTAGATGAGTTACGCCTTCTCGCGAGCGAAAGGTCCGAAGGGAAGAAACTCCTCTTTAAAAGTAAGGAGATCGGGGTACAGGTCCTTGACAAAAACTCATTCCGGAATATTGATATAGTATTATCGTCGGCAGGCGCTTCCCGAAGTAAGGAATTTCTGCCGTCTGCGGTAGAGTCAGGGGCGGTGTGCGTGGATAATTCCAGCGCGTTCCGCATGGATGACGACGTGCCTCTCGTGGTCCCGGAAGTCAACCCTCACGCTATTAAACGCCACAAGGGTATAATAGCTAACCCTAATTGTTCGACTATACAGATGGTATTGCCTCTTTGCGCGATCAATAATGCCGCGAAAATAAAAAGAGTCATAGTCAGCACTTATCAGTCTGTGTCAGGCGCGGGACAGAATAATATCCTCGAGATGGAGAAACAGGTGAAAAAACTCAGCGAGAAAGAATCGCATTACGGTGTGGGCGAGCATACGGTCTCAGGGAGCCTGATAAACCGGTTCCCTCATCAGATTGCGTATAATCTTATTCCGCAGATAGATGTTTTTGTAGAGAACTTTTATACAAAAGAAGAAATGAAAATGGTGAATGAAACACGCAAGATCATGGAGATCCCGGATCTCGCGCTTACAGCCACATGCGTGCGCGTACCGGTATATTACGCGCATTCGGAAAGCGTGTGCGTGGAAACTGAAACCAAAATTTCAAGAGACGAGGCTATAGATCTGATGTTCAATTTCCCGGGCATTACGGTTATAGAGGATCCGGCTAACAGTAAATACCCGATGCCTATTGTCGCTGAGGGAAAAGACGATGTCTTTGTGGGACGCATAAGGGAAGATCTGTCCGTAAAGAACGGATTGAATATGTGGGTCGTAGCGGATAACCTCAGAAAGGGAGCGGCGCTGAACGCCATTCAGATAGCGGAAGTGCTTATCAGGCATTAACAAGAGGCGTGTGGCGGCCGGTTCCCGGGTTTTCGTTGAAATTCATTTCAAGGGGATTGGAGGACAGGCTCACCGGGCGGATATGCGTACTATAAAACTGACCATAGCTTATGACGGCACAAATTACAGGGGATGGCAGTTACAGGAAAACGGCAACACGATCCAGGAAGAAATAGAAAAGGCGCTGTTTAAGGTCTTTAAAAAAAGATCCCGGGTTAACGGAGCGAGCAGGACAGATTCCGGGGTTCATGCCGAGGCCCAGGCCGCTCATTTCAGATTTTCATCAGCGATCCCTTCCGGTAATGTCGCGGCAGCTTTGAATTCCGTACTGCCGGAGGATATCGCTGTAATTAAGGCGGAAGAAGTCCCTGACGGTTTTAATTCGCGTTTTGACGCGAGGCTCAAGAAATACAGGTATCAGATACTGAACAGCCGGACGCGTGATCCTTTTCTTGAAAGGTATTCCTGGCGGGTGCCGTACAATCTTAATCCGTCTCTTATGAGGAAAGAAGCTTTAGTTTTGAAGGGGCGCCATGATTTCCGGTCTTTCCAGGCGAAGGATAAAAGGGAGAGATCTTCTGTACGTACTATTAAGAATATAGTTATAAAAAAGACAGGTTTATATCTGACAATTAATATAGAGGGTGACGGTTTTCTTTACAACATGGTGCGTAATATAGCAGGTACGCTTGTAGACATAGGAAGGGGATACCTGCCGCCTGGAAGTATGCGGAAAATACTGGATTCCAGAGACAGGAGGAAAGCCGGGCCCACGGCTCCCGCAAAAGGGTTATTCCTTGTCGGGGTAGAGTATTAGAACCGGAAATCCCAGAAAAAAACAAAAATAAGCGATGAGGCATGAAAAAGACTTGACAAAATACCCTGAAATATGTTAATTTTACTGAACTAAAAATTTGTTTAGATATGTTATTTAAATGTAAAATCGGTAATCAACCGCATAATAGTTATTAGCTTAAGGAAGAAGTATCATGATGAAAATGAAAACAAAAATGATCAAACATACGGAAACCGCGCATGAATGGTATATCGTAGATGTCGCGGATGTTGTGCTTGGCAGGGCTTCCACTAAAATAGCGACTTTGCTTATGGGAAAAAACCGGCCGGATTACACTCCGCATGTTGACAACGGGGCGGGCGTAGTTGTCGTAAATTGTGAAAAGGTGAGAGTTACGGGAAACAAGCCTCTCCAGAAAGTCTATAAAAGCTATTCAGGTTATCCCGGAGGACAGAAAGAGACAAGCTACGAGAAAATGCTCGTAAAAGATCCTAAATATATTTTAAGGCATGCTGTCCGGGGTATGATCCCAAAAAACCGGATCGGAAGACTGATGCTCAAAAGGCTGAAATTATACGTAGGGCAGGAACATAAACAAACTGCTCAACAACCAAAAGAATGTAAAATATAAACACGAGGTATTAGATGGTAGAACTTGTAGAATATGTAGCAGTAGGAAGGCGTAAAGAGGCTGTGGCGAGAGTCAGGCTTCGTCCCGGTACTGGAGATATCAAGATCAACAAAAGGGGTTTTAAGGACTATTTCCCGAGGGAAAATCACAGGATAGTTGTCATGCAGCCTTTTGAAGAAGTTAAGGCAACCGGCAAGTTCGATATTCTGGCTACGATAGACGGGGGCGGGGTTACAGGCCAGGCGGAAGCTTTGCGGCATGGCATTTCCAGGGCTTTGATCAAGGCGGATGAAAATTTACGTAAAAACCTTAAAAAGGGTAGTTTTCTTACACGTGATTCGAGGGCAAAGGAGCGTAAAAAGTACGGCCAGAAAAGAGCCAGGAAACGCTTCCAGTTCTCGAAACGTTAGTTTTTCTAAAAAAGAGTTCCGGAAGTAGTAAAAAACAGGTCACATGAAAAATGACCTGTTTTTTTTATTATGAGGTATACCATTGTCGCGCGAAAAAAATATATATTTTGCTGAAAAAACGATGTTTCAGGAATACACGGCAGGATAGTTTTTACCCCTGTTTTGCTGATAACGAAAATTATTGACATGTATATATATATATTTTATACTTTCATCTTTAGTATGTTATTTTTTGTAAGGCTATTATAATAGATTAAACGTATTAGTGAGTTTTATTTTTCATATCAGCGTATTTACACGGGGAGTAATATTATGCTCAGAGTCGGAGTTATCGGTTCTACCGGTTATTCAGGACAGGAACTAGTAAAAACTCTTCTGAAAAATCCGGGGGTTAAAATTACATATTTAACCGCCAGGCTGGAAAACGAGCCCCTGTATTCGGATGTGTACCCTCAGTTCGCTAAAAAAATATCCCTCCGATGCAGGAATTTTAATGTTGAAGAAGCCGCGGACTCCTGTGATTTGATATTTTTGGCTCTCCCGCATACAGTATCAATGGAAACGGCGCCGCTCCTTCTGGAAAAAGGAAAAAAAGTAATAGATCTCAGCGGGGATTACAGACTGCCGCCGGATACATACCAACTCTGGTAT
>JBDRAX010000021.1:0-14692 GCA_043823375.1 Candidatus Omnitrophota bacterium | reverse complement strand
CTGCGCGGCCCACATCTGATGTTGTCCCACGTCCGTGGTTATTATCGCGTTTTCTCCCGCGCGTTCAGATATAAACCTCATAAGAGACGCGGGTTTGAAAATATCCCGTTCCGCGCTTGGGGAGCGTTGTTCTCCCCGGCTTTCCGCCGCGGAGGCGCTCCACTTTTTCCTGCGGTTTCTTTTTATAAGAGGCAGAAGCGTTAAAAGCGCCGATTTCACGTCCGCCTCCATGCCTATATGCGCCTCCCTGTTTTTATTGATTTCCGCCCGGTCGATATCTATATGTATAATCCGCGCCATAGGACAGAACTCCTCGACTTTCCCCGTAGCCCTGTCACCAAAACGCGTTCCAAGAGCTATTATCAAATCGGCTCCGCGAAACATTAAATTCGCTTTCCTTGACCCGTGCATACCCTGCATACCGATAAAAAGCGGATGAGTGAACGGGACAGCCCCCAGGCCCATTATCGTTGACGCGACAGGTATAGAATTTTTTTCCGCGAGCTCAAAAAGCGGCCCGGACGCCCCCGAGGAAATAACCCCTCCGCCCGCGTACAGCACAGGCCTTTCGGAACGGTTAATCGCCTCAGCTATTCTCAGGATATCTTCCATATCGATCCGGGGAGCCCTGTGATACCGCATAGCCGCGGAAGGCCACTCTTTTACTTCAAGGCGCTCAAGCTGCACGTCTTTTGGAACATCTATAACTACAGGGCCGCATCTTCCTTCCGACGCTATCCTGAAACTTTCGGGTATCACGGTTAAAAGGTCTTCGGCCTTTTTGACAAGAAAATTATGTTTTGTCAACGGCAGAGTCATCCCGTAAGTGTCAACCTCCTGAAACGCGTCCGTACCTATAAACGGAACAGGTACCTGCCCCGTAATCGCTATGATCGGCACGGAATCCGACTTGGCGTCCGCCATGGCTGTCACAAGATTAGTCACCCCGGGCCCTGAAGTCGCGAAACAAACCGCCGGTTTCCCCGTGGACCTGGCCATACCCTGCGCTATAAAGCCCGCCCCCTGCTCATGCCGCGCGAGTATATGCCTTATATCGCTTTTATATAAAGCGTCGTACAACGGAAGGTTAGACCCGCCCGGTATCCCCGGTATTATCTTTATGCCGAACTTCTCAAGAAGTTTAATAATTATTTCAGCGCCGTTATATTTCATGTTCTCACCCCTTTTTGTTTTGACAAAAAAAAACCCTGCCGGTTCTCCGCCGGCAGGGGCCTGATATATTCACGCGTGAATACATCCCCTACGGCGGAGATTTATTTACACCCTTTACAAGAAGTACACGCAAGGTGTTAAGCCCTGTGCCTCGCTTCTTCCCGTTACGCATGATTTACTTCACTTCCTCTTCCTTGTTTTATCCGTATTTTCCCGCGCGAAAAAAAAGGCCCCCGCCGGTTTCCTTCACCTGCGGGGGCCTTTCAACGATCTGTATTTTTTCTGAATCCCTACGGTGAAGTACTGCGGACACAATACTCCTCTACTACCACGACGACTACCGAGGCAGTAAAGTTTTTAAGCAACATATTCAGAGTATTGTTCGATCGCATTTTTCACCGTAAAGTTTTTTTTACATTTTCTTTCATACTTTCAGTTTATTTTACCGCGTTTTTCTTAAAATGTCAATCCCAGATTATGTTTGATCATGTTTTTGCCCTCTGTTTTTATCCCGCTCTATGTTTTTAGAAGGCTAACAGATCTTTGTCACCGGAGACCTGCTCTTCTTTCTAAATTTTCGCCGCTAAACTTATAATTAAGCAAAAATATCACAGTTTTTGTATAGCTCTTTCAGAGATTCCGTGGAGAGCCGGGTAATCGGCGGCAAAAATAACTCTATTGCTCTATTCATTCTTTGTGCCGGGTTATTATCCAACATATACTCTATCGTTTGTTCTGATATTGTTACTCCTTCTCGAACAACCCGATATAACGCTGCTATTTTTTTGAGTAAATTATCTTTCAGTTTTTCGAATTCCTCTTTTGCGCCCCTCTCTTTATTATGTTCCATTCCTCTTCTGGCTATGACCAGCCTCGCTTTTGCCATACCAATTGTTATAGCCGCATCAAAATTCCATAAGGCGAATCTTCCCGCGGGGTCTTTTGATATACCGTACATAGCTACAGGATATTGATTTTTACAAAGTTCGATCCTGTTATTATTTGCCCACTCCAGCATATCCAGCTGAACTATGGGGATCTCGACCGGAGACTCCATGCCATCCCCGGCTACAGTTCTTGTCTGTTTTATCCTGTTTTTGATCAGGTTGTCTAATTTCACCTGGTTTACATCAATACTTCCCGCTTTCGCGACAATACATTTTCTCAGCGCATTCAGCACGTCACCGGCTTCCGGCGCTTCACTTATACGTTTTTCAAAATACTCCGGCATATCCATTCCTTCAAAGATATTCATCCGTTTTTCAAAAACAAAATTAATGTTTTCATCATTTATATACTCTAATATCTTCTCCGCTAAAAGTTCGATATTGATATCCATTGCTTCCTTAGGAATCCCGGAGAATATCGGAAGTTCTATAGTCATATCTACTGCGGGAGCTCTCTTCATGTCTTCGCCCGCTCCTTCTTTAATAATGCCAGACTTTAACCTCATGGATAATTGCCTGTTCGCCGCCCGGTTCCTTTCTATAAATCCCGCGATCTCTCTTGTCTTTTCATTCATTATTATTTCGGTTAATCTAACATCAAGATCTCCGAAAATCTCTCTCTGTAACGCTCTTAGTACATAATGGACATCCCGCTTATCTCTTTTCAAAATCTCAACTGCGTCCGGTCGGGTCAGATGGACCTTTCCCAGTTCAGAGAAAGACTCCGCACGATCTATTCTGGAATAAACTGCTATAGTATTGTCTGACAGAGCCTCCAGCCTTACGCGCCATGGATCGTCAGGATTACCTGTCAGAAAATGTCCATATTCATGGAATACGCCCGAGGGATTATGCGCTACCTTTTCCAATAGAGCAATGACTTTATGCTTTGTAAAACTGAACCCGAACTGGTCTTTCAGAAACAACTTTTTTCCGCTGTCATTTCTGTAAATCACATACTGGATTTTTTCATTGCCGGGATAAAGATCGAAGATTTTTTCGACAAGTGTTCTGTGTGGCTCCCTCGCGGACTCAACTATTTCTTTAACGGCTATCGGAGGCCCGCGGCGTAAAATCTCCAGAGAAAACCTCTCCCTGCCGCCTGTCTCACAATTCGCTGCTGAAACTGTCAATTCTTTATCGTTCATGCCGATAAGCTCGGCATCTTTGAATCTCGTCCCTATCTGCCCTGCTTTTCCCGGGCCGGATGCCGCCCCCTTCAGTTCATTCAGAATCTTCTGTATGTCCCCGGACACTTCCGCATACTGACAGGTTACTCCCTCTAAACTTTTAATTATTCTGTTCCTCGCGTTTTCTTCTTCCGTTTCCATAAATACTTTTCGAAGCAACTCAGCAGAAAATCTCACGCCTTCCATATGCCTGGCTTCCTTCAGTACCGATACTAACAGGTCTATATGTTCTATTTTTACCCCTATGGATGTTAAAGCAAAATATGGACTTCCCAATTCTACCAGGTATCCCCTTTTAAGATTCCCTATTAAGACCGGGACAGCGCCTTGAGCCTTTTCCTTCAAATCACACAACATCATTTCAGCTTTATGCCTTAACTCCCAGCAATCCGCACCTGCCAGTTCTGTTAATTCCTTAAGAATATTTTCTTCCGCGGCTCCGATCTTTTCTAAAGCAACGTGTGCCTTATTTTTCACTATAAGATCTTCATTTTTAGCTAACATCTTTATAAGTTCAGGAATAGCGCATTTTGCTTTTCCCTCCATTTTTCCCAGGATCTCTACCGCGGCACACTTCACATCATTGCTGCTCGTGTGCCTCAGGACCTCAAGAATGTCAGGGACAAGCTCCTTTTCCGGAGCACCTATCCCGTAAAGAATTTTTTTAATACCTGAAGTCGTCTCATAGCCCGATCTGTCTGACAACATTTTCAACAGCGAAGGTACGGCACTCCAGGCCTTTGGTCCCGCATTTTCCAGGACATCTATCGCTATCCGTCTGGTATTTTCATCTTTACTTTTCAAAAATTCAAGGATCTGCAATATGTCTTCATCTCCGGGGACTTTCAGTTCATATATAAGATCTCTTGCCGCTTGAGAAATATCCTTGTTTTCATCATTTAACAATTTAAATAATCCGGGCATAGCTTCAACCGGTTTCAGTACAGACAGAATGGAGATAGCCTCCTTACGTATCCGTAAAACAGGATCGTTCATGGCATAAATCAGGCCGGGAACAACCGACTGCCCTCCGGGTATCATAGCCTTATCATGAAGCTTTTTTAGGGTTTCTACAGCTTTCATCCTGACCATGAAATTCTTATCCCCGCGCAGAACGTCTCCTATGAGTTCCTGTACTTCCTGGCCGAGCTCAATATTCAGATTGATTATAGCCTCAAGAGCTTTCCTGCGTACGATCCAGTGTTTATCACACAATGCCTCTTTTATTTCATTAAACTCCGCGGGGCTTTCTTTTATCGCCGCTGTGCCCAGTCTTTCTGCCTGAGCCAGTATTTCCTCTGCTTTTCTCTTTAGTCTTACCAGCTCGGCAGACTCTATCTTTCCAAGGAAACCGATTATTTGGTCTATGAGGCCCGCGTCTTCCGTCCTGAGCAGTATTATCTCCAATGCAGAAAGCATGTTAATAGCACATGAGACCAGGAGACCTTCTCTTTTTATGCGGGATACTCCCCGGTTTGTCTGGTCTATCAAGATCTGTGTTATCTCTTTTATGACATCGGAGTCATCCATATTTTTCTTTGCTATGTCGCCAAGCGCTTTCACGGAGATCGATTTGATGAAAGCGCCTTGAGACTTAAGCTTGTTTATTATCAGCGGCACCGCTCTTTTATCCGCGAATTCACCTAAAACCCCAATAAGACATTCTCTTCCCTCTCCCTCTTCAGTGTCTGCTCCTAATCTGCTGAGGCACTCGCCTGCTACTCTACTCCTGATCGCTTCATCTTTAATAACAGGGCTCACGGCATACAAGGCCTGGGCGGCACTGCATTTTATTTCCTGATCCATATTAGGCAGAAGATCTATTAACAGCATAGCGGCCCTCTCTGACCGCATCCTTGACATAAAATCAACTACTCGCAGGACCTTATCTTTGTCTCTCCCGGACCTTACCACTTCCCCGAAAACACCATCCAGCAATTTCTCTCTCAGGGCTTCATTTCGGGTCGCTTCTGCTATTCTTCCCAATCCATCGATAACAGCAATACGACAACTTGAGGATCTTTCTTTTTCCACCCTGAAGAGAAAACTAAGCATATCCGCTACAAGACTACTGTCGCTCTTATTCCTTATCGCGATATCCGCCAAAACGCTGGCCGCAGCCTCCGGGACATTCCCATAGCCATCATATATTGAATGCTTCAATACATCAATAGCCCTGTTTCCGCCTATCCTACCCACAGCCTCTACTGCCGCGCTTCTGACATCGTTCTCCGTATCCTCTTTGATAACAGCTTCCAGATCTCCTATTAAACTTTCATCTGCTGTATATCCTAATATTCGAGCTGTTATCTTCCGTACGCCGCAACTATGCGCATATGTTAAAAAGTTCCTTAATACCACCCTTAATGCTGCGGGAATTTCCTCTCCAACCATCGCTTTCTCTAAAAAATTATCAAGCGCCCTCTTAAGAGATTTCCAGTGTACGTTTTTATCCGCCGTCGCTTTCACGATACCTGATACTGTAGACGGATACGCGTAATACCTTTTTACCCCATACAACTGGTTCATTTTTCCGGTCCATTCCTGCCCCCATATATTACGGAAAACCGCGTCGACTTCTTTGCTGACCGCATAATTTACTTCTTTAAATCTCTTATCTTCCTCAAACTCTATGCTATGTATCCAGCAATCTTCCTGCGGCCCTACGACTCTCGCGTTCTTAAATACATCATAACAGAACATATTCACCATATTATCTTCATCTTCACCCAGCCCCGTACTACAGCTTTGCAGCAGCACAATCCCTTCGTCTTCCATGCACTCATCAAATCCCTCATCTCGAAGCCTGGATTTATCCCCCAGAGAGATCGTGTCATCATTATCAAGCTGTATAGAACTGCGGGAACCATGTCCCGCTATAACCAGTACCGACGCCTTCTGCCCCTGGCCGGTCGCGTTTTTTAATGCTTTTTTCCACTGGTCGATATCCCCCACCTCATAATACATCACCCTGTATCCATTAGACAGAAAGTCAGCCAGAAGCGTTTTCATAAAACCTCCATTCCAGTCACTTCTCGGATACAAAAGCACGGCAAGAGGTTTACGCCACAACGATAAGACATGTTCAATTTCATCTTTCGAAAAACTGCCAGCTCTCAGTTTCTCAACAAGATCTCCCTCTTCATAATCTCCTCTCCATTTTATATATTCACCATAATCAAACAGGATACGCTGGGATTCAAGCCTCTTTATAAATTCCATGGATCTAAACCTCTCCACCATGACTTTCCCTTCTTCCGCTCGTCCTTCTGGCCTGTTGCTTATCCTGCCCGCAATGATACTGCTAAGATCATCCGTCATTTCATCTCCCCAGAAACTGAACCTTTTGAACCATCCGATATCCAGGCTATAACAATTCTCGACAAACGTACCATTATCGATAGCATAATTAACAGCCCCGCTTACCTTTCTATATGCAGATGAATATCCTCCCTTGTATTCTTTTATTATCATCCCCCACAGTGTCGCTGAATTTCTCTCGTCGCGTTTTATCCTCCAAACCGGAAATATGTCCCTGTTAAGACTGGCGTCAACAACATTACACTGCCTTCTTAATGTTTCTTCATCTGTCCATATATATTTCCACCTGGCACTTTTTTTATCCGGGGCGTCCCATTCTATTACATTATGTCTAATATAAAAATCTATCCGCCCTTCACTCCAGCCACATTCTTCGGGATAGAAGCTTTCCGCGGCTCCTCTAAATTGTTTCAGCACTTTTTCCGCCCATTCAAGAATTTCTTCTTTCCTGCTGCTGCTTTTTTCCATATTCCATGCTCTAAAAATCTCCTGCATAAATGAAGCAAGAAACTCCTGTTTTCTTAAACCGTCATTACAGCTTAACGCTACCATTGAGTTCATATAAACTTTATCTATATCCATCCCTTCTTTCATCCAGCCATACGCCAAATAATAAAACGCGTATCTGCTGTTCTTCTTCGCTTCCCGGCTCGCGCCACTTTTCAAATATTCTCCGGCTTTCTCATATATCCTGAATATACTATCGTCATATTTAAGTCCTTCTCTGATAAGTCGCGGGATAAATTCTTTCGCGAGTCCGGAATAGCTCAATATAAGTTCCGAGAAGAGATCCAGATCAAACTTTCTCCCCGTCCATCTAACCCTCTCAAATAATCTCTCCGCCAAAAAATGGGCGGTTTCCTCTTTCTCCGTCTTGTTCTCCAAATAGAGAACAGTTTTTTCCCCATCCGGGGCTAAAGCAGGCCATACTTCTTTTTTTATCAGTAGCCAGATCTCTTCTTTAGTGCATTTATTTCTGATAGCATTTTTTATAGCGGCAAGTATTTCTTCATCAGATCTATAGGACAGTAGAACTTTTTCTATACCGCTCAGGTCTCCTCCTATAATCCCCCCCCCTGAGAGCTTATCCAGAACCCCTTCCCGCAATATATCTTTTTCTTTTGAACCACTGACCGCATAAGATATCCACTCATCCAGCAGTTTCGCCTTGATGAAACTATCATTTTTCGCCAAATCACAGAGAAGTTTTCTTATATGTTCTTTGTGTTCTTCTTCGTAACCATTTTTCAGGGCCGTTACCAGGGCATCTGCCGCCCCGGTGCCGATCGATAACAGTATACTTTCTACTTCTTCCTTGATCTCTTTATCCGCGAGGGCTTTAACCAGTTCCTGAGTCACTCCGCTTCCAAACGCCGCCAGGATACCCTTCGCCCGTTTTTTTATTAACTCTTTATCTGATCTTAAAAGGTCTATCATCCATGGCGCGAACCTTACATCCCTGAGGCGCCCTATCTGAAGCAAGACCCTTAAAATACTGTCTTTTAAGGAAATATCCGCGTTACTGCTCAAAAGTTCATTTTCCTCCAGCATTGTTAACAGGCGCTGCCTTGACAGATCCCCGAGGGCATCATCACGGCCGGCAATCGAGATAAGGATCTTTTCCGCCTCAGGTCTTATTCGCTCAGCCTTCAGGGACTCTGTATAATACGGGATCAACCTTTCATCAATTATGCCTGCCTCCATCAAAACTTCTATAATATCACTTCTTAGACCGCTGTATTTATCGGCTTCCAGATCCTCTACCAGATCTCTTTTAACTTCCGCCGGCATACCCCTCAAAGCTTTGCCTGCCTCCAGCTTAAGCGCGTCTCCGGTTTTGTTCCAGGCCGTTAATATGGCGGCTGCGGCGGGTTTACTTCCTTTACCGCTTAAAACTTCTATAATACCGCTCTGAACAGAAACACTACCATCTTCTTCGATGATATCAGCTAACAAGCCTATATCGTCTTCCCCGCTATCTTTTAATATCTCTACAACTTCTTTCCTGCAATCTCCCGAATCCAAAGAACCCGCTAAAGCGCGAATAAACCCCTTTCTTTGCTCCCCAGCCAGATATTTTCCCCTTGCTATTAACCCGGCCTTTGCCTCCCTCATTAGATCTTCATTCACTTTCAAAGCGTTGATCATCACCAGAGAGACATCGCCTATCCCGGCATTTATCTTCAACAGCACCTCTTCCGCGGCTTCTCTGACCTCCGGGTACGATAATGCTTCAATCAAAGCGGCTTCCGCCGGCTTCCCAATCCCGTAAAGTATTTCTTTTATCTGCTCTTTTCGATCCGCGTCAGACAATCTTTCAACCAGGCTTTTCACCGGAAGCCCCTCCACCCTGAGAAGGATCTTTTTCGCATATTTCCCCAGGACAGGTAAGGAAAGACTGCCGATCAGGAATCCCACGGCTTCCCGCCCGATATCCAGAAGGATATCCTCTATATCCTCTCGTATAGCGTCATCCGCCAATGCCTCTACTAATACAGGCGCGGCAGGGCTACCCATCCTGACAAGGATGCCTTTAAGCTGCGCGGCAACACTTCTGTCTCTGAGTCTATTGACCAGTCTTGCCGCAATACCCGTCCCTTTTGCGAGCAGATCCTTCTCCGCTTCTTTTCGTATACGCTCCTCTTCCCTGAACGAATCGACCAGGATATCTATGTCATCATCAGACTCTGATATTTCACGCAGAAACTTTTCCGCCTGTATCTTTTCCTCCCGGTTTTTCTCTGAGATAGCAGGGATATATCTGATAAGCTTTATCCTTACGACGGGCCCCGCCTTTCTCAAAATATTTTTGATCGATGGCCTGATATCCTCTTCATCTAACTCTTTAATGAGCTCTACTATCAGATCCTCATTTTTTCGTGCTGCTTCTACCAGGACTTTCTCCGCTTCTCCGCGCAAACCGGGATCCCGCAGTGCCACGACCAGAGGCTCTAAGGCTGTTCCGCCATGTGCGGCCAGAACACTTTCAGCTGACCTTGCCACGCTTTCGCCATACTTGAGCGCTCTTATTAATAACTCAACTGCTTCTCTGTCTTTTCTGCCGGATAATACAGATATTACTTCTTTCTGCAGATCCGCATCCTCCTGCTTCCTTAAAGCCTCTTCCAGGCTCTTATCCGCGTAAGTACCGAAAGCAATAAGCAGTTTCTTCGCTTTTTTTCTAAAGTCTTCTCTTTCATGCCTCAAAAACTTTACATAATATGGGATAACCTCGCAGTCCCGCACATCCAGATTAAGCAATACCTCGGCAATAGACCTGTGGACTTCTCTATACTTTTTTTCATTAAGCAGTGTCAGAAGCATATCAGCCTTATTCATCGTAAAGAGCGCGTGCTGTACCCTCAGTTTTAACGGTTCTTCCTTAAGCGCGCCCATCAACACGGGAACAGCCCGCACGATCCCTTTCAGGGCCAGCGCGTCTATCGCGCCGCTGCGAACCCTGATAGATGCTTTCTTATTGTTTACAACGCGGATCAGCATCTTCACGCATAAAGGGCTGCGCTCATTGAAGAGCCTTTCTATTGAAGCCTTAAAAGAAGCGTCGTCCCCGTCAAACCCCTTTATTTCAGACGAAATCTTTTTTCTGAGCTTCTGCTGTTTTTTCAATGCCCTCCAGAAAAACAGTAAAAGGAACAAGCTGATGATCTCTGACGGATGTTTCTTCGCGTATTCCCGGATCTCCGTAGAATATTCCAGAATCGTCCGTTTAAGGTTTCTGAACTTTATCGAACGTACGCGGACCTTTATTCTGTCTTCTAAATATTTATTGGATGTTCTGCCCTGGAATCCGGTTAAAAATTTCATATCATCAGTATCTTCAATTAAGACGGTTATGAAGCCCGATAAATTAAAACGGCGCTCAAGATCTTCGTTCCCTATGCCGAAACTTACCAGATTTATCGCATCACTTGCGGACATCCTGCGCTGTCGGTAGCTATTAATCACTTTGCCGATCCTGCCAGAAAATATATTTTTAGACCTCTCTGAGATCATCCCGTTACCGCTTTTTACTCCCTCCCGTAATATTTTCATAACAATCACACCCTCGAGATTGTTTCTCTCAATAGCGCCTAAAACCATCGCCCTTAATACCGGACAGGCCAGGGTATCCCTGAAAATAGCATACAGATCTTTTTTCCTTTCTTCTCTTCCTGCTTTATATGTATAAGAGATAAGCACATCTTCTATTTGCGTTTTGTATCTGTCTATGGACTTCAGGTCCGATAATAAAATATCAAGCGTTTCTCCGCACTCAGACAATACTGCGTGTAATGTTCTCTCCAGATACTTATCTTCTTTCTTTTCGCTGACTTTTAACGACATCTCTAACAGCGCCCGGATACTATTCTCTCTCGATAGGTGCGATATTTCTGACGAAAGTATCATATCTCTCAATAATATGAGGTTAATATAATATCCCCTTTTGAACCTTTCCTGATCCAGAGAAAGTATTTCATTTTTCAATTCCTCTATAGCCCTTACCTGCTCTGTCCCGGGCAATATCCTTATTATCCCCAGGATCTCTCCGGCTGACAGTTTTCTGGCTGCCGTGTTTGCTTCCATGCTGGAAACTACTCTGAACAGAACTTTCAAATAATACTTTCTGCCGACTGGGGAGATTCTCTTATCCAGTATCTTCATGACAACTGCCCTGATATCCCTATTGGCTCTTTCCGGGATAGAAGCATGGATTATTCTCCTATACATCTCTACTGCTTCAACGCGGTATTGGGCTTCCTGTTTTGCCACAACACCCTGCCCGCCTGCGTTGACGGAACTTTGTGTTTGCTCCTGCGCCCGTACCGGACATCCGAAACTGCAGAGAAAAAAAACAAAAATAGCGATCACAACACGGCGAAATTCCGGCCTTCCTGTTCTCCACGAAAAAGATCCGCATATCTTCCTTATAAAGCCCCGGCGCAACAGTGACTCCATCTTTCCCGCTAAAGCCTTACACGCTCCTGCCACAGACAGATATGTCCTGTTGACGCAGGCATGCATTGCAAAAGCACACAGGATACTCAAAACCGGATCTATACTGAAAAACATCTGGAAGCTTGCGGGAGAAAGAAAAAAACCCAGAACCATATGCCCGCTTAAGGCCTGCCTGATAATATTCCTTAATGAGAGCCTCTCCGCATGCATCGCTCCAAAAATAAAAGGAATGAGAGCGCCATGCACGCTCAGGCAATAAAAAAGCACAGACAGAAATGAGGTCTCTATCAGCGGCCCTATTACATATCTATAGACATCACTATATCCAAACGCACCGAACATCTTCTGAAGCCATGGAAAAATGGCAACTTTATCTGCCGGAATATATATGAGCTTTATTATCCCTTTGTTTTTGGCAATATCTTTTCTTATAGATACCTTTTCCTCTCCAGGATCATCTGTCCCATCCTGTACTCTTTTATCATCCAGTATAATATCCCCAAGTGCGTTTGTTTTTTCCCCTTCTTCATTTCCTGCCACCAGATCGACTTCTTTATCTCTAAGCTCAAAATCCAGAACATCACCAGAACCATCCGGGGACATCGCCTCTATTTTCAATCGGGTCCTGTCTTCAAAAATTTCAGAAACATTTTTCCCTGAAAAACTTATCCTTAGGGTTTTTTCCTTTTCAGGATCCCTGAAAAATCCCAGCTCTATTATCGTTGAATCATCTTCAGCCTTCGGATTTCTCAAAACATTGAAAACGCGCTCTTTCTTATTTCCGGATATCCCGGAATACCATTTATCCAGTTCTCCATTAATATCCTGAAAGGGTTTACTTCTATCTCTCAGTACAATAGCGATTATTTTGGCGATCTCCACTCCAAGATGAAATTCGTATTCTATGTTATTAATATCTAAGACAGGATTAAATCTGGATTGAACTTGTAGTTTCAAGGCAGATTTATTTTGAGGGGCTGCCCATGAAATTGTATCAAAGAAAAAAAGGCAGGCCACAAACAATGCCACAATCTTAAACCAACTTTTAAACCTAACTTTAAACAACATTTCTCTCCACATATATTTTGTTAAATAAAAACTTGTACCTGCTACCTCTTGTTATTTTACAGTTCTTTTTATGTTAGCACAATATAAAGCTTGCAATCTTTTTTCCTCTTAACCCGGTCTTTATTTAGCTTCCATTAATTACTTAAATATTTTTTGTTTGGGAATCTAAACAAAAATCTTTAAGATAACGGTGACATACGTTCTTGTTATTATATTTAGGTTAATATAAACTGCTTAAAATAGTAGTTACCTTTTCCTTTTCCATTATGAGTAATAGATATAGTAAAAAGGAGAAAACTATGTGGCGTGGTTTAGTGGCTGTTTTTTGCATATTATTAACGTTCTTCTTTAGTTTTTCCGCTTTCCCCCTTGACGGCGTCACCTGAACGCGCGGAGTACCCACAATACGAATAGATAATTCACGATAAATACAACCTTCCCCATATTCGTAAATACCCCCGGACAGAGGCGCATTGCGTGTGCCCTCCGGCCACGTGGCGAAACCATGAAAAACAAACAATCGAGAGACGCATGACACCGCGGGACGCGTTAATAAGGGGTATTCAACCGGATGAAATGAGCTGTGTGTTATTGGCGCGAAGCAGGGGCATACGCAATATGCCCCTGGCGAAACATGACATCTTCCGTTGTATGGCGAAATATAAATGTGGGGAACGCTTGGCCTTCAGCCTCACGGTTATCCGTGCCTGTACTTGATAACCTTTACCTTTTCCAGAGTTATTAAACCTTCCGTCACTATTTCATCTATAAAAGGCATTATTTTTTCAAGGTTCTCCTTGGTGTCCACGAGCTCTATCACAACAGGGAGGTCCTCTGAAAGCCTTAAGACTTTAGCGGTATGCATTCTGCTGTCGGCGCCGAAGCCCATGATACCCCTGGTAACGGTCGCGCCGGCGAGCCCTTCCTCCCGCGCCTTGAAAACGATCTGTTCATAAAGCGGTTTTCCTTCGTGCTTATCCGTCTCGCCTATAAAGATCCTGAGCAGCATCCCTTCTTCCGGAAGTTTCATACTATCTCCTCTGGTTATCTGGTCAAGCCCGTCAAATAACGCCCCATGGCGTATCCGGCGAAAACAAGCGCGAGACCGAGAAATAAACTCAAAGCCGCGTTCAAAAAAAACAATCCATACTCGCCGTCTCTTAAGAGGTTGAAATTCTCAAGAGAAAACGTGGAAAAAGTCGTAAAGGACCCGAGTATCCCGATAAAGGCGAAAAGCCTGATATTCTGGGATATTATCGTGACCTCGGACACGGCCCACAATAAGCCAATTATCAGGGAGCCTGCCAGGTTGACCGTGAGCGTGCCAAGCGGGAACGCGCCGGATGTATACCTGTGCGCAAAACCCGACATCCAGTAACGCATGACCGCCCCGAGCGCTCCTCCTATAGCTATGTATAAAAAACCCAACTTAAGCCCCCCTCTTATAAAACTATCCATTGCCGCCTGTTACGCCGACTCATGGTAATGAGTAACGGCCCACTTCCCTTTTATCTTCTCCCAGATCCAGGTCTCGGAAAAAACATAATCCATAGCTTCGCCGGAATTATATTCCACGCGCCCTTTTCCATAACCTATCCAGGCCGCGGCGTCAGGGCTGAATACCATGACTTTAGAGCTTATAACATTGACCGTCTGCCTTTTCATTTTAGAATATTCCCTTTCGAATTCAGCGGCGAGTGAAGTCAGGTCGTACGGCTCGCTGTTGATAAAGAACATATTATCCCCGTCACCTGATAAATTCGACATCACAGCCGCCACATCGCACCTTTCCGCTGACATGATCACTATTTTCATCATAGTATCGATCTCGGTCCTGATCAGGCTCTTTCCGGCATCATCCAGAGCTATGGCGGTATAAGGCGCGGCAGTAATACACGCGAACAAAAGAACGGAAAAAATACCGCAAAATGTTTTTCTCATACATACCCTCCTGTTTTTGTACTTTTCCGACAAAGTTTACCATGCAAACTTTCCTTCGGCAAAAATACGCCGCTGAAAAATAAAGCCGGCGTCCCG
>JBDRAX010000020.1:0-16814 GCA_043823375.1 Candidatus Omnitrophota bacterium | reverse complement strand
TCCTTTACGGTGCTTACGGATATGTCAGTTACTTCCTTACGGGAGAACACAGGAATTTCGACAAATCACGCGCTGAGTTCGAGAGCATAAAGCCTATAAACAACTTCTCGATAAATGACCGAACCTGGGGGGCATGGGAGCTGGCCGCCCGGTATTCTCACATCGACCTTAACAGCAAATCTGTTAATATTAACGGAGGGATACTTAATGATGTTACCTGCGGGGTCAACTGGTATCTTAATCCCGTTATGCGTATAATGTTTAACTACGTGCACACAAATCTTAATGGAAAGGGATATGCCGATGGAGTGCAGACCAGATTCCAGGTAGAATTCTAGCCCGTATTTCTCACAAACAGTTGTAGTGAGAAAGCATAAATGTTTGTAGATACAAGGCCTGAGTGAAAAAATGAGTGAAGGCGTACTGAAGTACGTCAAACTCATTTTTTCATGAAAACGCAGTAGATACAAGCAGTTCTGCTTTCGTAATAGACTGTTTGTGAGAAATGCGGGCTAGCCCGTATTTTTTACAAACTGTCGTAGTAAGCCGGAATTATAACGATTATGTAAGGTCAATGGGGGATACCCCATTGTACTGGCCGCGCCCACAGGCTATAATAAACAGTCGTGAGGACATAACTATGCTTCTATTTTACAGGATTTCCGCCATAATTTTCGTCTGAATACCTCCTATTGACACACAGTATGGTTCTGTGTTATAAGAAATATTCTTTAGTATCGTAATAATATATAGGTATATTTATATTCATCCGCTAACACAGACAGGAGAGAGAGAACATGATCGAAAGATATTCCCGCCCGGAAATGGCAAAATTATGGACAGATGAGAATAAATTCCAAAAAATGCTTTAAGTTGAAATACTCGCGTGTGAGGCGTTCGCTGTCCTGGGGCTTATACCGCGCGCGGCTGTAAAGACTATCAGGGAGAAGGCGGCTATTGATGTAAAAAGGATAAATGAAATAGAAGCCGTTACTCATCATGATGTAGTCGCGTTTATCAAAAATGTTTCGGAAAATGTGGGTGAGCCTGCCAAATATTTTCATTTCGGCCTTACTTCAAGCGATATCCTTGACACGGGTTTATCCATTATGATGGCGGAAGCCATGGGGCTTATTGAAAAAAGCATTGTTGAGTTTTTGCAAATACTTAAAGAGAAAGCACTTAAGTACAAAAAGACACCCATGATGGGCCGATCTCACGGGGTACATGCCGAGCCTATTTCGTTAGGGTTAAAGTTTGCTTTGTATTATAAAGAGATGGAACGTAACCTGAAAAGAGTAAGGGACGCGAAAGAAACTATAGCTGTAGGAAAAATGTCCGGGTCTGTGGGGACTTTCGCGAATGTGGACCCTTTTGTTGAAGAGTATGTGTGCGGGAAACTTGGGCTTAAGCCTGCCGGGGTATCGAGCCAGATCATTCAGAGAGACAGGCACGCTTATTATCTCAATGTCATAGCTATTGTGGGCGCTACTCTTGAAAAGATCGCTGTAGAAGTCAGAGGGCTTCAGAAAACTGAGATAGGAGAAGTACAGGAATATTTCGCCAGCGGGCAGACGGGTTCTTCCAGTATGCCGCATAAAAGAAACCCCATTATATGCGAAAGAATAACCGGGCTTGCCAGGGTTTTGAGGGGTAACGCGACAGCGGCGATAGAAAACGTGGCGTTATGGCACGAAAGGGATATTTCACATTCGTCGGTTGAGCGGGTTATTGTTCCCGACTCTACCATTCTGCTTGATTATATGCTGGATAAAGCCGGGAAACTGATAAAAAAACTCGTTGTAAATGAAGATAAGATGATGGAAAATATCGGGGCGACAAAAGGCCTCATATATTCTCAGAGGATCATGCTTGAACTTATTAAAAAAGGCGCTACGCGTATGGAATCGTATGACATAGTGCAGGCCGCGGCGCTCGAGTCGTATAGAACAGGGGAAGGATTCAGGGAGATCATCGTTAAGAGCGGTGATATGCGAAAATACCTTTCGGAAAAAGAGATAAAGGACTGTTTTAGTCTGGAGTATCATACGCGCCATATAGATAAAGTCTTTAAAAACATAGGTTTGGAATAAGAATCGCCGGCCCGGGTTTTGGGATGAAAGGATAACAATGAAGAAAATTACTTATAAACAGGCAGGGGTCGATATTAACAAGGCGGACAGGCTTATAAAAAATATCAAGAGCCTGATCGATACAACGAGAATAAAAGGGAGCATGGATTCCATAGGCGGTTTCGGCGGTTTTTTTGATCCGCGTAAGTCCGGGATAAAAGACCCTCTACTTGTGGGATCAACGGATGGGGTGGGGACAAAGCTTAAAATAGCGCAGATCGTTAATAAGCATGATACTGTAGGTATAGATCTTGTCGCCATGTGCGTAAATGATACCCTGTGTTCCGGCGCGCGCCCTATATTTTTCCTGGATTATTTCGCGGCCGGAAGGCTTGACGCAAAGGTGTGGACGGATGTGCTTAAAGGGATCGTGGACGGCTGCCGCCAGGCGGGGTGCGCGCTTTTAGGCGGGGAGACCGCGGAGATGCCGGGTATGTATCCTGAAGGGGAATACGACCTGGCGGGTTTTTGCGTGGGTATCGTAGACAGGAAAAAAGTTATTGACGGAAAAAGCGTAAAACCGGGAGACGCGCTTCTGGGGCTCGCTTCCAGCGGCATTCATTCAAACGGGTATTCTCTTGTCCGCAGGATCTTTTCAGAAAAGGAGATAAAAAAATATAAGGGCATCATACTGAAGCCTACGACCATTTATGTCGAGCAGGTTACGCGCTTAGCGGCTAAAGTTAAGATCAAGGGTGCCGCGAATATTACAGGCGGGGGTTTTTATGACAATATACCGAGGATGTTCCCGGCCGGAGTTAAGGCTGTGATATATAAAGGGGCATGGGAAATGCCGGAGATATTTAAACTTATCGTTAAAAAGAGCGGGCTTGGAGAAAAAGAACTTTACCGCACGTTTAATATGGGAATAGGGATGGTTTTAGCTCTTTCTCCCGGTGACGCGGAAAAAGCGAAGAAGATACTTCAAAAAAATTACGGCCTCTCAAGCTGGATCATCGGAGAGGTGGAAAAGGGAAAACATGAAGTTGAGCTGAGGGGGAGGGTTTGACTGCCATGGATATTTTAGTCATAGGTTCAGGAGGCAGGGAACACGCGATATGCTGGAAATTGAACATGAGCCCTTCCGCGGGGAAGATCTATTGCGCGCCCGGTAACGGTGGAACAGCTTCGTGCGCCGAAAATACGGAACTGGACGTGAAGGACCACAAAGCTGTTATAAATTTCTGCAGGGCGAGAAAAATAGATCTTGTTGTCATTGGCCCTGAAGCGCCTCTTGCCGCGGGCATTACGGATGACCTTGAAAAAGCGGGGATAAATGTTTTCGGCCCTTCTTACGCGGCAAGCCGTATGGAATCAAGCAAGATATTCTCAAAGGAAATAATGGGGCAATATAATGTGCCTACCGCGGCTTTTAAAATTTTCGACGACTTTAACAGAGCTAAAAAATATCTGAGCAATGCCGCTTACCCCGTAGTCGTCAAGGCATACGGTTTGGCGGCGGGAAAGGGTGTAGTTATTGCCGAGCGCGCGGAAGAAGCCATAGAAGCGGCTGAGAACATGCTGGTTAGAAAACAGTTTTCCTCGGCGGGTGATAAGATCATTGTAGAGGACTTTCTCAGGGGCGAAGAAGCTTCCGTTCTGGTCGTAACTGACGGGGAAGAAGTTATTCCGCTTGCTTCCAGCCAGGACCACAAACGGATAAATGACGGTGATACGGGGCCGAATACCGGAGGTATGGGCGCGTATTCGCCCGCTCCTGTTATTGACAGCCGGCTTATGCGGGAAATAATGGAAAACATAGTCCGGCCTACCATAAAAGGCTTGAAAAGCGAGGGGATCCTGTATAAGGGCATACTTTATTCCGGGATAATGATCACGGATAAAGGCCCTGAAGTGCTTGAATATAACGTGCGGTTTGGAGACCCGGAGACACAGGCGATACTCCCGCGTCTTAAGTCCGATCTCGCGGAAGTCATGATGGCTGTCGCGAAGGGCGAGCTTTCGGGGATGGAGATGGAATGGGATGAAAGGGAGTTTGTATGCGTGGTCCTTTCTTCGGGAGGATACCCGGGGGATTATGAGAACGGAAAAAAAATAACGGGGATCGAAGAGGCTGAGAAAGAAGGGGCTCTTGTTTTTCACGCGGGCACAACATTTAAAAACGGAGAGTTTTTTACATCCGGGGGCAGAGTGCTTAACATAGTGGGCGCGGGCAGGGACATTAAAGAAGCCGTGGAAAATACATACAGGGCTGTTGAAAAAATAAATTTTGAAGGCATGCATTACCGTAAGGATATAGCGTGCAGGGCTATCGCCCGGATATGAAGCTTGGGCGGCGGGGCCCCGGGAAAGATAAGCGGCGGATGGAGCCTGACGCCTGTGACAGAGGAGGTATTCTGATGAAAGTTCTGGTGAGCATTATTATGGGCAGTGATTCAGATCTGCCGGTTATGCTTGAAGCGAGCAATACTTTGAAAGAGTTCGGCATAGGGCATGACGTGAAAATACTTTCCGCGCACAGGTCCCCGGAAAAAACGGCGTCTTTCGCGAAAACAGCCGCTAAAAAAGGGGTAAAAGTGATAATAGCCGGCGCGGGCGGAGCGGCTCATCTGGCGGGGGTTGTAGCCGCGCATACTACGCTTCCTGTTATAGGCGTGCCTATGGACACCCAGCTTGACGGCATGGATTCTCTTTTGTCCACGGTACAGATGCCTGCGGGTATTCCTGTGGCGACTGTGGCTATAGGAAGGGCCGGGGCTGTTAACGCGGCGATACTCGCCGCGCAGATATTAGCGCTCGGCAGCGCGGATATCGCGAAGAAACTTCAGGGTTACAAAAAGAGCCTTGTCAGAAAAATCGATGAAAAGAACAGGAAACTGAAACTATAGTAAAAAAACGGCCTGATGGGTAGAGAACGCGGGTTCCTCCCTATTGAAAAACAGCCATGGAAAACGTGAAAAAAATATTATTCGTATGCACGGGGAACAGCTGCCGGAGCATTATGGCTGAAGCGTACATGAGTAAACGCGCTCCGGAAGAGGGATTCGCCCTTGAGATAAAGTCCGCGGGGACTCTCGGTATTAACGGTATGCTTCCCACAAAAGAGGCGTTCCAGGCGCTTTCGGAAGCCGGGATCACGGATAAAGGGCAGTATCATTCGAAAGCCCTGACAGAGGAGCTTATAAACTGGGCTGACATGATCCTCGTCATGGAGCATATGCATAAAGCCCAGATCGTGCATGAAGTGCCCGCGGCGCGGGAAAAGGTTTTTTTTCTCGGAGAGTTCGATCCTGACAGGAAAGGGGACGTGTCTATCCCTGACCCGATAGGAAGGACAATGGCGTTTTACAGGATAACTTTTACGCTTATAAAACACTCGATAGAGGAGCTTTTGAAATGGCTAAAAAAATAGTAATAGGGGCGGATCACGGCGGATTCAGATTAAAAGAAAGCCTTAAAAAAATACTCCAGGGCGCGGGGTATATCGTGGAGGATGTAGGGACATGGTCGGATGAGCCCGCGGATTATCCGCGGTTCGGTTTTGACGCCGCTAAAAAAGTGTCGGAAGGTAAAGCGGCGCGCGGCATAGTGATATGTAAATCCGGCATCGGCATGTCGATAATAGCCAATAAGCTCCCGGGCGTAAGGGCGGGGCTTTGCCATACGAAAGAGGACGCCGTTTCTTCAAGGCGGCACAATGACGCCAATATCCTTGTGCTCGCCGCCACGAAGCTTACGCCGGGGAAAGCCGGCGGCATAGCCAAAGCCTGGTTAGAGGAAAGATCCCTTAAGGGCAGGCATTCCAGGCGCGTCAGGCAGATAAAAGAAATGGAAAAAAAACTTTTCAGAAAAACAGGTAAACGCGGATAGTAAGAGCGGCAGTATGAAAATACAGGGTAATTTTTAATCGGGGGAGATGATATGAGACATTTGAAGAAAACTGATCCGGACATTTTTAAAGCGGTTTTTAACGAAACCATACGGCAGAATGAAGGCATAGAACTTATCGCCAGCGAAAACTTCACGAGCCGCGCCGTAATGGACGCGGTTTCATCGGCAATGACCAATAAATATGCCGAAGGATATCCGCACGCCAGGTATTACGGCGGCTGCGAATTTGTCGACGTTGCCGAAGATATAGCCATAGAGAGGGCTAAAAAGCTTTTCGGGGCGGAACATGTTAATGTACAGCCTCATTCCGGGTCACAGGCTAACATGGCCATTTATTTTTCCATGCTCAATATAGGAGACACGGTTATGGCCATGGACCTTGCCTGCGGAGGGCATCTTACGCACGGGCATTTCAAGAATTTTTCAGGGAAACATTTCAATATGGTTTTTTACGGAGTGAACAGGAAAACTGAAAAGCTTGACTTTGAGGAAATACGGCAAAAAGCGCTCGAGCATAAGCCCAAAATGATAATAGCGGGCGCGTCCGCGTATCCCCGGATAATAGATTTCGCGAAGTTCAGGGAGATATGCGACGAGGTGGGCGCTCTCTTCATGGTGGATATGGCGCATATAGCGGGGCTTGTAGCGGCGGAGGAACATCCCAGCCCCGTGCCGTTCGCTGAGTTTGTCACAACGACCACACATAAGACTTTGAGGGGGCCGAGGGCAGGCATGATCATGTGTAAAGAGCGGTACGCTAAAAAGATCAATTCCGAAGTTTTTCCGGGCCTGCAGGGCGGGCCGCTTATGCATGTTATCGCCGGTAAAGCGGTAGCGTTCCTGGAAGCCTTACGCCCGGAATTCAGGGAATACCAGCGAAAAGTGATACGTAACGGGAGAAAACTTGCGGAAGAACTGCTCGCGCGCGGATACCGCCTGGTATCGGGCGGGACGGATAATCATCTGATCCTGGTAGATACGGCAAGTAAGGGTTTGACCGGTAAAGAAGCGGAGACGTGCCTGGATAAAGCGGGGATCACTGTAAATAAAAACCTTATTCCTTTTGATGAAAAAAGCCCTTTTGTCACCAGCGGTATCAGGGTCGGGATACCTGCCGCCACAACAAGGGGCATGGGAGAAAAAGAAATGGCCAGGATAGCCGGTTTTATGGATTCGGCGCTTAAATCCTGTTCCGATGAAAATAAACTGCGGGCGATAAGGGAAGAAGTACGCGAATTCCTGAAAGATTTCCCGCTCTATAAATGCTGGATAGATGAGATGGAAAAACTTGCCGGCGATAAAATGTGATCAAGGCGGGAACATGAAGAAAAAAACGCGGAAAAAAAAGGCGGATATAAAAACACCCGGTGTAAAACGCCCGGCATGGGACGAATATTTTCTGAATATAGCTAAACTTGTCTCATCCAGATCGACATGCCTGAGACGACAGGTAGGCGCGGTCGTGGTCAAGAACAAACAGATACTCGCGACAGGCTATAACGGCGCGCCGTCGGGCCTCGCGCATTGTGAACAGACGGGATGTCTACGCCGGGAGATGGGGGTCCCGTCGGGAGAGCGCCATGAATTGTGCCGGGCCCTTCACGCCGAACAAAACGCTTTTCTTCAGGCCGCCCGGCACGGGGTGCCTCTTGAAGGCGCGACGCTGTACGTAACTACCCAGCCGTGCGGTATATGCGCCAAAATGATAATCAACGCGGGAATAAAGAAGATAGTTATCGATGGCGATTATCCTGACGGTTTAGCCCTTAAATTTATCGAGGAGTCAGGCGTTGAAATGGAGGTATTCGGAAAATGAGATGTCCGTTCTGCAATAATATCGAGGATAAAGTCATTGATTCCAGGATGAGCGGAGAAGGCGTAAGTATCAGGCGCAGGAGAGAGTGCCTGAAATGCGCCAAGAGGTTCACTACGTATGAATATGTCGAGAAAGCGCCTTTGATGGTCGTTAAGAGGGACGGTACGAGGAAAAGGTTTGACAGGGAAAGAATACTCGCAGGTATTCTCAAGGCGTGCGAAAAAAGGCCCGTGAGCATGGACCAGATAGACCAGATAGTGGAAGAAATAGAAAGGGAAATACAGAAGAAAGCGGATAAAGAATGCAAGACCACTAAAATAGGGAATATGGTAATGGAAAAACTGTATAACCTGGATGAAGTGGCGTATGTCCGGTTCGCTTCAGTATACCGCAGGTTTAAAGACGTATCGCATTTCATGAAAGAACTCGAAAAATTTCTCGAATGATCCTCAAGAAGAAAAGCGGAATAAAGAACGGCGGGCTTTAAGGCCCGCCGTTCTTTATTAATGGCGCTTTTTCTCCGCTTTATATATCGCCCAAAGGTTTTTTCAGAGTAACTCTCCGGCTCTTTTCCCGGAACCACTTGTCCATGAGATCCATTTGTTTTCTGGAGAAGAGATTATTCCGTATCATTTCCTTTTTGTCGTTAAGGGCCGCGGGATCCGCCGGTATTATCTTGTTGACGCGCGCGAGAAAAGCGCCGTTTTTGGCCGTAAAGGGGCCGACAAATTTACCTTCTCCGTTCTTCAGCGCTTCCGGTATTATGCCTGCCGCGGAACCGACGTTTTCTATGTATCCGTCCGATGAAACCGGCCCGCATGTTTTTATCTCCTGATCGAAGCCCGCGGCCGCCTCTTCAAGTGTTTTCCGGTCTTTTACAGCTTTTTCAGCCGCGTCAAAAGCCGCCTGAGAGGCTTTCATGCCCTTAAGCTTTTCCGCGATGCTGTTTTTCACGTCTTCGAATTTTTCAGGTACCGGAGGTATATCCCGGAGCTTGTGTATCACATAAACTTCGCCTTTTTCTTCCGAAGAAAAAACCGGAGCGCTTATGCCGCCTTCTTCCAGAGAGAATGCCCTGTCGTAGAATTTTTTGGAGAAACTTATGCCGGGCAAAACATCTTCCCTGGAGAAAACCCCAGGCCTGTCATATTTCAAACCATTCTTCGCGGCGGTTTCGGCAAAGCTTTCCGCTCCGGAAGTAAGGTCATAGTATAATTGCTCCGCCTTGCGCGCGGCGGAAGTCTTTTCCGTGGTGTTCGTATAGGGGAGAGATATATATTCAACCTCGATTTTTTCGGGCTTAAGGAAAGCCTCTCTGTTTTTTTCATAGTATTCACGTATCTCTTTATCCTCCGCGGCGCTTTTTTTCTCGAAAAGCGTCTCAGGGATGATAAAATACGAGAGCTCGACTTTGTCATAAGTTTTTTTGAAAAAATCGGTTACATCTTCATCGGACACCGGAGAGGTTTTCATGATATCGCCGCGCAGGGTTTTTACCTTGAGATTTTCACGTACAAGTTCTTCGAAAAGGCGCGGGTCCAATGAAAGGCTGTGTGTCAGGATGTATTCGTAGATCTTTTTATCGAATACTCCGTTTCTCTGGAAAGCGGGCTGTCCGGAGATAAAGGCAAGTAACTCTTTATTCGGGACTTTTATCCCGCGCTTTACGGCTTCATTAAGCAGTATAAGCCGCTCCCATGCCATAAAATTTAAAAGTGTACGGTTATCAAGAAGTTTGGTAAGCGAATTGTAATCGCCGGAGTAGGACAAAAGAGCCTGTATTTTTATGCCCTGGAGGCTCCGCGCGAAATCCTCCGGAAAAACTTTCTGGTTTTCGATCGTACCGATCAAGGGCGGTTTCTGCGAAAAACTGCCTATTCCCCAGAGAACAAAAGCCGGCAGGATCAATATCAATATTCCGATAAGTACTCTTCTGGCTACTTTTTTACTGCGCAGTATATGCATTACCATAATAGACGGCTCCTTTATTTGTTTTGAGTGTTTCTCATGTTTCCGTAAAACAGATATATTATAGAAGAAATATGTGTATGCACAAGGAATTTATTCATCGCGGCAGAGCCCGGATATTTTTTCTCTTTCGATTTTTGCGGGGCAACGGTATAATAACCAAATATCGGCGTAACTCTTAACCGTGTTAACAAAAAGGGGTTAAAGGATGTACAAAAGGATCAATTTAGCTAAATACGGCAGGTTGCTTCATGAAGCGAAAATGGTTATCGGCACAGGGGGAAACATAAGCGAAAAAGACGGAGATTTCCTGATCATCAAAAAAAAAGGCGCTGATATGTCGGAAAGTAAGCCTGAAGATTATATCCGTCTGCCGTTCAGCGAAGCCGCTGAAGGAAAAAACAGCCTTTTAAGTTCGGAAGCCCCGCTTCATGTAGCGTGTTATAACGCCAATGAAAAAGTGGGCGCTATCATACATGTCCATTCCCCGTATATAATAGCCGCGGCGAACAGAACGGGCCTTCTTGAAAGCCCTTCCTATGAATTTGACTGCCTGCTGGTAAACGCTGTTCCTGTAGTCGGCTATCTTAAGCCCGGGTCGCAATACCTCGCTGACGCTGTAGCCCACAATATCAGGAGTAAAGTGAACGCGGTTATGCTGAAACAACACGGCGCTATTTCAATAGGCGGAACCATAGAAGAGGCATACTACAGGATCCTCGCTCTGGAGAGGGCCTGCATGATCTTTCTTCTGAACAATATACCGGATCTATCTATTTTTAAGAATCTTTAGCCTGACGGCTTTCACGGCCGCGCGCGGACAGCTCGCTAATAAAGTTGACAAAAAATAGCCTGTATGCTAACATTTCTATCGTAAAAACAGATACCGGCGGCCCCATCGTCTAGCCTGGCCCAGGATATCAGATTCTCATTCTGCAGACACGGGTTCGAATCCCGTTGGGGCTACCAATCCGGTACATACAGAGAACCTCCTCTTTCGAGGGGGTTTCTTTGTTTGGGATGCGCAGAGGAATGGTGTATTCGACTTCCGCTTTTGGGTAGTCAATGCGGATTTCCTTGATAAAGGTGCGCATAAAGGATTTTCTCTCCACGATTGAACCCGTCATCAGTGTTTCCTGCAAATCAAGCACATAAGGCCGTATATCGTCATCGGTGAGCTGAATCGGTTCTTGCTGTGTATTTTGGGATTTGATCTCTTGGATTTCAGCAGTCAAGAGGTCAATTTCATCGTTTAACTCTTTTATTCCGGGCGCGACATCCGAGTAGCTGAGGGTATCTGTTTCAATTGTATTATAGAGCTTCCTGCGGCGCTCGCGTTTCTCTTCGATATTGGCCTGAAGGCTTGCAATCCTGGCGGCATAATCTTTAACGAAAAGATTTACCTCTTCATTAACAGAATTTTTTTTCGCCTGTTCTATCATATCGAACAACTGTCCTATCGCATAATACAGGGCTGTATCGTTTATCTTTTATTCGTCATTTTAGCGAATTCATGAAATAAGATACAATTTACTCGGCCGACAAAATTTTTCTTGCCTGAACTCCCTTCTTTGCTATATAATGCAAACTACGCAAAACAGAGTGCTATTTGTCCTAAAGCTACCACTTTAAAACAGATACGGAGGCAAGTTCCAATGGACATCATTAGACAGCTGGAATTATACCGGTTGGAAAATAGAATTACGCAGGTTGATTTGGCAAAGGAGTTGCAGGTTGCCTTCTCCACAGTCAGCCGTTGGCTTAATGGAAAGACTACTCCGAATAAAATTCAGCAGTATCACATTGAAAAGTTTCTGGCCGGGCGGGTTGGTCCTGCATCGCTTAACTCGCGCAAATCGGGCGCAGGTTTAAATAAGGCGCGGAGTAAAAAGGCGGGCATATGAAATATATTTAAAACGAAACTACTGAACTCAAGAAGTCAACATCAGAACTCAAAGAAGCGGTTATTTCTTTGGGGGCTATGTTGAATAAACACAGTAAAGGCACTGTCTATTTTGGGATAGACGACAATGGACGTGTCTTGGGACAGCAGATGGGTAAGTCAACGATACAGGATATTTCAAAAGCCATCAGCGATTGGATTGAGCCAAAGGTTTATCCTGATATTCAAAGAAAGAAAATACAGGGCAAGGACTGCGTTCTTGTTAAAGTTAGCGGTCATGACGCTGTGTATTCGGCTCGCGGGCGTTATTATCTGCGTATTGGCGAGGAGGACCTCAACGCCATAATTAATTCCATAGCTATCGCCGGAGATTTTTCCATAGTCCAAAAGGTAAAAGCAGTCGTAGTAGAAGTTGTGGAAACTGTGGTAAACCGCAGGTTTTTCACAGTTTCCACAACTGAAATTTCTAAGGATGGACTATGGAAAAACTTTCGGCGATCCCTATGGAATTTACCCCGCCTTTGAGGGAGGATATATACTGCGCCCGTGGAGATATGGAAAATCGGATAAAAGAACAGCAGTTGTATTTATTCGCGGACAGGACTTCAGCCGCGACTATGAGAGCGAATCAATTGAGATTGTGGATATCCTCAGTAGCGTATATGCTGATCAATGAACTCAGGCGGATAGGATTAAAGTGGACAGAATTCGCAAAAGCACAATGGCATACAATTCGCAATAAGATCTTGAAGATTGGCGCTCAGATAAAAATAAGCGTCAGAAGAGTTTTTGTGTCTTTCGCCAGCGGATATCCCTATCAGAAAATCTTCCAGCAAGCCTACAAACAATTACATTGTTAAGTCTTGAAACGGTTATGGAGATTTTGAAACAGGCAACAGGTGGAGTGTGTCTGGAAACAGCATTTTTATGATGGAACAGCGAAATATCTTCTCATATGGCGACAGCTTACGCGTAAAGGAGTAACATCACTACAGAGTTATGATAAAACCCCTAAAAAAAAGTACCGTTTTACGAGTTTGTGAGAAATGCGGGCGAAAACACTAAAATCCTTTTAAGTTCAGTTTTATGCCAATTGACAGATGGCAGGGGGGGGCAATATTTTGCTCATACAGTGTAATATAACCAATAACGTCTTATTTATGCTTAAGAGGCATTACGCAGATTTCATAGACTTAAGCTGGCCTGCGTATATTTCTTTCAGTAGGTTGTAGCTCATCGGTTCTGCTTCGGGCATTATAAACTTATAAATACGTTTTCCTTCTTGCACTATTCTCATAAAAGGCGTATCTGCTGGCGGATGTTTACCGGACCATAGATTAAGCGCGTTTGTAAGCATCTCAAGTAGTCTTATATAATTATTCTCTGGAAAGTTCTCTGGCAGTTCGACCCCAGCAAAGAATGCCCATTTCTCAGGGTCTACTCCCTCACGGAATGAATTAAAAGACTTACTATCAAGTATACTGTGGTCTCCCAGTATGATAACATTAGAACTGGGAATTCCTCTTTCATTTGCTTCTTTCCGAAGAACACTCGCCAGGGCTTTCCCTTTTCTACGTCTGATTATAAGGTTATCTAACCCTTTTCTCTTAGATAATCTACTAAGCTTATTTAATAGCTCTTGAATGTATGGTAATTGCTCTTCAGGTATCCAGCTTGTTTCAGCTCCCACAAGAATATCAGGGCTTTCTATCTTCCCTTCGCCAAAAAGTCTTTTTGCTTCGTATGCTCGCATGAGTGCTGTATCGATAAATGTCTGCCCCCAAGTGGATTCAGTCTGGTCTCTCTGAGCAGGCTTTGGTCCTTTGATCTCGCGGATATCTCCTTTCCTAACGATAAAGGATAGAGAGTCTGTCACCCCTTCTTTCCTCACATGTCTTCCTGTAAAGTCGTCAGATATTATATGAAAACCTGTCTCCCGTAGTAGTTTCGCAAATGCTTTTTTGGGGAAATGATAATAATGTTCCAATAAGGATATCGTTGGGTTTTCTTTTTTTTCAACATGGGGCACTCTTATAACGGCTATTCCATCAGCTTTTAGTGTACCATACATCTTTTGCAGAAATTGCCTGGGGGAAGTATGATGCTCTACAACGCTATATGCGACTACTGCATCATACTCATCTGGAGGCAAAGTCTGCTCTGTTATTTCTCCGAGACAAACAGTCAACCCTTTTTCTCTTGCGCTATCTACAGCAAAGTCAGAAATTTCTATCCCTTTGGCCTCCCACCCTCTTTTTTTAGCCTCCTCCAAAACATATGCGCCGCCAAACCCGATTTCCAGTAATTTTCCCTTATCAGGTTTAAACTTTTCTATTTCGTCAACCCTCATCCGCGCTATTTTTCTATCTTCTTCAGGATTTCTTTGAAGGCCTCCCAATATTATTTTATTGCCAAAATAATTATCCTTTACGTACAGCTTCGCTATCTCCTTGCTTACTGGACGTTCGTATAACCTTTTTGTTCCACAATGGGGGCACACAACAATATTACATACCGCAGGACCATCTTCCGTGGCAATTATGATCTTTGCCGTTTTTTTATATTCAAAAGCCCCGCATATTTCACATTTAATTGCGTTCTCAAAGTTTTTCTTTGAAAATTTTGGTATCCAATGATTGTTTCCTATAGTTCGAAAATCATATAAAACAGGAACATTGTTATCCGTGCTAAACTCTATCGGGCCAAAGTGTTCCTGAATATATCTTTTTAGCCCAGCTTTACTCAACCCAAGCTCTGTAGCCCTATTTTTAAGCAGATTGAAGTACTGGATTTCAGCATCTTTCTGAAACCCAGCCTGAATTTTACTTAAAGTTTCTTCGTTTTCAGAAATTACAAATTTACCATCAACTTTCGCAAGGGAAACTATTAACTTGAACATTGACTGAACAGCCAATGCGCTTGTGAGGGGACCGGACATAGAAAGGGCTGCATCGGGAAAAATGAGCCCTCCTATAAGAATCACTGTGACAATCCTTACTGATATAATTTTTTTTAGCGTATGGATACACATTCCGGGTAAAATTATATCAATTGTCTTGCATTAAGTCAACAAAAATTAAGCTAACTTTTTACCCGCATTTTCCAGTGCGCCACGAAAGATCGCGTAAGTGCGTTTATTTTTTAGAATTGGTATAACCCGTTGTTTTGGGGGGAAACATGTTGTCTTTTGTTTTTTTTGCGGATAAAATACAATAAAACTTGAGGAGGGAAAATGAAGAAGATATTTTTTGTGCTTGGTGTTGTCGCGGGGTGTATGTTTTTAACTCAAGGGGTTTTGCTCGCTGAGAACGGCGTAAAGCCCGGCAAAAAGGGCGGGAATGAGGTTTCCCGGGCGGCGCGTGATGCGAAAGGCGCGGGTATGAAAGGGAAAGAAGTGTCAGGTGAAGTCCGCGATGCTGTAAGGGAACGGAAAGAGGAACGTAACGCCGCGCGGTATGAAAACCAGAAACAGAAAATGGAAAAGCGTTCCGGACAAAAGGGAAAAGGGAAAGCCGGGGGGAAAAGGTAAGTAGCCGGTTATTTTGTATTATCAATTAAGCGAAAAAACGCGGAAACCGGAAAATAGCCGGTTCAATGGGTTGTCAGCCGGTTTTTCTATTTGGTTTTATCTGTTTCGTCGAAATAAAGAGAGTATACGCATTTTTGATCGAAATGAAGGAGAAAGGATGAAGAAAAGAATACGCGGGAGGATTGCCGTATTTTTGGCGGGTATTTTATGTTTTCTGTCCGGCGCGCACGAGGCGTATTCTGACGGGAATAAATGGACGAGGCTGGTTGAAGAGTCGGGAAAGGTTCTCGCTGAGATACAGGATATGCCGGACCAGAGTGTGCCTGAGGATCTTATGCGGGGATGCGCCGCTATAGCCATATTTCCTAATACCGTTTCCGGAGGGCTGGGTATAGGCGGAAAATACGGACAGGGGATAATAATGGTCAGGGATGAAAAGACGCGTAAATGGTCAAGCCCCGCGCTTTTTACTCTGGCAGGGGGAAGTATCGGATGGCAGATAGGGGAGGCAGGCCGCGGACATAGTTCTGCTTTTTATGAGCCGAAGAAGTGTTGACGGTATCCTTCAGGCGAAGTTTAAACTCGGAGTTGATGCCGCTGTCTCCGCGGGCCCTGTAGGGCGCGCGGCTGAGGCTGCGACGGACGCCAAATTCGGAGGGATATTATCCTATTCGAGGAGCCGCGGCCTGTTTCTGGGTGTTCAGCTTGAAGGCGTTGTTATAACCCAGCACTGGGACGGGGATAAAGAGCTTTATGGAAAAAATTTGTCAGCGGAGGAAATATTAATTGAGAACAAGGCGAAAATGCCCGGATGCGCCGACAGGGTTCTTAAGGTCCTTAAAAATTATCCGTATAAAAAATAAAATTTTTTTCTAAAGGATAAAAGAGATTAATCCGCGACCTGGGAGATTTCTGTTTCAGCGGAGGAGACAGAAGTATCATCATGAGTTTCCGCACCGCAGGGAGCGGTATATCCAGCCAGGCTGTCGATATATTCAGAGACGATCTGCGCGTCTTTTTTTGACATGTCGATAAACTGGTTCCCGATCTCGTAATTGTCAGGAGATGTTTTCCGTATCCATGCTACCTTTGAAATTATCTTTACCGGGTCCGAGAGCATTGGAAGGTCCAGTTCCAGCACGAGCCGGCAGGCCATAGAGACGAATTCCGTCGTATTGAAAAGGATCCCGCCCTGGCTGAGATTTTTGCTCATAGAGACGGAGCCTTCTTTTGCCGCGGAAGCGCGCAATTTTTTATACTTCAGCGGAATAAGCGGTTTAACCCGGAGATGTTTTCTTTGTTCTAAAAAGCTGGTCATTTTTATACCTCGTATTTCTTTTAGTGTTAACTTATTATACAGCCTTGGTTATATAATAAAAAAGTTATATCAACTAACAATTATATGATAACATAAAAAAAGGAGCATGCAAGAGAAAAAATATAACTATTTTGTTTTTAACCAAGGGTTGCTTTGTATATAATATATGCTGATATTTGAGGGAAAAATTTGTATCCCTGTATGATTGGCACTATACTTGGTGTGATAATAATCCATGTAAATGTTTAACGGGGCGGGTGTATTAAGGGCGAATAATCATTCGCCCTTAACAGGAA
>JBDRAX010000019.1:0-12348 GCA_043823375.1 Candidatus Omnitrophota bacterium | reverse complement strand
ACTCTTTCGCGGGAATTTCAGCGGAAATGGAATCAAACTTAGCGGCTATCGAATTGGTATCAAGCTCAAGAAAAAATGAATATTTCTTGATAAAGCTTTTCATATACAGTTTTCCGAGCCTCTCATATGCTCCGTTCTCGATATCCTCAAGCACATTATGATGGATCTTGCTCTGTGCGGCGGCATCCGGGATGCTCAGGCCGAGTTTTTCTCTGGCTTCTTTGAAAAGATTACCTATCTCTCTGGGAGTTGAAACATTATTTTTCGACATAGCGCAATTTTCCTGTTTTCTTTTATCTGACCCGTTCCCGGGATCTATTCCGAATCCAACACTTCTTCCATATCCTCTATAAGTATCTCTCGGGGTTTTGAACCGTTATACGGCCCGACAATGCCTTCTTCCTCCATAATATCTATCATCCTCGCGGCCCTGGTATACCCTACGCGCAGCCTGCGCTGGATCATAGAGACTGACGCCTGCTTTGTGTTTATTACGATCTTGATCGCTTCTCTGTAAAGGTCATCTTTTTCCTGTTCGGCTCCGCCGGACTTTTTCTCCTGCTTTTCGATAATATCCTCGGTATACTGCGGCCCTGCCTGCTCTTTTATTACCCTCACAAGATTTTTTATTTCTGAATCTTCCACCAGACAGCACTGCCCGCGGGCTATATTTACCGCCCCGGGAGCCATAAACAGCATATCTCCCCTGCCAAGAAGCTTTTCCGCGCCGTTGGCGTCAAGAACCGTTCTGGAATCGACCTTTGACGCCACTTTAAAGGATATGCGGGAAGGAAGGTTTGCCTTGATCACACCGGTAATAACGTTCACTGAAGGCCGCTGTGTAGCCAGGATCATGTGTATTCCCGCCGCGCGCGAAAGCTGCGCTATACGCATTATAGCGCCCTCAATGTCCTGCTGGGCCACCATCATCAGATCCGCGAGCTCATCCACGACAAGTACGATATACGGCAGGTTTTCATCCCCCTCTTTCATCTTTTCTTTATATGTAGCGATATTCCTTACCCCTTTTTCCGCGAGGACGTCATAACGCCTTTCCATCTCGCCTATTACCCAGTTAAACGCTGTGGCCGCTTTTTTCGCGTTCGTCACGATCGGAGCGATCAGATGAGGTATCCCCTCGAATATCTGAAGTTCGACCCTTTTCGGATCGATCATCATAAATTTCACTTCATCCGGCGACGCGTTAAAAAGTATACTGCTGATTATACAGTTTATGCATACTGTCTTTCCAGACCCGGTTGCTCCGGCTATAAGAAGGTGCGGCATTTTCGCCAGATCCGCGATCATGGGCTCACCTGAAATTTCTTTTCCCAGCGCGAGCTTGAGGGGAGAATTTTCTTCTATATACTGCTCACTCTCGAGGATATCGCGCAGGAGTACAAGTTCACTTTTTGGGTTAGGGACTTCTATGCCGATCGTACCTTTCCCCGGAAGAGGCGCGACTATCCGTATATTAGCGGAACGCAGCGCGAGAGATATATTGTCGCTCAGCGAGGTTATTTTATTTACTTTTGTCCCGACCGCGGGCTCGAGTTCATACATTGTAATAACCGGCCCCCTGTTTATTTTTACCACCTTGGCTTCGACCCCGAATTCAAGCAGAGTAGTTTCGAGCGTAGCGGCCTGAAGTTTCAGATCTTCATCTCGCGCCTTCTGATTTACCGCCGGAGCCACCTTCAAGATATCACACGAGGGAATTTTATATTCCAGTTTCTTCCCCGTATTCCCGTCCGATAACGGCGCTACTCTCGCGGTTTTAGGAGCCGAAACCTTCTTTACGTCTTTTTCTTCTACGATCTTAGGTTCTCTGCCAGGTTCTTTTCTGGTTTTCTGTTCTTCGATTTTTCTCTCCGCGAGTGAGGTCCTGCGCACTTCCTCGACCTGCCTGCGCATATTTTCAAGTTTTTTAGCGATTTCTTCCTTAGCCGTTTTCAGATTTTTCTGCCGGGGTATAATATCGGAACCGGTACTTATCTTTTTTTCCGGCATCCGTTCTTTAATACGCATGGGCATCTTAGCTAAAAACTTCACCGCGGATATTATGATCGGCAGTATCAGGAACTCCGTAGCAACCAGGACAGAAAGTATTATCATAAGAAGGATGACCACGGAAGCGCCCGCCCGGCTCAGATACCCCAGCAGGAATTCAGAACTTAAAGCGCCGATAAGCCCCCCGTTGAGAAATGCCCCTGTGGAACTTGAATCAGCCAGCATACTGAAACTTGCGCTAAGCGCTGACACCAATACAGCTGTGCCGAAAAGCTTAAAAAACAATTTACTGTGTTCAACCTGCACCAGGCGAGATATACCCCATATGAAGATGAGGAGCGGCATCGCGTACGCGGCTTTCCCCATAAAAAAAAGAAGAAGCCCGCCCACACAGGCTCCCACTATCCCTGTCGCGTTTTGCGGGGCGACATTGGGGCTACTGGTGTAAAATGATAGATCCTGTTCACTGAAAGTAAATATGCTCAAAAACAAAAAAAGGCTGAAAGCGAACAGAATTACAGCTATAATCTCATTTTTTCGTACCTGGTCCATAGCAAAAAAAAAAAAATGATGGTTTTTATTTAATAAACAGACAAAAAAGCCCTAAGATCAGGCAATATACCGCGAAAATATACAATTTCTTTTCTCTCAGGATCTTCCGGAGAATATGCAGACAGCATATCCCCGTAAAAAACGCTGTTCCCATTCCGGCCGCGTAATTCATATATTGACCATGAGAAAGCGCTCCAAAATCTACACTCATCGCTTTATATAGGGCCGCTCCGGCAACAACGGGTATCATCAGTAAAAATGAAAACCGAAAAGCCTCATCCTTTTCAAGGCCGGATGAAATCCCGGAAGAGATCGTCACACCGCTCCTTGAGATCCCCGGGAAAATGGCACAAGCCTGAGCAATACCTATGAACAACGAATTCCTGAAATTAAGCTCTCTAACTGCTTTTTCCTTTCTGGAAAGAGCTATCTGCCCCGCGAAAAGAACGGCTCCCGTTACCATGAACATATACGCCACTTTATATGAACTGGTAAAGAACTCTTCGACTTTCGATTCAAATAAAAGGCCTGCCAGGACTGCAGGAACAGTCGCGACAAAAAGGTATAAAATTAATCTAATATTTTTACCACGGATAATGGCCGCAAGGTCTTTTCGTAAATAAATAATAACCGATCCAAGTGTTGCCGCGTGCAGAGATATATCAAAAAACATACCTGGCTCCGAAAAACCGAAAAACTTATGCACAAGGACCAGATGTCCCGAACTTGAAATAGGCAAAAATTCTGCTATACCCTGCACCAACCCGGAAATAAGCGCCTCAATAAGTTTCATCTTTGTCTATATCCGGCGGCTATCCGCCTCTATCGTTTTTTAATAAACAGTTTTAACTCCGGCAAAAATAAAACGGCCCGGCTTTATTTACTCCGCATTTCAACACCTGTATGGCCGAATCCACCCTCCGCGCGTTCCGTATCGACAAGGTCTTCCACTTCGACGAATTCAGCCCGGATAACTTCCCTGATAACCATCTGCGCGAGCCTGAAACCCCGCTTGACGGCAAAATCGGATCTACCATGGTTTATAACGATCAGATTGATCAGCCCGCGGTAATCACTGTCAATGGTACCCGGAGTATTTACCATTGTTATCCCATGCCTTAGCGCCAGGCCGCTTCTGGGCCGTATCTGGGCCTCATATCCCTCCGGGATTTCGAGATATATACCAGCTGAGACCAGTCTTATTTCGCCAGGCGGGATTATCAACTCTTCTTCTACGTCCGCGTAGAGATCAACTCCACTGGAACCGGAAGTCGCGTAAACAGGTATTGGAAGGTCTTTCGCGCTTTCCTTCCGTTTTATATTAATCTTTATTTTCTTCAACTTGTTTAATGCTCAGTTTTGGGCGGCCGAGTTCATCGACTGCAACTATCTTCACCTTTACCATCTGGCCTTCTTTTACAACATCAGCCACATTTTTAACATACTGGGCGGCTAATTCGGAAACATGGATCAAACCTTCCTGCCCTGGCAAAAACTCACAAAATGCTCCGAAATTCATAAGCTTAGTTATTCTCGCGTCATAAATCCTGCCTACTTCCGGCTCCGCGATAATACCATTGATAATATTTACCGCTTTATCCAGCGATTCCTGATTCGGCGACGAAACCTGGCAATTGCCCTCATCGTCTATGTTAATTTCCGCGCCGCTATCGGCTATGATCTTCTTTATTACTTTTCCGCCGGAACCGATCACTTCGCTTATCTTATCCGGTTTAAGTTTTATAGTAACGATCTTCGGAGCGTCGGGAGACATTTTTTCCGCGGGTTCCGATATCGCCTGGTTCATTTTTTCTAATATTGAGAGCCGCGCTTTTCTCGCCGCAGCAAAAGCTTCTTCAAGAATAGTGAAATCTATACCCTTCAATTTCAGGTCCATTTGAACGGCTGTAATCCCGCCTTTTGTTCCCGCGACTTTAAAATCCATATCCCCGAAATGATCCTCAGCCCCCGCGATGTCCGTCAAGATCACATGCCGGTCATCTTCCTTTATCATACCCATGGCTATGCCGCTGACGGCGCTGCTTATGGGGACTCCGCTTGCCATTAACGCGAGTGAACCCGCGCAAACCGTAGCCATGGAACTTGAACCGTTTGATTCCAGGATCTCGGAAACGAGCCTTATAGTATATGGGAATTTATCTTTATCAGGCAGTACCGCTGTCAACGCTTTCTCCGCGAGAGCGCCATGCCCGATCTCTCTCCTTCCGGGGCCTCTCATCGGGCGCGTCTCTCCGACACTGAATGAAGGAAAATTGTAGTGAAGCATGAAAGACTTAAGGCTCTCGCCTTCCAGAGCGTCAATACGCTGTTCATCAGCACTCGTACCTAATGTTGTAACCGCGAGCGCCTGTGTCTCTCCTCTGGTAAAAAGCCCTGAACCGTGTGTCTTTGGAAGCACATTAGTCTCACACTCTATTTTCCTGATCTGGCTGAACTCTCTTCCGTCTATGCGTTTTTTATCCGTGAGGATCATATTCCTGACTACTTCTTTTTCAACCTTCTGCAGAGCCAGCTTTATCTGGTCCGCCAGGCTCTCTCCGTTTTCCGTGCCCGCCGTATATTCCTTTATTATCTGGGCCTGAAGAAGCTCCAGTTGTTCGATCCGCTGAATTTTATCCGGGATCTGCAGAACTTCTCGTATTTTAGCAAGTGACGTCTTTTTTATGCTGTCATAAATTTCTTTATTCACGTCAACCACAGTAATATCTTCCCGTTTCGGCTTTCCCGCCTTCCGCTGAAGTTTAACCTGCATATCAAGCAGAGGTTTAAGGGCCTCATGCCCGAATTTTATTGCCTCGAGCACTTTTTCTTCACTGATCTCTTTAGCGCCCGCCTCAAGCATGATCACACTATCCGCGTTCCCGACCACGACAAGATCAAGCGGGCTTTTTTCCGTTTCCGCGAAGGTAGGGTTAATAATAAAACCTTCCTCGTTCATCCCCACTCGAACGCACCCTATCGGCCCGTCAAAAGGGATCTCTGAAATCATCAGAGCCGCGGACGCTCCGATAAGCGCGATAACATCGGAATCATTTTTTCCGTCCGAAGAAAGAACCGTAGCTACCAGCTGGACCTCATTCAACATCCCATCGGGGAAAAGGGGCCGTATCGGACGGTCTATCATCCTGCAGCTCAAAATCGCCTTCTGGGACGGGCGCCCCTCGCGTTTAAAAAATCCACCGGGTATCCGGCCCGCGGCATAAGTTTTCTCCTGATATTCAACCGTCAGCGGAAAAAAATCCGCTCCATCTTTTGCCTCACTCGCGCAGCAAACCGTTACAAGCACCATAGTTTCTCCATACTGCACCGTCACAGACCCGCCTGCCTGCTTGGCAAACTTTCCGGTCGCGATGGTTAATTCTTCCCTGCCGAATTGAATTTTGATTTCTTCCATTATTTAAAGCTCCTAATCATAAAATTGTTAATAAAAAACATCTGTCGCAAAACCGGTTTTTCTTTTACTTTCTGAGGCCGAGTTCCTTAATAAGCGCCTGATACCTGTCGTTAGCGGTTCTTTTAAGGTAGCTGAGAAGATCTCTTCTTCTGTTAATGATAAAAAGCAATCCTCTCCTGGAATGGTGGTCTTTTTTATGTTTCTTGAAATGTTCCGTCAGGTTGTTTATCCGCTCAGTCATAATCGCAATTTGGACTTCAGGGGAACCCGTATCTTTATCGTTTCTTTTGAAATTAGTAATAATTTCCTGCTTTTTTTCCTTAACAATTGACATTCTCTGTTACCTCCATGTTAAAAATGATCTGAATTCTGAAAATTTCGCTGTATCTATTTAAACCCTATAGTGTGTTATGTTAGCATATCTACACAGTTTTGTAAATACCATAATAGCATATTCGATTATAACTTACCGTAAAAACATAACATATAAAAAACTATATGTCCAGCCGTACAAAGAAAAAACAGGAAACGGGCAACCGGATAACCGGTTCCCGTTTCCTGTCCCGAACTTTTCCGAACAGCACTTTACAGCGCGCCTGTTATTACGCTCTGATCAGTATCTCCTCGTACCTTTCTATTTCCTTACGCAGCTGATTAATATCGATCGGTTCAATGGGTTTAATAACTATGAACGTATATCTTGCCTCACCCACTGAAACACTCATCGTATCAAACGCTATACCTTCAGGCATTACCGTCGGGATGCTGTTCCCATTCGCCAGGATCTCGATAACACCTATGTAGCCCTGAGACGCTACTCCGGTATCCATCATCACGAACAGCATCTTCTTCGCGAGAAGTTCCTTCGCGGTATCCGATATGGTCCCGTCCGAGCGTATTACGACATCCTGCCTCGGATCGCATATCACGATATCCTGAGGCGCGACTTTTCCATATATTGCCTCTTTGGACTCAATATATCCGTAGATCTCATCGATCGACTTTCCTGCCTCGAGAGTGATATTCTCTACTTTAACCACATCGTCTATCTCCGCGTCCCTGAGTACATCAGCGATATTGTCGGCGGTCACTCTTTTGTCATTCAATCTGATATGGAGTTTCACGGGATATTCTTTTCCTGTCTTCCGGAACCTCTCAAGTGCTTTTCTATGCTGGTCAGCAAGCCACCTTAATTCAACAATACTGTCAGCGTAGAATGAAGCGACCTTTGTACCGCCGTTACGGCCAAGTTCAACAAGTTTACTGTCCAGATCCTTGTCACGGCTGGCAATACGCCTTGAAGCGGCGATCCTGTCGAATTTCGATTCATAGACGGAAAGTTCCTTTACTCTCCGTGCCGCCATAGACGGGAACCGCGCGGCTATTCCGGCGAATGTCCTCTGTATTTCGCTTACGCTGTCCGCATCAAGTTTTACCAGTCCAGGATCAGAAACATATTTTAACCTGTCTTTTTCCTCGATATCTTTGATAATTTCATCGACAAGTCCGGCGACCGCGGGCTCTGTCATTCCTGCGGCATCAAGAAGAGCTGTCGCGTACGCTGAGTACTGCCGCCCGTATTGTTCAAGCGTCTTAACATTTTCCCCGGTGTTTTTCCCGTCGATCTTCATAATAAGAACACCACCGTAGCATCCTGAGATCGTAACGGCGGTTTTTTCCGTTATGCCGGTTACACCTATTATTATGCCCGCGGAAACCGTTTCAGCGGTACTTATTCTATTTTCAGGCTCAGCAGGCACGTCTTCACGTTCCACGCCCGTTATTTCTTCAACGGGGGGCTGAACAGCAGAACTTCCCGGGGCCTTTTTTTCGGGAGCGAACAACCTGAAAAGACCGCCTGTTATAGACGTAACCGCGAGCATCCCCATCACATGATCGGCCCGGAACACATTTTCATGCGTAAACACCATATCCGGCACGAACCTTGCCCAGCGATGTCTGCTGGCGTAATGACAAACCCAGGCAAAATTCCTGACCTGGCGCGTTGTAAGATCGCCGCTTGACACGGCTTCTTGCGACAGTTTTTCAAGTAAAAGAGTTTTATCTTCAAACTCAATCGACGGATTCAAAAGCTCTGATCTATTCGCGAGGTATTCCACGCCTGAAAACGCCACAGTTTCGCCAGACGAAAAACCGCCCGTTTTCCCCAGTATATAGTCCGCGGCAATAAACTTAACCGCGGAAAACCCGGATGATAACGCGATCCCTCCGGCTATAGCTGAGGCCGCGTATAACGTAAGCCCGGAATCAAGCGTCATAAGCGCCTTTATCGTGAGTAACGCCGACGTAACGCTTATACCGGAAAGCCCTGCCGCCCATTTGCGCAGTGATTTTCTTACCAGCCTGTGGCCTTCATCTGTTTTTGTATCCGCGTCGGTTTTATTTTCCTCAAGTATTTTTTCGTATCCAATCGTTTCAAGTGCTGTCCTCGCGTATTCCCTGAAATTCTTTTCCGAGTAATCATTGGTCTCCGGGGACTCAACAACTTTTTTAAGAAATTGTCCGAGCGCCAGTATTCTCTCGCCGGCGATCTTGTTTTTTCCGAGACGGTATGCGGTTACCAGTTGTTCAAGCGCCTGTCTTTTGATCATAAAGTTACCGGATTTTTCGACAATTGCCATGAGGCTGTTCGCGGCATAAATATTCCCCTCTTTCATAGCATTCGCGAGCTCCGTTACGGACATAGTCGCACTGTACGCATAATCGCTATTTACGCGTATAACGCTCCTCTCGAGATAAATAACAGGTTTATAGCTATTAGTGATCCTGGAAGCGAGAAGGCCGAGTATTTTTACCGTGCTTTTGTATAAAGGATTATTATCAGCCGTGTCCCGTGACACTATTTCGGCAAATTCCACCATACGGGCTTCGCTGTTCAATATCTCCAACGCGCGCTCACTCCCCTTCAATGCGCAAGTGTATAGCGTTCCCATTGAGCGCGCCTTTATTTCTTCCGTAGTACGGCCAAGAGACCGTTTAAGTTCAGACGTCTCGCCGGAAAGCTTCGCGACTTCCGCCATACGGCTCAAATACAACTTTTCGTCTTTTGATACGCGCTCGCTGGACATTGTCGCGCGGATCTCGGCTATATTCTTTTCATTCTGTTTGACTTTATCTTCTATCCGGCTGTCCACCTGGATCTGTCGTATTCTAATAAGATCCGCTAAGAAACTCAATGCCGTCGGATGATCCGCGTACAAAGCCGCGAATTCAAGCTCATTAAAAGCCGCCATCACTATATTTTTGTCAGGGTGAGAAATAACGATCCTCTTTAAAACCGAGGAAGTTTCAGACGCGATGTTGTGTTTATAAAGGGCGATACTCAAATATTCGATGTCAGCCGCGGTGAAGTCCTCCGCGTCTCCCTTACGTGAAATCGAAAGGATAGTACTCTCAAAATCTTTTAGTTTTACATCATCAGGTTCGATATACCCCTGTATTGTATTTATAATGCCTTTTTTTGCCTCTTTCGCGTTAGTGCCGCCCTTTTCCGCGGCTTCGTTCAGTACCGTCAGAGCGTTGCGGATAAGCGAAATAGACGCCCTTTCTTCCTTAGCGATTTCAACGAGGAATCGCATGACAGGCATAAAGTCATTTTCAATCGCAAGTTTCCGGATCCTGGACCAATCGTCCTGGGTTAGCGAAGCCCTTTCTTTTTTCGCGATTTGAGACATATCCGCGCTGAGCTCTTGTTTCTTGCTGATATTCTCACGGACAACAGATATAATACGCGCCGCTTCTTCATTTTTCGGCGCGATATTAAGCGTTTTCTCAGCATTCTCCGCCGCTTTATCAAAATTTTTCTCTTCAAGCGCGGTTCTTGCTTCCTGAAGCAAAGCATCAACATCTTTCTGCGCCTTAAACCTTGCCGCTTCGTTGATGATTTTTCTGGCGTCGCTATTCTCCGCGTCATAACTTTTTAAAACAGTTCTTGCTTCAAACTCCGCTATCGCAAAATGGCCTTCATCAAGCGCTTTCCGGGCACGCTCGATCGTTTTAGCGATTTCTTTCAGTGTACTGATCTTGACGTGCGCTCTCCTCGACAGATCCAATGCTTCCTGGTTGGATTTATCGATTGATAGCGCTTTATTCGCCGCTTCAACGACACTTTCGAACTCGCCACGGGCAAAAGCTTCTCTGGCCGAAACAAGCAGTTTTGAAACTTTATATCGCGCCATAGCGGTTTCTTTGATATTTTTCGCCTTCTGATTTTCCATATCCTCTCCGCTGCTTGAGCGAAGTATATCATCCGAAATGGTTATAGCGCCCGAAAAATCACCTTTTTCTAACGCGGTTTTAGCCCTCTCCAGATCCTTTATGATCCGGATTTTTCTTGAACTTTCATTCCAGATCCTTTCAGCCTCTTTATGTTCCTGGGTGTATGCCGCTGTGGCATTAACCACTTTACGCGCTTTTTCTTCAGCCTCACTGAATTTGCCGAGATTAAACGCGTTCTTCGCTACCGCAAGATCCTCGGCGACCTGTTTATCCCGCAACGCTTCATTTTTGAGCAAAAGTGCTTCCTTCGCGATCTGTTCACCATCTTTAGCCTTAAGCAAAACTGAATCAGCACGCTGTATGGCTGTAAAATAGTCTCTATTCGCGAATGCCGCCTTAGCGCTTGTCATATCTTTTTCCATCTCCGACTTACGATCTATATCGGCTTTAATGACGTCAGCTTCTGAATAAAGCTCTTCCGCGGCTCTTGTTTCTTCCGGTTTTCCAGGATTAGCCAGATCTTTGGCAGACTGAGTTTCCCTTAAAACCGCGTTATAATCGCCCTTGTTAAAAGCTATTCGCGCGTTTCGCATAGCTGTATCATAAAAATTTTTTCTGCTTTTAATATTACGGCCTTCCCTGGCTTTTTCCAGGATCGTGTTTGATCTTTCCGCTTCTTTTGCGGTTTTGGCGTCTTTAACAGCGCTTGACGCGAACCGTATCGCTTTATCGAAATCCTCCATTTCTATACTTTCCGCCGCGCTTTTGAGATTCGCGTCAAATCTTTTTTTACGCTGCTCCTCTTCCATGGCATCGGACGCTTTCTTCCATACGTCCCGTGCCGCATCGACTTCATCAATTTTAGCGTTTGCTATCGCGTTATCAGCGCTTTCCATGGCACTTATATAATCACGACCTTCATTATATTCACGCGCGAGCTTCAAATGGCGTTCATATCGTGTTTTTCTGGATTTTTCATCCCTTGCATCCTGTATCTTCGTCTTAAGCTCGGCTATAACCCCCTTCTCCGTCTCGTTCACAGCCAACACGCCGGCGGCCTCAACTTCCTTATTAGCGCCGTCAAAATCATCTTTTATCAGAGCGTCCTTAGCCCCCACTATATGTGTCCTGAAATTTTCGACACGTTCCTGTTCACGCTTTGCCACTTTTGCCTTCTGATATAACGCATCAGCCGCGCGCAACTGTTTACCTTCATCATCGGAAGCGAATTTTTTAGCGTTTTCAGCCTCATCCATGCTGTTCCCGTAGTTTCTATCGATAAAAGCGTCCCGCGCCCGGTCCATATGGCGTTCATATAAAACACGCGCGATCATCTGATCTGTCCGGCTCTTCTCATTATCCGTCCGCGCTATTTGCGCAGTTTTTTTTATCTCTTCTTCAGCTTCACTGTACTGTTTCCGTTTTATTGCGTTAACAACATTTTCTATGTGTTGATTAAGATCTGCCTGCCGTTGTTTTTCTTTATTCGCGGCCTCCTCCGCTTTAGTTTTCTTCACGGTTTCTATTTCTTTCTTAAGCTGGGCTACCTGGTCTTTCTCAGCTCCCTTTGCTTTCGTATCCGCTTCTTGCGCTTTGTTCTCCGCTTCCGCGAATTTCTCTTTCACTAAATCGTCTTTTGCTTCCGTCATCAACTTATCGAACGACTCTTTCCTATCAGATTCCGCCTTCTGCGCTTTCTCTATGTCTTTCTTAAGCTGGACTACCTGGGCTTTCTCAGCTCCCTTTGCTTTCGTATCCGCTTCTTGCGCTTTGTTTTCCGCTTCCGCGAATTTCTCTTTCGCTAAATTGTCTTTTGCTTCCGTCATCAACTTATCGAACGACGCTTTCCTATCAGATTCCGCTTTCTTCGCGGTCTCTATATCCTTCTTAAGCTGGGCTACCTGGTCTTTCTCTGTTCCCTTTGCTTTCTTATCCGCTTCTTGCGCTTTGTTCTCAGCTTCCGCGAATTTCTCTTTCGATAAATTGTCTTTTGCTTCCGTCATCAAATTATCGAATGACGCTTTTCTATCAGATTCCGTTTTCTTCGCTGTCTCTATTTCCTTCTTAAGCTGGGCTACCTGGTCTTTCTCAGCTCCCTTTGCTTTCTTATCCGCTTCTTGCGCTTTGTTTTC
>JBDRAX010000018.1:0-7570 GCA_043823375.1 Candidatus Omnitrophota bacterium | reverse complement strand
CCGCCTGGCTCTACTATTAAGCGCCGCTCCCGGAGCGGATATCAGTTTTTTTATTAAAACCTTTAAACTTTCCCATTCAAGGCGTATTTGATCAGTAAGAAGCGTATCCTTCTCAGGCCACATCTGTTTCTGAAAAATCCTGAGCGCGTAATGCGCCCGGACAGATGGATCAAGCCTGTAGCCTCTTCCATGTTCATAAATATAATCCGCGAGAGAGCGCTCCCCGTCTTTAATAAAAGGAAACATATTTATTCCAGCGGCATGCGCGAGTTCATGAAAAAGCGCTATACCTTTATTCTCGAACCCCTCCCCGACAGCAAGCATACTGCCCGTACCTATACCCTTGATCCCGTATTCGTTAGGCCTAAGGATAAGGATCTCCCCGTCAAAACGCGCCAGGAACCGGTCAAGCGTTAAGTCTATTTCCCCTATTCCCGTATGTTCAAACTGGGCGAACACGGAGCGTTTCGCTCTTTTTGCCGGTATTTTAATATCTATTTCCTTCTTCGACGGGTCTTTTATGTGATACGCCCGCCCTTTCACATAACCAGTCCCCGCTCTATCATGTTCCTCAATGAACTCAATACCGCCCCCGAAAACAAAACCGCCTATTAACCCCGTATCTCCGTCAGGCGCACTGACAATTGTTTTTTCGTTACCTTCTGTTTTGCTCCCCACGGAGATGTCCTTAAAATATACCTTTTTTTTCAGCTTCCACCCTTTTTTATCCTTTTCAACAATATCCTCGGCCTCTGACAGGGAAAATACCCGCGCGAGATGATATTCCCCTTTTTTTTCTTTTTCCGTTACAGCAATAAATACAGTCGCCTCATCTGTCCCACAGGGGATCAGCCCCCCACCCCCCTTAAACGCGCACCTTGAAAGGCTCCGGAAATCATAAACCGCGCCTGGCGCCTCCTTGATCTCAACTATCCTTCCTTCACCTTTAAGCCCCCTGTCAATAACTCCGGAAAAATCCTCAAGCATAAGCAAGCCTTTAAGCACAGCGTGGGCTTTCATGCCCCGCGACAAAAAAACCGCTTCAGGCTCTTCATTACCCACAGGCCCAATCCGGGAATTAGCTGAAAGGTTAAGATCCGCATAAGAAATCGTGTTTGTCCACAATACACTGCAGACTAATATATAGGTCAGTATTTTTCTCTTCATCTTCACGGGTTACTCTTTTTCTTATTATTCGATATAAATTTCATTATATTATATCATTTTTCTAGCTTTTTTTTGACTATATTTCGCCTTCTTTTTTTAGTTTAACAAAAGCTGCATCTTCTACGGATAGATAATCAAAACAATAAGTGTACTTTCGCGCGTGCCCCGCCCGAGTTCTGCCTGAACTTAACGCTTTAGAACATTCCACCTGACATGATCGGTTTTATGGGTAACAAATCGCCGGATAAATGCTATAATAAACCCGTATTACTTTTTTTACAAAGCGGCAAGAAAGGACGGGAACGCGATGCGGGGAAAAATACTGTTTTTTTTATTGTTATTCTCAGCCATGAAGTGTTTACCGTTGTCAGCGGACGAAGGGCCTGACGCGATGATAAAACTTTTTATTTCAGGATACACGGCATGCGCGAGAAATGATTTCAAGTCCGCGGCCAAAGATTTCACCGAAGCCGCTTCTTTAGCGGAAAAAAACTCAAGCTGGAAAGGCCTCGTAGACGCCGGAGACGCTTTCAGCGTGCTCGGGAACCCCGAAAAAGCGCTGGAAACCTTTAAATCCGCGCGCCGCGCGGCGTCGAAAAATAAAGACTGGAGGGGCCTGGTGGCGGTGTCATACGCTTTTTCGGCTCTTCCCGAAAACCTCTCACCCGCGAAAGACGCTGAAACGGCGCTCACCGAAGCGAGGGAATACGCGGCGAAAAATTCGGACTGGCGGGGGCTTATAGAAACAGCGCGGGGATTCCACAAACTCGAAAAAAAAGATAAAGCCTCTCTCGTACTTTCAAGCGCGGAAAAAATAATAGGGACGTCGGGCTTAAGTTACGCGGCGGCGGCTCTGGCCATAGCGGCAAAAGAAAACGGGGACAGCGCTCTATACGAAAAAGCGCGGAAGATGTCTTCATCTTTCGGCGAGGACGAAAAAAAGTATTCCTCCACCCTGCCGGGAGAAATCACGCCTTATGAAAAGGAAGAAAAAGAAGCGTGGAAAAAACAACTCGACAGAATACGCGGCGCGGAAAAACAGAACCTTGAATCTTTCATGAAATATAAAAGATATTACAACCGTCCGTATTATATAATTTCCTACGGCCCCTGGCACAGGCTCACTGTCTCGGAGATAAACAACTGGGCTCTATATCATTTATCGGAGTATAAATAACAGGATCTTTTACCGGGCGGCCTCCGGGCGCGCCTCATAGAAAATAGTCTCTATGGCCTCCAGGAGTTCATCCGGCTGGAAAGGTTTGGTTATATAGTAAGAGATGCCGCAGCTTTTGGCCACGCTTTTTTCCACGTCGTCATCAAGGCCTGTAAGGAAAATTTTAGGTATTTCACTGTACATCCCTTTTTCGCTAAAATCCTCTATTATGTTGAAACCCGTACGCCCGGGCATGAAAATATCTATTATCAGCAGGTCAGGCCTGTACTCTTCGATGTAGTCCTCGGTTTTTATGGGGTCCCCGAGCGTGATAATATCATAGCCTTCCGACGCGAGCAGGCTGTCCATCATTTTCAGGAATCTCTCATTATCATCGATCAAAAGTATCCTTTTTCCCATGCGCGACTTCTCCTATTCTTTTCCGTCCGGAGCTTCACGGTACACAGCTCCGCCCGTCTATTTCCCAAGCGTTTTAAAAAAAAGGTTAACACACCATGACTGAGGAATATCATTTTACTCCTATAAGCGCAAAAGTAAAACAGTTTTTTTTCCCAAGCCAAAGTAGAAATGCCCTGTTTTCCTTATTTGTGAAAAATTTTTCCTTTCACCATATTTATGGATTTCATCAAGAACAACAGCTGGTTTTTGACGCGAAAGTTTATCCACGCCCGGGAAAACCGGCGACGCTATTAATCCGCGTTAATTCCTCATCATTTTCTCGCGGTTATCCGTGTCATATCCCATGGCCGGATCTAACCCGCATTTCTCCCCCCGCGGCCTCGCGCTATTCCGCGCGCGGCGGAAAGAGAGAGTTCTTATTGACTATTTTTTGTATTTTTCAAGCAATAGCGGTATTATTTCGCGCGCGTTTATAATCAAATCCGCTTCTTTTTCATTAAAAAGGAAAGGACGAATGGATTCAGCCTGTGTTTTAAGATCCGCGCCGGAAAAACTTTTTACCCTTTCGCGTATAACTTCACAAGGATCTTTTTTGATCCCGAACATATGTAAGATCTCCCTGTCTATGGGATATTTGTTCGACAGCATAAAAACAATATCGTACAGGTGTCTTGCCCTGGTCTTTTTAGTAAACGCGTCTATTTTATCGGCGAACAAAGCGCTTTTATCCGTACACACGCACGGGTAAAATTCACCGAAACCGGATATGACCTGTGTCTCCGTCCTTATTTTCCATTTCGGTTTATTTGTTTCAACTTTTATCATTATACCTTCTTTTTTTGAATATTTTGAGACGACATCATAATTCCTTTCCATATCCGGGAAAACCAGCTTAGCGTTAAAAATATTTTTCCAATGGTCAAAAGTCACCTGCGCCCTGATATCTGTCCTTTTCAGTTCTATTACTATCTGCCTGAGCAAATTTTCAAATTCTTTTTTTTCCAGTACGTCTGTGTTGAAATCAAGGTCTTCCGAGAATCTTTTCAGATCGTGCACCAACCTTAGATATGTACCTCCTGTAAAAAAAAGTTTTTTCCCTGAAGCGGTTCCGTATATCTGTTTCAGAATAAGTATTTGAAGGTATTCTCTTAAAATGCCCCGGATTTTCGTAGGGGGCATTTCCCGTGACTTTGCCTGTTCTATAAGAGAATCATAAACAAGCATAAAACCCCTTTAGATCAATATTGTACAATTTAGCGTATTTATCCATTTTTTTCATGTCAAGCCCCGCGATTACATCTTTTTCCAGTCTTTCTTCTTTTAAACTGAATTTCTTGTTCCTGTATGCTTTAAAATATATATAATCGATAATAGCCTTTTCCGGCTCAGCCATAAAGATATCAAACCCCTGGATCTTTTCAACATAATATCCGGTAAAAGCGTCAGGCTTAACTGTGCGGTAGGTAAAAAGGCCATGCTTATTTTTGAATCTCCGGGTCGGCTTTGTTGTAATCGAAGTTACTGACATTGATACCTCCGGGATAATACTATAATTTGACAATGCTGTCTCAAGCGATACATACGACGGAGTATAAAGTTTACCGGCAACATACATATCGGGAATAACAAGGTCTTCAGGAAAAGTAAGCTCATGTAATCCCCGTTTAAGTGAACAAACCCACCCTTTTTTTCGCCATCTCTGCATGGTTATCTTGAGATTGTCCTTATTTTCATCCGGAAAAAACAACGCGATATCTTCATAAGTGAAGATATAATACCTGTTTCGCTCCAGTATTTTGTACAATTCGCCAAATTTCATTTCAGTAAATATACCTTATTGTTTACTATCTGAAATAAGTATACCCTGCACCCATGCATATGTCAACCCAAAGCAAACTCCGCCGCCAAAAACTGTGTTGGAGTTCCTTGATCTTGAATTCCGTTATTTCAGGAGGTGATCCAAGCGCGTTATCCTTTCCCCGCGCCGGCCATGATCTAATTCCTATCGGCTCCGCGGCATTGGCAGTGGTCACGCATCCGCCGCGTCTATCAATCTGCGGATGGCTATTGTGAAATCTTCGGTTACGAGGGGTTTCATGAGATAATCCTGTATCCCGTATTCCCTGAAGTTTTCCGCGGAAACGGTCTCGCTGAAACCTGTGGTCAGTATTATGGGGATCTCGGGCCGGATCTTCCTTATTTCAACGGCGAACTGCGTACCTGTCATGCGCGGCATAGTCTGGTCGGTTATTATTATGTCGAACGCCGCCGGGTCCTTTGTAAACGCGTCAAGCGCGTCAGCTCCGCTCGTATACGTGAAAACGCTGTACCCGAGGCCTTCGAGCATTTCTTTGGCCATTATCGTTATTTTTTCTTCGTCGTCCACGAATAATACGCGTTCACTGCCTCCCGGGATCTCAGCTTCAATAGGCGACTCGGCGTCACCCTGTATTTCTTTGTTATAACGCGGAAGATAGACATGAAACGACGCGCCTTTACCGGGTTCCGTGTACACTTTTATTTCTCCGCCATGCCCTCCGACTATACCGTGCACTACTGAAAGCCCGAGCCCGGACCCCCTCGGCCCTGTTTTAGCTCGCTTTGTGGTAAAAAACGGTTCGAATATTCTTTCTTTTGTGGCCTGGTCCATTCCATGCCCCGTGTCGCCCACTATAAGGCGCACATATGTCCCCTCTTTAAGCCCTGGATGTGTTTTTACGAGGTTTTCACTCATTTCCACCATACCGAGGCTTATCTCAAGAACCCCGCCTTTTTCTATCATCGCGTGAAGAGAGTTGGTTATAAGATTAGTCAATACCTGCCGCATCTGCGTCGGATCCGCCAGGACCAGGCCGCAGCGCGGGTCTATGTTCTTCTTTATCCGTATATTATCAGCTATGGACGGTTTAAGCATGTTAAGCGATTCGTCTATTATAACATCGAGTTTTACAGCCTTATATTCGAGTTTAGTCTCGCGGCTGAAAGTCAAAAGATGTTTTACAAGGTTTTTAGCGTCATTAGCCGCTATATTGAGCTCTTTCAGGTTCGCTTCCATCCTGCTTCCCGGGAGCGCGTCTCTTTTAAGTATATCCGTATACCCGAAAATTATGGCGAGGATATTATTGAAGTCGTGCGCGATACCTCCGGCCATCGTACCTATGGTCCGCATCTTCTGCGCGTCACGGAGCTGTTTTTCGAGGCGCGCGCTTTCCATCTCGGCTTTCTTACTCTCCGTTATGTCTATGGCCGTAGTCGAAAAAAAGACAGGCTTATCGGACGCGTCCTTTATTACCGTGCCGTTCATCCTTGTGGGAAAGATCTTGCCGTCGCGTTTTTTGCGCCACACTTCCTCATCGGAAAAATCTTCTCCTTTTCTCATACGGTCAGCGAGGCTCCTGACTTTTTCCATCTGGTCTTCCGTGTGCAGTACGGATATTCGCCTCCCGACCAGTTCCCGTATCGTATAACCGTGCATAGCGGCGAAGGTATCGTTCACATACAGGATGTCCCCTTTCAGATCGAACATGGCGGTACCGTAATTCGCGCGGTCGGAGATCGTTTTAAAGATCCTGAGCTTTTCTTCCACTTTTTTTCTTTCGGAGATCTCGTTGTCCCTGGATTCAATAGAAATATTAAGCTTGGCCGTCATCTTATTGAAAGATTTCGCCAGAACCCCTATTTCATCGTTTGACGCTATATCCGCCTTCTGAGATAAGTCTCCTTTGGCGATAAGATCCGTTACCCTGGCAAGTTCAAGCACCGGGTTTGTTATACCGCGCGCCACGAAAAACGCGAGTATCCCGGCTATAAATACGCCGGCTACGGCTACCATTATTATCCGGTTCCTCAGTTTTTCGACCGGAAGAAAAACTTCCTTCTGCGGCACGATAGTGATCAGTGTCCATATGCCGCTGTGGTTAAGCCCGTACCCGCCGAGTCCCGCGTAACCGGCGAGTACCGCGTCACCCGCGCTGTCTATGTATGTGGTATACCCCTTCTTGTCACCGCCGAGTATATATTCGAGGTACGGTATAACCCTGAAATCGCTCAGCTGTTTAAGATGCCCTCCGCCGTTGTCGTTCCCGCCCACAAGAACCTCTCCCAGGTCATTCAGAAGGCAGGACGCTTTATCTCCCACTGTCTGCTCGCTGAGCCTGTGGGTTATTCTTTCGACTCTCCCCATATTTATAACGCCGCAAAGCACACCCTCTGTCCTCGACCTTTTCTCATTCAGCACAGGAGTAAATATGGAGATCCGGAACTCCGGCCGTTCCCCCCTTGTAATTGATTCTTTAAGGAAAATACTGCCCTGCGCGGCGGTACTCGCCCTCTCAAAAAAACCGAAACTGCTCCGGTCTTTCGAGAGAAAGTGTTTCCCGACAAAGGCGGTGTTCGTCGAGGCTATTATCTTGCCTCTCGAGTTTATCAGGTTCAGTTCGTCAAAATTAGGGTTTATCTCCCGGATCTTATCCAGATAGCTGTGCATGCTTCTAATATCATTCCCCTTAAAAACATTGGACTGGGACAGTATCTTCATGTCGACGATACGGCCGTTGATATAATCATCGATCGCTTCAGCCGCGGATTCGGCTATGTGCTGAAGGTCTTCACCTATGCTTTTTTTGAGAGATTTCTGGGAACTTTCCACGGCGATGGAAGCCACGATAGCGACGGCGACCACGACTACGCCCACCAGCCACAGTATAAGTTTATAACGCAGGCTCAATGTATCTGTCTCCTTTAATCGGAATATGTTTTGCCCCGGCAGACATTTTCCATATTGTACCCGCTTAAAGCGCGATTTACAAGGTTTTCATTGACGGAGCG
>JBDRAX010000017.1:0-5024 GCA_043823375.1 Candidatus Omnitrophota bacterium | reverse complement strand
ACGTTTTCATCATATTTTTTTTCAGCCTGCCCCCAAACTGCCGTGGCTTCCTCCATTATCGCGGATAAAATCTTTTTTTCTGTTTCAGAGTGCTCTTTTTCTATTTCCTTCTGAGCCTCATACCGCGCTTTTTCCGCGAAGATCTTCGCGTCTGTCGAAAAACGCCTTTTTTGTTTTTCATCCCCGTCTTTACCTGCACTTTCGACTGCTTTACTTAAATCTCTCAAAATACCGGCTATACTGACACGAAAAGCTTTTCCCTCTGTATCTTCCGTTATCTTCTCTTCTTTCTTATATTCACCCTTTAAAAGCGCCGGCAGTTCTTCGCCTTCTCCTATCTTTTCGCCGTATTTTTTTAACCACGCGGATTTACGCGCGTACTCTTTCACTATTCCAAGCGCGCTTCTGACTTCTTCTATCACAGGCCCGCTCTCCGCCTCATCTCTGGCAGGATTGATCCGGAGCGCTATATTAGCCAGAAAAAGCCCTGCCTTATCAATAAATGTACCAGGGCCCTTAATATCGGCTTTTTCCACGGGTTTTATTTCTAAAGGAACTACGTGCCGCGCGCGCGCGTCTTTTTTAAGAGTTAAACCCTCGTCTGTCCACTCAGTTATCTCTTTCACCGATCCAGGGAGTAAAGCCTCCATGGTATTTTTGTCGAGAAGTTTCTGTCTTATGTTTTCTGAACACCACCCGCAAAGCTCAAAAACCCACTTTTTCGCGTCTTCCTGGCGATCCGTCAAAAGAGACTTCATATCTTCCGCGGTTTTAGAGGTTTTATTTTCAACGTCCCATTTTGCCACGCTATCCCTCCATTCGAGAGCGGCCGATTGAGTTTTTTTTATCTTCTCAAACATTTCTTTGATCAGATCCTTGTTCGGAATCAATTCGCCGTTTTTCCACTCTGCCACAGCATTAAGCCATACCGGTGTAAATTCACTCCTTATTCTGTTTTTATGCCCTTCAACTATCTCGTTTAACCACCCGGACATGTCCTCTTCCTGTAAAGGAATATTGTATTGGACAATTCCCTTAAGAGTCCCGCTTTTCCACGCCAAATTATAAATCCCTTTAAAAGCGCTCTCCGGCACGTCCACTGACGCGGCTGTCAGCAGTATTATATTTGACAATTCACTGCTTCCGAGCGAGCGTTCCAAACGATCAGGGGAACTCACCGCGTCAAGTACAGCGAGAAAAAAAGCGGCTGTTTCAAAAGCCCTTTTATCCGTGACTTTCAGTTTCATTTTCCGGCTGAGCGTGTATCTCAAAACCTCATATGGAAGATAAAAAAGCTTCACTTCCGGCTTTAATTCCCCGCTCCCGTCAAAAGCTTCGGAACTTATGTTCAGAACATTCCCGTTTTTCCATTCGCAGTAAAAATCTTTCTTACCATCGTAAATTTCAAGTCCCGGAGTGAAAAACGAACGGGGAGCGAGCCTTTTATAAATATCTCCAAGTGCCTTTTTCGCGTTTTCAAGTTCCGGGCCGCGCGTTTTCACGGACTTAACGCCTGCGAGCGGCTTTAATACCGTTTCTTTTTCTTCCCGCACGATACTATCAAATAACTCATATTCCTCTTCCCCCGGCTCACCTGCTTTTAACACATTCTCGAATATCTCACGAAACATTCCTTTTTTCCATTGACCGGTAATCTTTCTCCATAAAGGCTTATCCACAGCCGAAAAACCTGAAATCCTCTGTTTCCTGAAGATTTCCAGTTGTTTCCGCGGAGCTTCCCCCGTTTCATTCCGCGGATGTATCCCAAAGCTCTCAACCATATCCAAAGCAGGATCGCCTTTCCACGCCTCAAGCCACGCGTTCTCATCACATGACAAACTGAGTATAGCCAGGAATAAAGCCGCGGCCTCCCACGCGGGTTTTCTTTTACGCGCGGGAAACCTTACACTCAGGATATATCTGAAAATCTGTTTCCTGATAGAAAACAAAGCCCTGGACCCATTCAATTTTCCCTCTTGGTCAAACGCTTCATCCATTCTTATGTGTATTTTCCCGTCATTTTCAAACGACATATAAGGGTTACCATAACTATCCAAATCACACTCGCTTTCCGCTGTCTCCGGGAGATTAAGCGTCTCAGGATACAGAGAAAAAATATTCTCCGCCATCTCACGGACAGTCTTCATGCCATTGGCGGATATGAAATCTTCCCGTTTTTTCTTTTCCCGATCTTCGTCTTTATATTCTTCTAAAATAGATCCCATCCATGCTGATTCATGTGAGTATTGCCTGATTATGTTTTCCATATATGCTATTATTTTTTCCCGATCTTCGGAAGTCTCGGCCTTAATCCCATAAATCTTCGCCGCGTTCACCATACAGTCTTTTAAGTATCCCATATCCTGAATCCCGCTTATTGCAAGAACTTTTTCTTCCGGTAATCCAGTGACTGTCTGAATAACCTGAACTAAGTCTTTATCATTAAATTGTCCCAGTGTCGGATGCAGGAGGCAATACACATAGTTAACAACAGCAATAAAAAAGCCTGTCGCGTCAGGCATTTTCCTTGAATCCAGAGACGCGCCCTCTTTAAGAGCCTCTTTATACGCGTCCGTGTACTTATACAGAATATACTTAAACATCTCCGTTTTTATATATAATTCCTGAATGTACCCGAGCTCGGAATCTCTTTTATAATCTTCATACAATTTTGAGCTTATCTCTATTTTTTCACCCTTCCATTCACAGTATGAATCCCTTTTGTCTCTCACAAAAACAATCTCAGGCACTGTTATACCTGGATGTTTTTCGGGTATATAAAAAGAAATAACCTCCTTGACACTTTCAATCAGTCGTTCTTCTTCCTTTCCTGTGACATCTTCTATGTTTCCCCTTAATGGCGCCATTACATACCGCACATGCTTTAACGCCAGCCTGCAGGCTGGCGCACAGACTTCTTCTTTTTCTCCAATATCGCGCTTATACTTACTTTTCTCCATCGTCAACAGGGCCGGAAATACTTTTTGATATATAGTGTCCTTGATGGAGCTGGCCAGCTTCTGTGAAATCGATTTTTCTAAGATTGAAAATCCGGATACAGGCCCTGTCAATTTTCTGTAAGACGTTACCCCGAGCTGCTCGAATATATTATTGATGTCCATGTCGGATGTAGCTAAAAGCTGTTTTACAGCTTCTTCGTCAGCCGATAAACTCAAAACAGTAAGATACAGAGCCGCCGCCTCCACGGCCTTCGGGGTAAGGGTAGCGGCCGGATCCGTACGCGGGAGCCCTCCCCTGATTACTATATATTCAAACACTTCCTTTCTTAAATAAAAAAGCTCCGCTTCTTTTGTCATTTTCCCGTAAGCGTCAAACGCTTCCTTACTTATCTTAATTTCGTCCACACCGTCCCCACCGTACACACCGTCCCCACCGTACACACCGTCCCATTCGCATAAATACCCCGTACCATTAACGTCAAAAACTACCCGAGGTTCGGGGATCTCTTCGCCATACCACTTGAGAATGCCGGAGATGACATTTTTCGCTCCATTAATATCAAATTGTATTTCGGGAGTTTCCTCTTCCAGCGGCAGGCCCGCCGCGGCTCGCGCGTATTTCGAAGCAAGCTCAGCCGCTGATCTGCTGTTTTCTTCTGTCAGCCTCCGTATCATATTTACGCTCTCGCACAGGTGCCAATAGCTTATCCACATTATCCGGCCTATTCTGTCATATATTATTTCTCCGCGTTTTTCTATAAGCTCAGATGGAAGACTACTGTCATATTTTGTTACACCTGTTTCTTTCAGGATATTTATTACATCTTCTATTTTTAAAGCCTCATCCAATGTTTTTTCGTCACTACATAAACTCAAAACCGTAAGATATATGGCCGCGGGCTCAAGTACTTCCATCTTAAGAGCGCCTTCCGCGCGCGCGGCTTCGTCTTTCGCCAGCATATATTTAAATACTTCCTTCCTCAGGTAAAAAAGCCTGACTTCTTCTTTAAGCTTACCTTCCTCGTCATACGCGAGCGGGCTGATTTCTATTCTTCCTTCTTCCGGCATAAAATCGCAATAATTGTCATTTTTGCCCCTGGAAATTTTAACCGTGATCTCAGAGATATCTTTCTTCATGTTTTCGGGATAATATGCCTCGCCTATTTTCTTTACTTCCGCGAGCGCTTTTTCGTTCATTGCCTTTTCTTGTTCTGTTTCTTCCTTTTCTAAAGGCACCCTGCCTTTCGCCGGCGCTGTTACAGTTTCTATGTTTTTGTCAGCCATTTTTTTAACTAAATAATAAAGCTTCGCCGGCAAAATGTTATCACTATCTGGTTGTATTGTAAAACCGGCCCTCATAGCAATAAGCGTCTCCTCAGGGATATCCGCCTGCTTCAGGATTGCGAAAATTCTGTCAGCACTATCTACTACATTGTCATAAAAAAGAGACTTTTGTACCAAAGATAAACCCGCAGAATTCCTTTCTTTGGCAAGCGTAAAGCGCGCGTTTTTAAGAATTTTTGCCACACTTTCCGTTTTTAAAGCTTCATTTAACGCGTCCTCATCAACTGTCAGGCTGAGGAGCGCGAGATACTTTGCCGCGCTTTCCAGAGCGTATTTGTATGTTTCAGTGTCTTCTCTCTTTAAATCCATGTCTTTGCTTAAAATATATTTAAAAAGTTCAAGCCTCAGGGAATAAAGCTCCGCTTCTTTTTTCCATCTCCCTTCCTCGTCGAACGCTTCCCTCGTTATCTTTATTTTGTCCTCCCCGTCCCATTCGCATAAATACCCACTGCCGCTGTCGTCAAAAGTCAGCTGAGGCGCGGTGATCTTTCCGTCATAACCTTCAAGAATGCCGTTTATAAAATCTTCCTGGTCAGTGTAATCAGGTTGTATTCCGGCAGGTTCTTTTTTTTCTGTTCCTTTAAAAAAGTCGATTATTTCTCCGGCCTTATTTATATCATCGGAAATTAATCTGGGTAAATTACGGTATTTCTTTTTTGCCAGAATTTCGTATATACTTTTTAAAACTCCTTCCCGGTTCTCAGTAAGGCCTTTAAGGAC
>JBDRAX010000016.1:0-2099 GCA_043823375.1 Candidatus Omnitrophota bacterium | reverse complement strand
GGATACCCCTGAGGTGGAAAAACTATACGAAGACTCTAACGGTAATGTTTTCGGGGGTAAATTTTATGGAAAAGATTGCAGAAATTCATGTTTCTACAGCAATAGAGGTTTAATCGCGGGGATCGAGCTCGAAAATGTTACGGTTATCTGGGACGGGAATAAAAAAGAAATCCGGATTTTCAACCAGAAGGCAGTGCACGCTCTTAAAAAAATCGTTGCTGAAGGTAGGGATTTTTCGCCCGATATTGAAAAAACGAAAGATGATTTATCTGCGAAAGATGAAAATTCGTCACCTGAAATCAAAGCTGTTTATCCACGTGGGAACAAAAATATACTGGATATGACTGAAAACGAATTCCTGGAATTACATAACCCTAAATACGCGGAAATTTCCAAACATATGTTCGCGGACTGGGAAATATGCAGAGTATTGGCTAAAGTTTTCGATATAAAAGAATACAGCGTTGAATGGAAGATGCTCAGGGCGATCTGTTTAAGCCATGATATCGCCGGAGTCCTGGGATACCGGCACGATGAGAAAATTGAAGAGCGGTTATTTAACCTGGCAGATGGGAGGATTGAACGCGCGGAGTTAAAGGGGAAGACCGGTAATGAGATCATCCGGATTTTTAATTCGCACGCGATAAGGCTGAGAGACGCGGAAAAAGAAATAGCGCATGCTATGGATCATGCTTTTAATTCCATGGAAATGCTCAAGAAAAATACGGGTCTTTATATCCCCGAAGATGTAACCAGAGATATGGAGCTGCTTATTACTAAGCACATGGATATGCCGAAAAAGACGGATACGGAAAAATGGTCTCCAAGAGCGAGAAAGCTTTTTTTTGTTTTTTTAATAGCCGATGTTTTTGAGTGTGGCAACAACTATTATAAAAATGTAGCGGGTTATTACAAGCATGAAGCGTCTACTAAAGCCGGCTTTATGGAAATGAAGAGTAAACAAGCAGGGTTTGAAGCCTTAGAAGACACTTTCAGATTTTTGATAGATATAAAACTCAGAGGAAGAGAAGATATGCTGAAAAAAGTGATAGAGACAGCGTATATTGTTTGCGAGGGAAACCTTTCATTCCTGTACTATGGCAAAAATCCGGAAGAAAGAAAAAAAATTGAAGGTGATCTGCGTGAGCTGGGGAAAAAGTATTCAGGAAAAGAAGACGAGAAGAAACAGATCTGTTCCGAGTTTAAAAAAGCCCTGGATTTTTCGCGATCTGAGCTGGAGGCTTCGTGGTTATGGGAAAAATTTTTGCCAAGGATGGCTTTTTTCGGGATAGGAGATGAAGACGGAAGGATAAATTCCGGCAAAAAAAGGCCGGAAGATGAGTGGGAAAGGGATTCCGCGGCCGCTTATTTCCCCGAGAGATCAGGGATTAATGTTTTTGCTGTTTTTCCGGAAACGCTTGTTGCCAGTAATGGTTTGACCCGGCGTAATGGCAGGATGGTTTCCCGTTTCAGATGGGAGGGAGATAAGGATTACCGAGAGGTACAGGATAAGCCCGGACCACCATATTACAGCGCGCGTAAAGACGTACCGCTGGCGAAAGATCTGCTTGATTCGTTCCGAAAGCAGAACCCGGAGTATGATGTTCTCGGATATGTGGGGAACAGCCATGTACTGGCTAACCCTAATTTAATATCATGGGTACGGTTGCCGGGCGGGGGGCACAACTTATATGGAGTGGAAAAAGAGAAAGAACGCATCCGGGAAGGTGGAAGCAGAGTATATCCGTCGCTTGTTTTGTATCAGGACGGGAGCATCGAAATTGAGGAAGTGAAAATTACCGCTGACGAGAGGGTTCTGCGGGTGTATGAAGAAGATCCGGGCAGGATAATAACAAAAGATATAACTGACCGGATAAATCTGGTTAATGCCGGGTTCGGGCTGATTAAAAAGAATAAGGATTATAACCTTTCTGAAAATTACCAGTATGACTACGATGTCAGGCACTATATTAATTTTCCTTATCTTTACAGGGACAATGGCGGTATTTCCTTCGGGCTGAGTTATTTCTATACTGACGAAGGAGAGGTCCTTAATGACAGAGTAGAGAAAGCCATAAAAGGTGATGTTATATCCCTGG
>JBDRAX010000015.1:0-27979 GCA_043823375.1 Candidatus Omnitrophota bacterium | reverse complement strand
ATCTGGCCTCTGCCGTCCTACGCTGAAATGCTGTTCATGATGTAAGAGAAGCGGCGGCGGGACTTGTTTCCTGTTTATAGAACAGGGATATGATCGTAGATCACGCGCGGCCTGTCTTATTGCGCGGGACAGGACGCGCGTGATTAAAGTTAAGCGGCTTCGGCGCTTTTAATAAACGCGAGCCCGGTTTTTTTATCGGGGCGATATAAAACAGGAGAATGTATCTATGCCAAAATCAGCGGAAAAAGAATATTTATCGGCTTTGACAAAAATAAGTAAAGCCATAACAAGCGATCTATACCTTGAGGACATCCTGAAGCTTATTGTTAACCTTACCGCCGGGGTCATGGAGGCTAAGATATGCGCGTTGTGGCTTCTTGATGAAGATACCCAGCAGCTTACAATAAGGGCTACGCAGTCCATGAGCAGGGAATACCTCAAGGAAAGGGCGCTTAAAGTGGGCGAGGGGATAGTAGGCCTTGTAGCTAAAGAAAAAGAGGCCGTGGTAATACTTGATGTTTTAAAGGATAAGAGATATAAGGAAAAAAACCTCGCGAAAAAAGAGGGGCTTGTATCCATGCTGAGCGTCCCCATGATGGTAAAAGATAAACTTATCGGGGTAATTAACACGTATACCGTAAAACCCTACGCTTTTACAAAGAGCGATATAAACCTTTTAAGCGCTGTGGCTAACCAGGCGGCCGTAGCGATAGAGAATACGGAGCTTATGGTAAAAACCAGGGTTATACAGGAAGAACTTGAGACCCGCAAAAAGGTTGAAAAAGCCAAAGGCATCCTGATGCGCCAGCGCGGCCTTTCCGAAGACGGGGCGTATACTCTTCTGCGCAAATCCAGCATGGACAAGCGTGTTTCGATGAAAGAAATAGCGGAAGCCATAATCCTTTCCTTTGAGATCAGCGGCGGATAGAACTATATTGCTTGACAAGCCCGGGGATTTGTGAGATAATACAATTACACGAAGAAGTGAAAAAGCAGAGGAGCGTAAAAAACGCTCCTTTTTTTTTGTGGTCTGTGTGATGGAAAAACAGGATCTCCCGTTGGCGGGAGCAAGGCATTGAAGCCCTTTTCGGCCGTGAGGCCGGGGAGGGCTTTTTATTTTTATGCCCTGAAAGACATTGAAAATAAGGGGGAGAAAGGAATCCCCGCGGGGTGGTGATCAGAATGAAATATGATGATTTGTTGACAAGGATATATCCCGCGTTACGCGCGATATCAAGAAAAGTGAAAACAAGGTACATATACTGCGATGAAGATGATTTTCTTCAGGAGGCCCTTTTATCTATCTGGATGAAAGGCGAAAAAGGAGAACTTGATGATAAGACGGACAGCTATATACTTCAGGGCGCGTATTTTTTCCTTAAGAATTATGTGAGAAAAACATGTAAGACCGTGGATATCAATTCGATAAGCATTAACGGCCCCGGTAATGATGAGGATGACGATATTCCGCTTGAAGAGAAACTTGTTCTGGATTCGTACGCGGACCAGACTGATTCAGTCGAGATCTACCTGCTTCTGGACGAAGCGGAGGACCTGTTTACGGAAAGGGAGAAAGATGTTTTTTATTACAGGCTGGAAGGGTTTACAACCAGAGAGATAGGCGGCAAAATGGGAGTTTCCCACGTCATGATAGGGAAGATCACGAAAAGGATACGTGAAAAATGCGGGGCGCTCAGAGAAGAGCTGATGTGAAAGGTTACCGTAAACTGAGTGAATTTACTTGTATGAACATAGACAGATATGCCGCTGAAGGCATATAGATAAAAAATACGATGTAGTGATAATTACAAAGGCGTTCCCTGAGGGAATGCCTTATTTTTTTGACTCAGGCGTCTTAATATCCGCGGATGGATGATAAGGCGCTTTTTTGTTTTTGTATTACTTAAAGAAGGGAGGTTCAAATGGCTGAGGAAGGACAGGTAAATGCCGGATAAAGTGGCATGTTGAGAAAATAGAATGTATATTTAAGCGGTCTGATAAATAAAAAAAAGGAGAAGAAAAATGTTTAAGATCAACCGATTTTTAAAAACTATATTGGGAGCTGTTTTTATATGCGCGTTATGTTTCCGGGGGGATCACGCTTCGGCTATACTGGATACGGAGAAACCCTGGCTGGGTGAAAAAGCGGAATGGATGCCTGAGGTTTCCGTGTCCACTTCTTTCATGACAAAGTACATATGGAGGGGATGGAACCTCGGGGATGAGCCTGTAATGCAGACTGACGCGTCTGTGTCGAAATGGGGCCTTACTCTTGACGTATGGACGAATTACAGCCTTAACGATGAAAAAGACAGGGATGGAGGAAGGTACCAGGAATTTACTGAAATAGACTATACCATTGATTACACGTTCAATGTGGGGGAGATGTCGGAAAAGTTCGGGATGGAAAGCCCGGAGATCTTTAAGCCTTTAGGGCTTTCGGCCGGGTACATTTATTACACCTTCCCGAATGTGGACTGGGATGACAAGTATTTTGACAGCCATGAAGTATATTTCGGATGTTCGTACGACATTCTGCTCCAGCCTTCCTTTACATGGTACTGGGATGTTGACAGCGGTAAGGGTAATTCGGACGGAGGAGGAGACGGGTCATATTTCCTTTTCGGTATAAGCCATACTTTTGATCTTAAAGAAAGCGGGATATCCGCCACTTTCGGCGTAACCACAAGCATTATCGACGAACAGTGGACGAATAAAAGCGGATGGGGGGATACGAACTTTTCATGTGAAGTGAGTATACCGCTGCTGAATTATTTTTCGATAACGCCGAGCGTGAACTATTCACTTATAGGTGACAGGGACGTATACAACGACGCGGCGGAAAATGAATTTTACGGCGGGATCACCGTAAGTTTCGAATATTGATGTCAAACAGGCGTATGCCCGGCAAAAGTAATAGTTGTTTTTTTGCCGGGCGCCGGAAGGAGGATGTTATGAGGATATTGAAAAAGTTATGGAAATTTATTCCCTTTGTTTCTATAGGGGTGATATGGGCGGCTTCTTCGGCTTTTGGAGAGGAAGCGTCCGTTTCAAGCCTCGAAACGGCGCTTAACACGGTTTGGACGCTCCTGGCCGCGTTCCTTGTTTTTTTTATGCAGGCCGGGTTCGCCCTGGTTGAGACGGGTTTTACGAGGGCGAAGAACGCGTGCAACATTATGATGAAAAACCTTATGGATTTTTCCATAGGGTCCATCGTGTACTGGGCAGTCGGTTTCGGTATCATGTTCGGCGCTTCCACCATGGGCCTTTTCGGCAGGACGGGTTTTTTCCTGAGTACAGGTGACCCGTCTACCGGCGCGGGGCTATGGCAGTTCGCGTTCTGGATGTTCCAGACGGTTTTCGCGGCTACAGCGGCGACAATAGTATCCGGAGCCATGGCGGAGAGGACAAAGTTCACGTCATATCTTATTTACAGCGTTTTTATCACGGCTCTCATATATCCGGTCGTAGGCCACTGGATATGGGGCGGCGGATGGCTCGCGGCCAGGGGCATGATAGATTTCGCCGGGTCCACGGTAGTGCATTCCGTGGGAGGATGGGCGTCGCTTGCCGGAGCGATCCTCCTGGGGCCGAGGCTGGGGAAATATAATAAAGACGGATCTTCAAACGCCATACCGGGGCATAATATACCGCTCGCGGCCCTGGGTGTTTTTATCCTGTGGTTCGGATGGTTCGGTTTTAACGCGGGGAGCACTACTTCAGGCACTAATTTAAGTATCGCTGTCATATGCGTGACTACTAACCTTGCCGCGGCAGCGGGTTCTATAGCCGCTATGATCACTGTATGGATACAGTTCGGTAAACCTGATATAAGTATGTCGCTGAACGGCGCTTTAGCGGGGCTTGTGGCTGTTACCGCCGGATGCGCTAATGTTTCTCCTTTAAGCGCTATAATAATCGGCGCGGCGGCGGGTATACTGGTAGTTATCAGTGTCGAGCTTATAGATAAGGTTTTTAAAATAGATGACCCCGTGGGAGCTATATCGGTTCACGGCGTGTGCGGCGCGTGGGGGACTCTCGCGGTAGGGCTCTTCGCGCAGAAAGCCTATGGCGGGGTTGACGGCTTGTTTTTCGGAGGAGGGATCGGCCAGTTCATAACTCAGCTTGCGGGAGTGGCTTCTGTTTTCGTATGGGTTTTTGGTACGGCTTTCGCGCTCTTTTTCGTGATCAGAAAGACCGCGGGCTTAAGAGTATCCGATGAAGAACAGCTGAAAGGGCTCGATATAGGCGAGCACGGCATGGAATCATACGCGGGGTTCCAGGTTTTCTCCACATAGAGTATGGGGATTTCAGGCCGGAATAGCGTTTGAATAAAAATGAAAAGGAGGTTAATAATGAAACTTATAATCGCGCTGATACAGCCTCATAAACTGCCTGACGTGAAAAAGGCCCTGTTTGAGTCCGAGATATATAAAATGACGGTTACTAACGCTCTGGGATGCGGACAGCAGAAAGGGTTCACCGAGACATACAGAGGCGTCATACACGAGGTAAACCTGCTGAAAAAAGTCAGGCTCGAAATAGCGGTTAACGAAAATTTCGTCCAGCCTACTGTAGACGCTATAATAAGAGGGGCAAGGACAGGCAACATAGGCGACGGTAAAATTTTCATACTGGACCTGCCGGAATGTATACGCATACGTACAGGCGAAAAGGGCGGTCAGGCCATAGGGTGAAGAAAAAATAAAAAAGCGGTTACCAGAGCCATCCCCGGTTTACTTGTATAGCATGGCACATTGCTGTGCGTTCAGCTAAAAAAAATACAAGTCTGGTAACGACGAGGGCGTCTTTGTTATTTTGAAGGCGCCCTTTTTTTTTTGCCGGGCGCGACTCAAACGTGAAGGAGGTAAAATGAAATTCCGGGGGTGGTTAAAAAGAACGGCTGTTTTTTCACTGTTTGCCGCGGCTTTCGGCCTGTTTTTCATGAAGCAGGCGGCGGCGGAGGAAGTGGCGGTATACGCCACTTCAGCGGGTATAGACACGCTGTGGGTACTACTGGCCGCTTTTATGGTATTTATAATGCAGGCCGGGTTCGGGATGCTGGAAGCGGGCCTTATCAGAACAAAGAACACATGTAATGTGCTGATGAATAATTTTCTCGATTTCTGTATGGCATCCATGGGTTTTTTTATGTTCGGCTATGCTATAATGTTCGGTGCCGGGAACGGTTTTATGGGTTTTAACGGGTTCTTTCTGATAAACGCCGCGCACGAGGGGCATCTCCCACTTGAGGCGACATGGTTTTTTCACGCTGTTTTCTGCGGCGCCGCGGCCACAATAGTGGCGGGTGGAATAGCGGAGAGGATGAAATTTAAAGCGTACCTCATGTATTCTTTTCTGATCTCAGCCGCGATCTACCCGTTTGTCGGGCACTGGATATGGGGCGGAGGATGGCTCTCGAAACTCGGTTTCGGGGATTTTGCCGGGTCAACGGTTGTGCACGCCGTAGGCGGTACTGCCGCTCTTGTCGGTACAATGATCGTGGGCCCCAGGATAGGTAAGTATAATAAAGACGGCTCCGCGAACGCGATAGAAGGGCATTCGATGCCTCTGGCGTCGCTGGGAGTACTGATACTCTGGTTCGCGTGGTTCGGTTTTAACCCCGGTTCCACACTGAGCGTGGGTGACGGGAGCCTCATGGCCAAGGTTGCCGTTAATACCAATATGTCAGCTGTAGCCGGCGCCCTTTCAGCCATGTTTTACGCGTGGCGGAAATGCGGAAAACCGGATCTCAGTATGACCATGAATGGAGCCCTCGCCGGGCTTGTCGCGGTCACCGCGCCGTGCGCGTATATACTTCCGTATGAAGCTGTTATAATAGGCGCTATCGGCGGCCTGCTTGTCGTGTGGGGCACACTTTTTCTTGATAAAATACATATTGACGACCCTGTAGGAGCGGTACCCGTGCACGCTATGAACGGTATCTGGGGTACTATTTCTGTAGGGATTTTCGGGCATAAAGCCCTGGGGCTCGCGAGAGACGGCGTTTTGCACGGAGGCGGGTTTACTCAGCTCGGGATACAGGCTCTGGGAGTGCTATGCGTTGTGATTTTTGTGGGTATAGGCATGAGCGTTGTTTTTAAGCTTATAGATAAATTCGTGGGCTTACGCGTTTCGAGGGAAGAAGAACTCAAAGGGCTTGACATCAGTGAACACGGTATGGAGGCTTACGCCGGATTCCAGATATTTACGACACGGTAAAAATGGATCCGACTGTAAAATAACATATAAAAATCAAGCGCGAATAAGATAAGTTAGCCATAAATAAGGGAGGAGACAAAGGTATGAAACTGATAATCGCTCTGATACAGCCGCACAAACTGCCTGACGTAAAAAAAGCGCTGTTTGACGCGGAAATACATAAAATGACTGTGACTAACGCCCTGGGCTGCGGACAGCAGAAAGGTTTTACCGAGACTTACCGCGGCGTTATCCATGAAGTGAACCTTCTCAAAAAAGTGCGCCTTGAGATAGCCGTTAACGAGGATTTCGTCAAACCCACGATCGACGCCATAATAAAGGGCGCCAGGTCCGGCAGGATAGGTGACGGAAAGATCTTCGTAATGGACTTAGCGAGGTGTATCCGTATACGGACCGGAGAAGAAGGAAACGAAGCTATAGGATAACAAAAAAACATGGAGGCTGTATCCCCGGCGCTTTTACCGCCTGCGGCGCGGCCTCCATATCTGATTTTTCAGGGGGCAAAGTGGTTCTTTTTATTAAAAATATATCAGTCGAAGGGCCCGGCATACTCGAACCGTATTTCAGAGGCCGCGGATACCGTACAAATATCCTGGACCTTGAAAAAGGCGACGGCCTTCCCCGTGATTTATCAGGGATACAGGCCGTGGCCTGTCTCGGCGGGCCGATGAATGTTTACGAAGAAGAAAAGTATACGTATTTGAAAGATGAGGCCGCGTTTATCAGAAGTATCGTCGAAAACCGTATCCCGTTCATGGGGATATGCCTCGGCGCCCAGCTTCTCGCTAAATCTTGCGGAGCGCGCGTAAGAAAAGCCGATAACGAAGAGATCGGTTTTTATGAGATCACTCTCAGCCCCGAAGGTGAAGAAGACATCATGTTCAGCGGTATGGAAAGCCCCGTCAGCGTTTTCCAGTGGCACGGTGACACTTTCGATATACCGGACCGGGGTATTTTGCTCGCCGGTTCAGAACTTTGCGCTAACCAGGCCTTTAAAATAGGACATAACGCGTACGGTTTCCAGTTTCATCTCGAAGTGGATAAGCCTGTGATAGAAGAGTGGCTCGCTGAATACTGGGACCGCGCGGATCCTGTAATGAAGATAAGAAGCCGAGACATTTTAAGTGAATACCGGGATATAAAAAACAAGTTTATTCTTAACGGCCAAAATTTCTGCCGCAATTTCGAAAGCCTCATAAAATAAGATACAATTATTCCTGCTTGGAAAGAGCCTTGAGCGTTACCCGCATTTATATTTCGCGGCACAATGGAACGTGTCATGCGTTTTTTGTTTGCCTGTTTTTTTATGGTTTCGCCTCGTGGCCAGAGGGCACATGCAATGTGCCCCGGCCACAATGTCCGACAGAAAATATCAATGCCGCACTTGCGCGCAACATATGACACGAACCGATTCATGCAAAACACCGCTTATCTTTCATCTTTGTCACTTGCCCGTAGGGGCACATTGCATGTGCCCCATACTGAGGCAAATTACAAGCGCCCTTATGTTAACCTCGAAAAAGCCTGTTTTTGGTAGTTGATAGAGATGTAAATGGTTGATATAATATTATAAAAATTTAAGTTATGTATAGATTGTCTTTTACAAATTAGGAGAACAAAACTATGAAAAATGGTAGAAAAAGTTTTTTTGGCCGGATAATATCCATACTTACAATTTTCAGTTTTATACTTTCAACATTTTATATCCCCGGGGCGGAGAGCCAGGCCGGTGCTGATAATGTTTATGCCGCGCTATCCGGAGCTTTTCCCGGTAGTCCTTCCGGCGCGGGGCCTATGGATTTAACCCCCGGTAAAATTGTTCTTCCTCTCAGCCTCGGTGAAATAAAGGACTTCCGGGAAAGTAATAACGGTATCACTATTATCCACATTCAGGACGCTCACGGTAATTATTCCGCGCAGAGATCGATCGCCGGAGTTATGGATCACCTTTCATCCACTTATGGTGTTAACCTCGCTTTTCTCGAAGGCGGCGCTGGAAACTATGATCTGTCGGTGTTTACCGGTATCGAGGATAAGGATATACGGCTTAAGGTCAGTGATTATTTTCTCAAACAGGGCAGGGTGAGCGGCGCGGAATTTTTCGCTGTCAATGAGCCCGGCAGAATGGAGCTCTTCGGCATAGAGGAAGAAGGCCTTTACAACAAAAACCTTACAGCTTACAGGCTTTTTCTGTCCATGGAAAAGGAAAAGGATAAATGCCTCGGGAGGCTTTCCTCTCTTATAGCGGGTTTTAAGGAAAAAATATATTCGGAAGAGGTTAAAGAACTGGACCGGGCAGTAACAGCGTACAGGGATAAAACTGTGGAATTAAAGGATCATATCAGTTTTCTGCTCGGGAGAATGAACGAGCGCGGTATAGATATAAAAGATTATCCCTGCGTCAGTGAGATCGAGAGTGTGCTGAAAAATGAAACTGAAATAGATTTTAAGCGCGCGGGCAAGGAGCGCGCTCAATTGATAGAGAGGCTTCAGGAAAAACTCTCTCCGGCCGAACTGGAAAGACTGGCGCGGAAAATGCTGGACCTGAAAAAAGGGGACATAGCGAACGAGGATTTCTACGCGTACCTTTTTGAAAAGGCGGCTTTTACGGATGTGGATATGGGATCAATGCCGAGCCTTGTGTCATATTCAGAATATATCAGGAAGTATGAAGCGCTCGATAAGGCGGCGCTTTTCCGCGAAATAGATGAGGCGCGGGAAAAGCTTATCTCGGGATCTTTAAAAACGGAAGATGAGGCGCGCCTCCACGAGCTCGATAAAAATTTCCTGATCCTTGAAAAAATGCTGAATGTCTCTCTCCTTAAAACCGATTTCGATTATTACATGAAAAACAGGGAAAACTTCACGGCCCGTAAGTTTACAGAGTTCATGATATCGAAGAGCGCTAAATACGGCGTTGAATACGCTCCTGAAGGGAGCCTGGATATACTTGACGCGGCGCGCTCGCGCATGGAAGATTTTTATTCATACTCCTTTGAACGCGATACCGCCTTTATCTCGAATATTGAAAATAAACTTAAAACAGCGTCGTCGAAAACCGCGGTACTTGTGACGGGCGGTTTTCACACGGCGAATCTGAAAAATATCTTTGAGAAAAAAGGGTACGGTTATATCGGCATAATGCCCGGCATGGACGCGCATCCCGCGGAAAACCACTATTTCGAACTTCTCGGAGGCGCGGCGAGCGCCATGGAAAAAACAGTGGAGGCCGCGCTTTCTAACATCGCGGTACACAGTATGCTTTCCGAAATGGGAGTCCCGGAGAGGCGGATATTCGATATAGCCGTGGATATATCGGCCCGGCTTTTGCGCGACGGCCAGGTAACACTTTTAATGCCGCACGGATACACGACGCTCGCGCTCGGGCAGGAAAGGGTACTCGGCCTTGCCGCGGATAGATTGTGGTGGACGGAAGCTAAACAGGATATGACGGATAAAGACATAGTGGGCTTTGTCAGGCGCGAACCTGTTTACGCGGACAAGATAGGGGAAATTGACGGAGAGGTTGTATACGCGGTAAGGATGCGGTATGAAAAGAAATATGACCCGCGTGATGATACCCGGGCGCTCAGAGAGAAAGGCGCGATAGAGCTCAGTAAAGCCATTCAGGTCCTTCTTCCCGGGGAATACCTTGAAGGCGACAAACTTTCACCGCGCGGCCATGAACCGGGAGACACGCTTATCGCCATGGCGCATGACCCCGCGTATAAAGATATCGAGGCTCACGACCTCGCGGTTTTAATAAAGGGCAATGACGAGATATGGGAGCGCCTTAAACTGGCGCTCGTGGAAACGGGCCTTAGCCCGGATGCTGTGGAGTTAATGCGGGAGATCTTATCCCGCGATAACGCCGCGGACACGGTCTGGATAATGACAGGCCCCGGTAAAACCGGGATGTGGAGAAAATATTACCACCGTTCTTTCACGAAAAAAAGGATACACCTTTCATTGTACGGGAACGCGCGTGACATGGATTTTACCGGGCTTGCCCGCGGCCTTGTCCACGAACTCGGCGCTCTGGCCGGTTTGAGCGACGCGGAAAACAGGGAAAATATGAATGATCCCGCGCCGGAAGTTATAACACGGCTTCTGACAAATCTTGATACGGTTGTTTCGGGGAAAACGCTTAAAAAACAGGCGCGGGGGCCCCGTCTTGGGTTTGACCACAGTAAGTACCACCGCAGAGAGGAAGCGCTTCTTTCCGGGGAACGTTTATGGGGCCGCGGTTTTCACGCGGACAGGAAGACAAGAGATATAATGACGGAATATATAATCCTCAGCGCGGAACTGTCGGCCCATTACGGATTTATCCGTGAAGACGCCGCGAATCTTTTCGCCGCGCTTCGCGAAGATGTCCCGGAAAAGATGCTGGCGGAATACAAAATAAAGTTTTCCTCCAAGGGGTATATTACGATAGACACGCGCGGAGCTTCTTCTCCTGAAGAGACACGGAACGTGCTTGAAAGTGTTATCCGCATGTTTACATCAGCGGAAAGCCCCTATAAAAACATATGCTCGCTATTGTGGGAGAAAACAGGCGGGGATTACTGGAAGAAGGCTGTTGAAACCGCGGCCGCGCTTAATTCGCGGAAGGAAACGCTGAAACTGAAGGAGATAGAAACAATAAACGCCTTTCCGGCGGAGCATTTCCTGCGCGCGTTATACGCCGCGCGCGGCATTTCCGGAGATAGCGGTATCGCGTCTGAAAAAGACATAATAGAGTTACTTAAAAGATACGCGGATTCTTACGATAATAATACGGCTAAGCTCATATCCGCGCGGCTTGATGGTCTCCTGAATATACAGGCCCCTGTCAGGCGGAAAAATGAGATATACGAAGCTTTATCTCTTCTTGTATCCCGGTCAGGAAGCCTGCCGCTTGTATCACGTTACACTTTGCGCGCGCTGTCATGGTCATATATTACCGGGCTTCCCGAGGCTTATATCGCTTCGCCGAATCATCTTGAGGAGTTTCTTGAATTTGAAGAGGAAAATAATGTGTGTGACTTTCTGCGCGCGTGTCATCTTGTCTGTGAAAACATGGCTCCGGGCATAAGCCTTTCCCAAAGGCAAGGCATATACGCCCGCGCCGCAGGCGCGCACCTGGCCATAGGCAGACTCGGCGGCATTGAATTCGTCCCAGCCGAAAACGGCCGTGTCGATCATAATCTGGCGTTTGAACCCGGGGAAAACGAAGAAGCCCTCAGAGAGAACACGGCAAGGGCGTTATTCATTATTTCCACGGCTCTTGAGGATATCGCCAGGAAGGATTTATCAGGGGATAATTCAGTTTTTCTCGGCATATTAAAGACAGGCATGGGGCTCGTTACCGGCAATATGAACGCTGACGCGGAAAGTTTCATGAAAAGTATAGGGATAACCGACGATGAAGAAAAGCAGGATATGGCCGGTGAGATCAAAGCGCTCCAAAACATGGCCCTGAAAATAAAGGCGTCTCCGGATAATAGCGGCCCGCGCGTTAAATTTTTCAGGGACGCCGGCGCTTATCTCATACATATTATGATGCAGTATACGCTGAGTGTGACGCGCTTCCCGACTGATGTTCTGAAAGATGAACGCGTGGCTCAGCGCGCTCAGGAAGCTCTCGGAGAAATAATGGGATGGGCCGCGAACCAGTGCCGCGTTATAAACACGAATGATTTCCCGGGTATGGATAAACTTATCGGTTATGCGGGAGAACTTCTTTCAGTCGGCGGCACGCAGACAAACCTCGGAGCGGATAAATTCCTGTTTAACGGGAACTGGGCCGCGAGGTACAACGTGTCATCCGGAGGAGTCGAAGAGTGCCTCACAAAGACAGGCGCCCAGATGATAGCCGGGATAATTACCGCGAAGATCGGCACGCTTATCCCGGAGGATATAAAACGCCGGGCGGTTAAGACAACTATGGCCATAAGGCGCCAGACAAGAGAAGAGAGAAAAGCTAAACCTGATAAAGAAGATTTCTGGGGAGCTGTCCGCGTAAGCGCTGAAACAATGGAAGGCCTGAGAAAAAACATAAAAGAATTCCTGCGGTATAAGGAAGAGATCATAAAGTACACGCGCGATAAAGGCCTTGATACGGATGTAAGGCGCGTTGAGGAAAATATCGGCAGGACGGGAAAAAGCGTTATAGATCTGGCGAAAGAGTCGGGCATACTTTTAAGGAACGGTGTCATTATCGTGCAGTTCCCTAAAGGAGAAGGAGCGGACAAGCTTATGGAAAATGACGCCGCCATAGAATCCATGGTTGATAATATACAGAAGGCATTCGGCCCTGATAACCCGGATTACGGAGCGCTGTGCCGCGAGCTGTGGGGAAAAACAGGCAGGCCTTTCTGGGAGCTTTTTGTCGAATATACTCTTCTTCAAAAAAAAGCATGGGAGGATCTGGAAAAGGCCGCGGCAGGGATTAAGACCCTGAACAGCGTTAAAGCCGACATAAAAAGCCCGTCTTTTATAAAGACAGCGGAAGAGGAAGGTTTCGAGACGCTTCCCGCGGGGCATTTTTTTGAAAAAATAGACGGTATATATGACCCCGAGGAATACATCCCTCCTGCCGCGAGGGTTATCGCTGTCCTTCAGAATTACACGCTTTATTACAACAACACGGTTTCAGATAAAATAAAAAGAGCTATAAAAGAAATAAACATGACTACCGATCCTGGAGTAAAGAAACGCCTTATACTTGAAGCCTGCGGGCCTTTACTTGAAAATTCCGGCGCTATGCCCGGGGCTTTGCGGAAAAAGTTCCGGCTTCTTGTGGGAAAATACATCTTTGACGGAATGGGCTTTTTGAAAAAAGCCGGGAATTTTACTTACGAGCAGGAAATAGCCGACGCTGTCCCGTCTGATTTTACAAAACTGTTATTTTCCCGTTTAGGCCTGTCTATGGGTAAAAACGGTCTTGACGTGCTTATGGCCGAGGAACCGGACGGTGTGCCGCCTGTTTTCGGAGTGGACAATATACGTATGCTTGAAGCCGCGGATCACATACGGGAACTTTCGGATAAAATGAGATCTCTTGATGTACTTGACGAGCGCGCCCGTAAAAAAGTCAGAGGTCACATAAATACGATCACAGGTTCCATAGCGCTCTATGTGAACATGCTGCTTGAGCGCCCGATCAGTCCGTCCGTGCTCCTTCCCGGTCTGGGCCTTGACAAGACTGAGAGCCGCGGGGCTATTAACTCGTACATGGAAGATATCGCGCTCCGGGCTGAAATTCGGACATATACAAGTGGCCCTTCGGATGAAAAGCGCGGTGACATCATGGCGGCATTATCGGAAAAACTGCTTAACGCCGCTTTTTCCGTTATTTCGTCCATGCTTACGTCACGTAAATCCGTGAACGGGGACATAATACGCGTAGATTCAAGGATACGCGAGATCATAACCGACCCCGCCAACATAAAAGGCGTCCTTGAGATAATAAATGGAGGTAAAGACATAAAACGTTTTATCCGTTCTACGTCAAATATGGCGCGCCTCATGGATCTCTGCGCGGAACTTATAAAAAAAGCGGCTTCGGACGGTATATACCCGGAAAAACCGGGTGAACCTCTTTTATCGCAAGCGAAACAGGACGTCTTAATGGCGCGGGAACCGGAAGAAGACGTAAATAATACGCCGGATACCGGAGCGCTTTCTCCCGCGCGGATCGAATACCCCGCGGGGTACGCGCCCCTTGTACGCGGCGAAGCCTCGCCTTTTACGGGTGACACCGCGGAAAATAAAGATTATTTTCTGAAAGATCTTGAAAAAGACGGTAAACTCATAGCCCGCGCCGTTAACCGTAAAATGCCGGAAGGTTACGGCATCATAATAGGGGGCGTGCCTACCGATGAAAACGGTAACCCCATGGAAAAGATCTCATTCGATTCTCCTCTGAGTAAAATAGAAGCGGCAGGCAAGAGTTTTATCACATCCGGAAAACTCGGGGACATTACTCTTTACCACGCCATGGGCGCGTCAGCGGCTGTGGCGCTTTTAAGCTCCAATGTGCCGATGGGCGGCATAGCGCGCACGCGTATAGATTTTTCCATAGCCTCTTCCGTTCTCGAAAAGATCCAGTCCATGATAGAAGAAGCGGAAAAAGGTTCATTCCGCGGCGAAGATGATATTAAATTCCACCTGGAAGCGATACTCGAGGATATGAAGACTTCCGCGCGTGACTTTATGGAAGAAAATCCCGGTGAAACAGCCCGTCCCCTCGATTTCCGGCAGTATCTTGAAAGGAACACGATGCTTACCATAATAGAGGACAAAAAGGGCTCCGTTGTTTTTCCCGTGAGATACGGCGCCGGAACAATGCTTTCCATTACAGGCCTTAACCTCGGGTATGTCACGGAAAAAATGCGTGACGGCAAAACGTCAAAAGACAGCCCCGTGTACAGAGACGCCGTAGAATCAAGGGCGCGCGCTATAGGGCTTTTCACGAATAATACGGCTAAAGTGGACGAGATCTTCCGCGCCTTGTGGGACGAGGCGAGTAAAGACCCGGAAAAATTCATAAAGTTCGCGTATTTCCTCTCTCTGCCGGAAGTAAAACCTCTGGATTTCGACGAGATAAAAGAACGTTTTAAACAGGAAGCCGAAGTCCTGAGAGCGCTGTAATACCCCGGCTGGATAAAAACACCGCGCCGGCATGGCGGGGAACTGTATAGCTTCCCGCCATGCCGCTTTCATGACGTGAAACCTGTATGGATCCCGCTATTTTTCAAACAAAGCTTGTTTAACCGCGCCATAGGCTTTAAAATATAAACTCAGTTTTCAGCGAACGGACAAGCGCGGAATAAACTTATGACACACAAAAAGAACCTGGACACAAAAGAGAATTTTCTTCCCGTATGCCGGACCGATATGGAAAGGCGGGGATGGCACGCGCTTGATATCATCCTCATAACAGGAGACGCTTATGTCGACCACCATTCCTACGGCGCCGCCGTTATCGGCCGCTTTCTGGAAAGCAAAGGCTACCGAGTGGGCATTATAGCCCGGCCTGACTGGAAAACTCCCGCGGATTTCATGAAACTCGGCAAACCGCGCCTTTTCTTCGGAATAACCTCAGGCAACCTCGATTCCATGATAGCCAACTATACCGCCAACAAAAAAACAAGGTCTGACGACGAGTCCGCTCCCGGCGGCCTGTCCGGCGGCCGCCCCGATAGAGCCGTCATAGTCTACGCCAACAGGGTGAGAGAAGCTTTCAAAGATGTCCCGATAGTACTTGGCGGTATGGAAGCGAGCCTGAGAAGGCTTAGCCACTACGATTACTGGGATAACAAAGTGAGGAGGTCCATACTCCTTGATTCCCGCGCCGACATACTCGTTTACGGCATGGGCGAAAAACAGGCCCTTGAAATAGCCGTGAGGCTCGAAAAAAAACAGGGCGCTTCTCTGGACGGAATAAAAGGTACTGTCATTGTACGCGGAGATACGGACGGGTTGAACGATTTCGTCCTCATCCCGTCATTCAGCGATACCGCGCGAGATAAAGACAAATTCGCCGAAGCCTTTCGTAAAACATACGAAAACGCGGACCCCTTTAAGGGAAAAATCATTGTCCAGCCTCATGACGGAAGGGTTGTAGCGCAATACCCCCCGGCCGAACCGATGACGGCCCTGGAACTGGACGCGGTATACGAACTCCCGTACGCCAACACATGGCACCCGTCCTATGACGCGTCGGGCGGAGTGAAAGGTTTCGAGACAGTCAGGTTTTCCATTACCGCCCACCGCGGATGCTTCGGAGAGTGTTCCTTCTGCTCGCTCTATTTTCATCAGGGCCGCGTAGTCACATCAAGGAGCGCGCTCTCCATAGAAAGGGAAGCCCGTCTTATGGCCGAGCGGCCCGACTTTAAAGGCACCATAACCGATATAGGCGGCCCCACGGCCAACCAGTACGCCGCCTGGTGCTCCGCGTGGGAGAAAAAAGGCGCGTGCCGGAACAAAAAATGCCTTATCCCCGAAAAATGCCCGAGCCTTAAACCCGGATACGGAAAAGCCGTGGAACTTCTGCGGAAACTGAGAAATATCCCCGGCGTAAAACACGTATTTATAGGAAGCGGTTTCAGGCACGACATGCTCACGGGTGAATACGCCTCGCGCTACCTTGACGAAATATGCGCCCATCACATAAGCGGCCTCATAAAAGTCGCGCCCGAACACTGCTCTAACAACGTTTTAAAACTCATGAATAAACCCTCATTCGACGTATACGAAAATTTCGTTAAAATTTTCCAGGAAAAAAACCGCGCCTCCGGCCGGAAAAATTACATTGTAAATTACTTCATATCCGCCCACCCCGGATCAGGCATGGAAGAAGCCCTGAAACTCGCGCTTTACCTCGCCAAAAGAAAAGTCCGCCCCCAGCAGATACAGGATTTTCTCCCCTCACCCATGACACTTTCAACATGCATGTACCACACCGGCAAAGACCCCTTTACCGGCAAAAAAGTCTACATACCCTCTGACCCCGAAGAACGCAGACTGCAAAGAGCGCTTCTCCAGTACTGGAAAAGCGAAAACCGCCCCCTCATAATCCGCGCCCTCAAAACCCTCCACGCCGAACACGTCCTCCGCAAACTCCTTCCCCCCCCGGGACGGTTCCGGAAATGAGCGTAAACCCGTCCCCCGGGAAATCAATGTGGGAGCCGTCGTACACACAACATCGCCTGGAATTGCTTTATCATAACCATGCCGCGGATGCAGAACATTCTCTCCCAACCGGATTGCCTGTTAAATATTGGCGTTATGAGCGGAAATTATATTAAAGAGACAGGCATTTTTACTGAAGCTGGTACGGTTAACCCGCATTTCTGTTTATATATAAAAAAGTTGCATAATATTGTGTATTGAGGCAGACTTAAATTAGGTTTACGCAAGGCGATAGCGTTATAGTGTTTTTGTTATTGCTGAAAAAGTTAGAAAAAGGGAACATATTATGATTCACGCAAGATCAAAAATATTGTCATGTGTGATCTGTTTTACCTTCCTGCTAACGATGGGTATCGGGGATATAACCTCCCGGGCAGATGCTCCTCGATCCTCAGATGTTTCACCAGGTATAGCCGGGGATAACTACAGAAAGATCAATGTGGATTCTTTTAGTGTTCCGGAGGATCTCGGAAAGGTAAAAGAAAGAATTGAAGCTTCCGGGAATAAAATAGTCATCCATATCCAGGACGCGCATTGTAACCTCCCGTGCCAGGAAAAAATTTTTTCCCTCATACAGTATTTTGTCGATGAATACGGAATAAACAAAATAAATCTTGAAGGCGCGAGCGGGCCTTTTGACCTCGGTATTTTCCTTTCTATCCGGGATGATGAAATAAGGCGCCGTACCGCGGAATATTTTGTCAAAGAGGGCAGTATAAGCGGCGCGGAGTTTTTCGCGGCCGCTCATCCGGGTAAGAACGCGGAACTGTGGGGAGTCGAAGACAAAGACCTGTATCTGGCTGATCTCGGCGTTTACAGGACTTTTCTTAACGTTAAAGACAGCGTGCTCGTTTACCTCGCGGATATTAAAAACATCCTCGGTAAAATGAAGGAACATGTTTTTAACAGGGAACTGTTTGAGCTGGACAGTAAATATACGGGGTATCAGGAAAGAACAGTAACGCTTAAAGAGTTTATAAAATATCTGATCTCACTGGCCGGGAAAGAAGGTTTGCCGCTTGACGGTTTTCCGAATATCATCGCTTTTTCGAACACTTTAAAAGAAGAGGAGTCCGTGGATTTTAAAAAAGCGGATTCCCAGAGGAACCGCCTTATAAGCGAACTGAAAAAAAATATGTCCGGAAATGATCTGAAAAAAATAGCGGGACTTTTCGCGGATGAGAAAAGAAAAAAACTTACGGCGCGCGCGATTAACGGCTATTTAAAAGATAAAGCGGAAATACTGGGAATAGACACGGATAAATACCCCGAATTCCTTAAATATACAGGGTATCTTTCTTCGTACTCGGCCATAGATAAACATGAAGTTATGGACGAGATGCGGGATCTTGCCGCTATTCTTAAGAATAGATTATTCCGTGAAAACCGTGAACGTGAGCTCGATCTTCTTTACGGAAACACAGGTATCCTGATCAACTTCTTTGATTTTTCGCTCACAAAAGAAGAGTACCTCGATTATATGGCAGATTCGGATGACTTCAGCGTAACCGTATTTCAGGAATTTATCCGCAGGTACGGCCCGGAGTGCGGTATTGTCCCGCGGGCCGGCAGAATAGCGGATGCGGAAGTAGAAGAGTACAGGGGGAAGGTCCTTGATTTTTACGGGCTTTCTTTCCTGAGAGATAAAGCGTTTCTCGGGAACATCAGATTTTCACGCGTTAAAGGCGGGCTTGAAGCCGCGATACTTGTAACGGGCGGGTTTCACGCGGATTCCCTGAAGGAGCTGTTTCTGGAAAACGGGATTTCTTTTATTTCCGTAATTCCGGAATTTACCATGGATAGCGGGTATGTCAGTCCGTATTTCCGGTTGCTTTCAGGCGAGGAGCCGGACCTGGAACGCATGATTTCGCGCGCGGTTTTCTCTGCCGACCTTATCCAGGTGGCGAGCAGGTTATCCGCGGCCATAGCTGACGATGTATACGGAAAGGACGGCCGCGATATATTTGATATGGCGGTCAGGATCGTCGAGAGGTTCGTGGTACGAGACAAAAAAGAGATTAAAGATATAACAGGAGAAAACCGTCCGGAGGGCAGGGTTATAAGGATAGACTTCGAAGACGGTAAATTCCTGAGCGTCCCTCTGGTCTCTCTTGACGATTTCCTGAAATGGGTTAATATGGCACGCACTCCGTTCATATGGGTTATAGAGGCGAAAAAGAACACAGGCATGGGTAAAAGTAGACCTCTTTTTAAAAACGAGGATGTGGAAGAAGCCTTACTCAGCGAGCCTTTCACAGCCGAAGATACGGACGCGGTTAAACAGGAAGCATTGGCCGCTGTCCGGGAAACCTATGAAGAACTGGCGGGTGAAGGCTCTTCCATTGAACAATGGGTGCAGAATACATCCGAATCCGGCAGGTATTATGTCTTGTACACGGGCATTATGCTTAAACAGCTTCTCTCCGCGCGGCTCGCTTCCTCTGACCTCGGGGTAAAGTGGGTCAGGCCTGTAATCAGGGACGCGGAAAACTACAAAATGGGAACAATGGGAGAACTGCCTTGCGACCTTGTCATTTCTCTCGCGCGTGAAGACCGTGAAAACGCCGGAAAAGGGATAAAGAGCGGACTCCTGAAAAGCTTTCTGCTTTTTGAGGCTATGGCGTGCCTCGGTAACGCGAAATTTGAAAAAGAGGATGTTACTACCATAGCCAAAGGCACAAAGGGAGGTAAACTGGCGTTTCCGTGGGAAAAAAGAGATATGGAAAAACTGGACGAAATATCAAAATATCTTCAGGCCCGATACGGCGAAAGCCCACCGGCTCTTGAAAGATCCATTCAATCGTATATCTACGGACGGACAGCTATACCCGCCCCGGAGAATATGCCTGTTGTGATGGAAGCGGCCGGTTATATAAGTTCCGCCATGGATATTATATGTATCCTTAAGGAGAAAAACGTTAAATTCGTAAGAGGCCCGCCTGCCCCGGGCGCGTTTTCCGATGACAGTGTTTTGAACGACAATATTATCGTGGTGACCGATGACGCGGGGGACGTAGCGGTCAAAATGATGAAAATACTGCAGATGACCGGGGAATTTATCCCCCAGCTGAATGTCATATCCGAGAAAGCGGATACAGCCGGCCTTCATGAAGAAGACAGAGAACTTGTCATTCGGGAAGAAAAAAGAATGATCGAGAACCTTAAATCCGCGAGGAGCGAATACATTATCGGAATAACGAAACTTTTGAGAGAAGTATACGGCGTTAATATGACCGTGGATGAACTTTTTGCCGGACACAACCTGGTTCTCCGGCTTTCCTATCTCGACATGGGGTCACACAAAGTAGTGTTCAAACTATCTGTCATATTCATGACGGATGACGCCCGTGTCGAAAAACTGGAAATGATCCTGGCCAATAAGGTCGCGAAAAAAGGAGACTCGGGGGAAGAGGCTAACATTTCATACAGGGAAGTCCAGGATCTGAAAAAACTGGAAGCCATGCGGATAATGGTAGACGGAAAGCCGCGGAGAATAGTACCGCTTCTCGGTTCCGTCATTTACGGCGGTGTGATAAAAAAGGGGACGGGCCGGGATATAGACGGCTACCTCGAAGAATTCGTCCCCGGCCGTACCGCCTGGCACATTATGGGTAAAGGAACTTCTATCGAAAAACTCGAGAAAGGAGACAGGGAGGAAATAATAGAAATAATATTGCGAACAGGTATCGAGATAGGCGGTTTTATGCGGGATTTCCACGGGTATAACTTCATGATAGAAAAATCCCCGTCCTCGGGAAAAAGGATCACACTCGTTGACCTCGGGAAGTTCAGATTTTACAACATTCTCCCCGTGAAAAAGAACAGCATAAACCTTTCCGATACCGGGAACTTCGTGTCTCTCCTTACCGGTTTTTACGGATATCCGCCGTCTTTTTCGGAGCGCACTGACACCAATGACTTTGTGTTCCGGAAAATCTATGATGTGCTTCGGGAAAAATATGGCGAACATTTCGCCCTGAGCGTGCTTATGAGCGCGTATCTGTATTACCAGGACAAAACTGCCGCGATAGATAAATCCGGATGGGTCGCCCCTGAACCGCTGGGTATGGATAAACAGCCGTCCTGGGTCAGCGCGAGCCATGAAAATATGCGTTTTTTTACCGGTTCCCTGGGATCATTCCTTAACCGCGAGTTCGGCAAAGAAGTTACAGATTTTTACGGCAGGGAAGACTGGCTTATTTCAGGCAAAAAAGATTTCTCCGTGAAAGACACGCTGGCGGCTCTCGCGGAAACCTCCGGCGCATTCGGGGAAAATCTCAGACTGTGGCAGGAAAAAGTCCGTCTGTCGTCTTCTCTGTGGGAAGAAGAAGCTTTTCGGGACGATATCTTGCCCGCGGATGAAAAAGCGGCGGGTACGCCCGTTTTCGTTCAAAAGCCTCCCGAAAAAGAGAAAAAACCCGCGGTACGACCCGCGGCTCCCGCGGTTACCAGGATCCCGGCTACCGAAAAAAACGTGGACGTTCAGGTAGAAGCCGCGAAAAAAGTTATAGCCGATATAAAATCCGCGAGGAGCGATATCATACTCATGCCCGGTTCCGATACTTTTCTGGCTTATCAGGAATCCGTAAACAGAGACACATCACGCAAATTCCACAAGTCTTACGGCCAGTTTACCTATCCCTACAGTTACAAATACGATTCTTCATGGCGGGAAAACATTAAGGCCATGTTTCAGGACAAAGTCGTCCCATTGATGGAATCCGAAAAACAGAAAGGGACATTCCCCCGTGTCCTTATATACGCTCCTCTGGAAAAACGGGAAATGGATGAAATTTTCTCAGCGGAAGGCCTGTTGTCCGGATTCAGCGAGTATAAGCCGTATGTGACAATTATCAATGAGCAGGACATACCCGATAACGGTATCATAGATAACGTGATGCATATAGTACTGGCCAAGGCTTTTTTAAATTACCAGAGATTCAAAGATAAAGATTTCGACAGCGCCGCGGGAACGAACCTCGTGGATTTACTGAAAACACTCGTTCAGCCCGGCAGTATAGATTTCGCGGAGTCTCCCCGTGATATCCTCGACAAAATCCTGAACGGTATTATATCTTTGCGCGTAATGCCCATAGATTTTACGGAAATCCGCGAATATAAAGACTCGCAGGACGCGATCTTGAGATCATTATAAAAAACGCCGCTCACATCACCGGCCGTTTTCACAAAAACACATCAATCCCGGCAGACTATAGTACCTGCTGATTCCCAAACTCTGATTATCGCTGGACAAAACAATAATTATCTGATAATATACCACAATGCTTTAGTTTTAAATAAAGTTAATATAGATTATGTTCCAGTTTATGAGACTTATTAAAATAATACTACTAAACACAATATTAATAACCGGTTACATCCCGAATAGCGGGTCAGGGGATTGTTGCGCCCTTGCTCCACAGATCTGCTCAAAACCGATAATAGACCCGGATATTAAAGACAAACAGATATTAAAAAGCTATATCGCTTATAAACTCACTGAGAACCCCGGTTTTATAAAAGACGGGGTATACACTATAGATGACATATTTACTGATTTTGGGAAAACCAAAATAGCTGTTTTCCTGGGACATCCCGTAACCATCAAAAATGAAGATAACGGATTGAACGGAACCGTTATTACAACCCTTGTTGACGGCAAAACTTACTACTGGGTGCAGTATGAAAAACATAATATCCCTGTGACGGAAATATTTACAATGCCGGAATATTCCCATTTCAGCCGGAAGTGCGGAGGGATCGAAAGAAATCTTCCCCTTCTGGGGGCGGGCGCGTATGACGAAAAACACCGTGTGTTTTCTCTCGACAGTACAGACAGAGGAGTTAAAGGTGTACTTGATTTCTTTGAAATTCTCGGCCTTAACGATATGCGCGCGAGGCTCAGCGCCATGCTGAGTTCAGGAGGCATTTTACTCTCTGTCTCCCCGTTTTTCCGCGAGGAGTGCATGACCGTTAAATATACCGGCGACAGCCGCGCGCGGGCCGCGGTCATCCTGAACGCGTTTCTGTCCGACAAAGGTTTCATGCCCGGATTGATAGACGGGATGTTCGATAAGTTCTGGGAAAAATACGAGTCCGGCAAGACGGACGAATACGCGCGTGATCCTGGCACTTTTGAAGAGCGCCTGATGAAATATTCGCTGAAGTCGGCGGACAGCGTTATCACGGGCGAGGACGCGATAAGGTTCAACAGATTAGCCGTGGCAACGGAGATAGCCTGTGACGATGTGAAAAACGAAGAATGTTCCGCCACACTGGAAGACATCAGGAACATCTTTAGAAAAACAGCGGGCATATTCATAAACCGCCTCGCCTCCGGGAGAAAACAGGAATTTACCGAAGAGGAGCTTGAACTGTTCTCCCATATAGCGGGCGGAGGGATAAAAACAGAGCGCCTCTCGGATACAATAACACCCGCGGCAAGGGTAATGCCTGACGGTGAAATCATAATTAACGAAAAATTCGTGAAACTGATGTATAAACTCAGGAAAGAAGGGAAACTCGGCCCGATAAATAAAATGGACGGCGGTTATTACGAAGGTACGGATTTATACACTTCGATTATTCATGCCGTGGCGATATCCGTCCTGAGCGGCATATCCCCGTCGTACAGGCACGGCTCAGTCATATTCGAGCCCTCGGAATATTCCGCTTCAGGAGAAAGAGGGAGGCGCTACCTTTACCTCAACACCCTCGCTATCATGTACTACTGGCTGGCAGTAGTTGAAAAGACCAGCTTCCCGGAGGCGCGCGCGAAAAATTTCATGCGCATGTATCCTGAATTTTTCACGAAACTGAGCAAGAAAGAAAAAGATATCCTTCCGGCGCATTTTAAACTCTTATGCTCCGCGAAAATAAAAGAAGATACGCATGTGCTCCCGGCCGTAATAAATTTTGTCAGGGCGGAATCGATATCCGGGGAGGACGATGATTTCAAAGCCCTGAAAATAAAGAAACGTGTTATCGACCGCGTCCTGAAGCCGGGCAATGGTATACCCGTCCCACTGGAAGATGTCCTGAGCGCGGAGCGCGGTGACGCGGCCTCCTGCGGCACGCTCCGTCCGGGTTTTTATCTTGACCTGTGGTACGACATATTTTTAAACTCCGCGGGCGGAATAACCGAAGAAGCGGCGCGCGTCCTGACTTCGGGGGCCTCACCCGGAGCGCGGCTCAGCCGGCATGCTTTCCACGCACTCAAAGAAAGCGGCCTGATTTTCACCCCCGCGAACGACAGCAGAGTCCTGAAAATAAGACGCTTCGCGTCAGCTATCGAGACCAGGCTGAGAGACGCGCTGAAAAACGCGGACTCACCGGAAGACACGCGGAAAATAAAACCTCTGGTATACGGATTCACGGAACCCTTCTGGGGCGCTGAAACCGCGGGCCTGGCGCGCGAAACCCGCGAGACGCCCCCCGTGATAATAGGAATTGAAACCGGTTGGATCCCCGAAACCCAGAAACTGCTGATCAAGAGCCTCCTTCAGCGCGTGGAAAAACTGAACGGCGGTAAATTTCATGTGGTATTCGGTACATCCGAAACAATAACCGGAAAAATCATCTCCGCCCTGGCCGAAGAAGAAGGCGCCTCCATCAGGAATACCGCGATCCTTGTAAACGCCTCATCCCTGGAGAACATAAAAGACCAGTTCACCTCATACTGCGCGTCGCGAGGCATGGAAAACGAACAGCCATTACTCGCCGGGATCGACCCCCGGAACCTGACAGACAACTCATACATCAGGCTTCTGGAAATGCTGTCATTAACGATAAGAATGAGCCGCGGCCAGGACAATATCCCCCCGCACCCCTGGATCAGCATAAAAAACAAAGACCCCAGAACCTACATATTCACCCCCCAGGCCGACCCCTTAGACCTTGAAGCCCTGAAACACATCTACAGATCCCAGGCCCGAACCCTGCTCTCAGCCTGATCCTTCTCCCCCACAAAAATCAAACATAATACTTCTCATCTCCCCCAAATTATGCTAAAATTCAGTTCTAAGTTCTACTGCGTTAACCCGGCAACCCCGGGCAGCGAAACAAGCGTATCAATAAGGCGCGGAGAGGTGGCTGAGCTGGCTGAAGGCAACGGTTTGCTAAACCGTCGTAGGGGTCAAACCCTACCGAGGGTTCGAATCCCTCCCTCTCCGCCATTTTTGACGCTCAGGCGAACTCTAAGAGTCATTCAATAAGGTTCGCCATGAGTGTGAAAAAAGGGGAAAATGGACAAAGAAATAGCCACAACTAAAATAGCGATTTTCAGAAAGCGCGAAATCCGCAAGACTATTCATAAGCATGAATGGTGGTTTTCAGTGATTGATATAGTAGAAGCGCTTACGGGTACTAATAGAGGCAGAAAATATTGGAGCGATCTTAAGAAAAAGCTTATTGAAGAAGGGTATAGTGAAGTGTCCGAAAAAATCGGACAGTTGAAAATGATAGCTCCGGATGGGAAATCAAGGCTTACTGATTGCGCAAATACAGAAACAATGTTTCGCATAGTACAGTCTATCCCATCTCCGAAAGCCGAGCCATTTAAGAGGTGGTTAGCTCGGGTCGGTTATGAGCGAATTCAGGAAATAGAAAATCCAGAGCTTGCCACAAAAAGGACAAGAGCGTTATATAAAGCTAAAGGGTATAGCGATGACTGGATCGAGAAACGGATGCGAGGAATCGCTATCCGTGAGGAGCTGACCGATCAATGGCAAAAACGAGGTATTCAAGAGCAAAAAGAATACGAAATATTAACTGCCGAGATATCGAAAGCAACGTTCGGCATGACCCCAGCAGCTTACAAGAAACATAAAGGGCTTAAGCGTGAAAATTTACGAGATCACATGACCGATCTAGAACTTATCTTTTCAATGCTTGGCGAGGCATCAACAAAAGAGATAGCCGTCAATAAGAACGCTCAAGGGTTTGTTGAGAACAAACAAGCCGCGTTTGAGGGTGGTGCTGTGGCGGGTAATGCGAGAAATGAATTGGAACGCAAAAGCGGCAAAAGAGTTATTAGTAAAGAAAATTATAAAAAGTTGCCGCAAAACAAGAAGCTTAGATAATAGGGACACCCATAAAGAGGCACCCCGTCAAGAAAAATAATTCCCCGCTGTTTTTTTTTAAAACATTTTTAGTCCGCAATATCATTACCATGCTCGTAGCATAAAAATTATTTCTCTATTCATGCGCCCTTGATTTTCTTGTTTTTGGTTACAGTTTTAAAACCGCACTGTACCAGACACCCATCTGGTTATGGAAATGTCTACGATGTTTTGTATACACTCCCCCGAGCTTTCGCTCTCCAGAAAATCATCGGTTCCGACCCATGGCCACTCAGAGAATAGACATCTCATCTTCTTGTTTGAAGAAGGACAGCCCTTTTTCGGCTCATGAACCGGGCAGTCAGTTTTTAATGCTCAAGCATGACAAATAACAGGATGGGATGGCATCCATTCAGACACACATTTTTCTATAGTCCCTATTTCCGGCTTACCATCCCTAATTTTCTCAACAAAATAATTTTTCTTCTTGATAACAAAAATTCGGATCCTTCATTATTTTGTAGGATACCCTTGCGATTTTGCTTGCAATAATTGCCAAGGCCTTTACTGCTGGTTTTTTCTTTTTAAGTCTTTCATAATAAGCTTTGATCCTAGGGTACTTTAGAGCGCTAATCGCTGCTTCTGCATATGCCCATCGTAAAATTTTATTACCACACTTCGCATTTCCTTTCCCTTTTTTCTTATTATTGCTTGACCGTTTAGATTCCACAAGACGGCAAAAGGATAAATAGTTTTTATCTGAGGCGAACCTGTCTATGGTTCCCACTTCCAGCATTATGGTCATTCCAAGCAGGTGAGCGATCCCGGGAAGTTCTTGCAGTCGAATGACTTCCTCTTCTTTTTTTACTTGTTTGTATATCTCTTTTTCTATTAAGTCTATTTGCGTATCAATTGTTTTTATGATCTCAATCCCGGATACCGCCGCGAAACAAAGATTCTTTTCTTCAAAAAGTTTGTATAGTTCCTCTCGTGATAATTCCATCATGTCGCGTTTTGAAGGTTTTCGACAAAGCCACGTTTCAAATTGATTTGACACACTGTTGAGTACTTTGCTCCGCGCACTTAGATATAGCATTCTCTTTCTTAATAAATCTCTCAATGGACGTTTTTCTTTTGGATAAATATATCCTTCAGGTAATATGTCCAGCCGTAATAATTTTGCCAGCCATCGTGTATCGGTTTCGTCATCCTGATTTTTTAAATCCTGGTATTTGCCCATTTGGCTCGGATTACCTAATCTTACTTTGTATCCGTTTTCTTTTAATCCATCAATAATCCAATATCCGTTATAGGTAGATTCAATGGCAATACCTGCCAAATTTTCTTTATGCGGTTCGAAAAAACTTTTTACTTTCTCGATATCATTTTTTATCCGCTTATGGCTTACCCACTGATCCTTCTCATCTATAACACCGCAATAACAATTAGTTGAATGTAGATCGATCGCGCCGTACAATGTACCCATGGGGCACCTCCTTTGGTTAGATAGTTTTATTCCGTGATACGATAACTACTATCTAATGTACCACCGAAGGGGTGCCTCTTTAATGATTATCAGACACGAATGGCGCTTCCCAAAAAGATGATTAAATTTTCAATGTTTTCTTGATATCCTTGAGGAGTAGGAATAGATGATACTCGTCGATAGGGGATGGTTCAAAACCATATTTTTGATAGAAATCTTTTGCCGTACGATTCTTTGCATGCACAAGTATAGCACGTCCGCTGATAATATCCGCGCCTTGAGTAGCTTTAATTAATGCATCTTTTAGTAATGCTTTTCCAATCCCTGGTCCTTGTTCGTTTTGGTTAACTGCAAGACGAGCAAGAATGATAACAGGTACCGGGCGATGGACTGCCATGCCCTTTGATACACGGGATGTGGCTTCTTCGCGAGTTACAGAACCAATGGTTAATGTATAATATCCGACAACTTTGTTATCTCTGCACGCAACATATGTTCGAGAAGAACGATGTTTATTGTTGATATATGCAAA
>JBDRAX010000014.1:0-8962 GCA_043823375.1 Candidatus Omnitrophota bacterium | reverse complement strand
ATCCGCCTCTTGTTCGCCTGTTTTTTTCATGATTTCGCCTCGTAGTCAAAGGGCACATGCAATGTGCCCCTACATGGATTGTGTATCCATCCATGTTTTTCACGCGGCGAAGAAACCTTACATACTTTTGATCTGTCCGCCCCTGCCCGCATCCCCGCGAGAAGACGCCGTCAACACAACATATAGTTTACCATCAGTATATTAAAAACAAGATTAAGATAAAATTAAGAAATCTTAATATTCAGGCTGGCAGAAAATGAGAACCGCGGGCTGAGAAAAAAGGATGGTAAAAAGTGAACCATAATGTTATCAGGGCTTATTGTTTAACAGCCGGAAGCAGCATAGTAACTGTCGTGCCATGACCTGGCACGCTCTCAAAACTCAGAGTCCCTTTATGCTGTTTTATTATACCGTAACACACCGAAAGGCCCAGGCCTGTCCCTTCTTTTTTTGTCGTAAAAAAAGGGTCAAAAACATTCTCCATATTTTCCGCCAAAATACCTGTCCCGGTATCGGTAAGATCAATACGCACGTTTTTTTCATCCAGGCATGCCGTACTTACAGTAATGGTCCCTCCCGACGGCATGGCTTCATCGGAATTTTTCAATAAATTCAAAAAGACTTCCTCGATCTGGTTTTCATTAACCGTTACCGGGGGTATACCGGAAGCGAAATTCCTGATGATCACCACATTCCGTAACAAATACTGGTGTTCGATCAAGCCTATGACACTATTCAGAACCGTATGTATATCTTTCTCTTCAAACACGATGTCAGCGCTGTCCGGTTTTGAGAACTTAAGCAGCCTGTCCAGTATGCTTTTGGCCCTGAACGCCTGCCTCATGATAAGTTCCAGTGTCTCCTTTATTTCAGGATTATCTATATCCTCCATAGCGGCGAGCTGAGCCCTTCCGGATATTATCTGCAGAGGGTTATTAACTTCATGCGCCATTTCCGAAACAAGACGGCCCAGAGAACTGAGTTTTTCAGACTGCACAAGCATTTTCTGTGTTTTCTTGAGCTCATCAAGCCTTTTAATTAATTCTTCCCTTATTCTGTTATTGTCGTCAAGCATACTCACAACGCGTTTACGTGATCGCGCGGCCTTTTCAAGAAGGCCTTCCAGTTTCATCGCGTGTTTCTTCAGTTTTGCCTCGCTGTCCTTAAGGGCTTTGGACGTCTTCATGTGTTTTTCAATTTCCACGCGCCATTTTTCGTTCATATCCGAGATCTCTCTCGAACTTAAGTCAAATGCACGCTCCATAAGCACACGGTCCCTCTCGAACCCGTCATATGCCTCGCCTATGGCTTCAAAAAACTTCCGCGTTTCCTCAGGCGCGGAAGACACGGACCCGAAAAATTTACGTATCTGCCGTTCTAAAAGCTTATTCAACCCTCTCTCCTATTTTTCTTCGAAAAACGTGGTTATTGTCATAGTCTGGTTATGAAGTTCGCATTTTTTTTCCGAAGAGATCACAGGACAGATCTCACCGTATGAATAAAAACCCGTGATAACGGACCCGTTTCCCAGTATATCGCGCACTGTTTCAACTTCTTCTTCCACTCTCTGCTTGAGCACAAGTTTCCGGCCCACACAGCTGATGAGTATGGCAAGATCCGGTTCAGGCGTTTTTCCAGGCCGCGCGGCCTTGGCGGCTCCTGAAGCTCCGTCTATCAATCTTTCAACATTTGACTTCATAAAACGCGCGACAGCTCCCTCGGGGATATCTCCCGCGAATATCATACAATCCTCTTTTTCGTTAATACCGAGTATAGTGCGTACAAGCCCTGTCTCTTTTCCCTTGAGACGCAGGCTTAAAGGGAACATAAGCCCCGCGGAAGGCAGTTCTTTCGCCTGTTCTCCGAGATATGTCTTATATAAAGACAAAGCGGACTTCCCGTCCAGTTCATACAGCATATTGCCGCTCGATCTTGTCACGCGCCTGTCCGGCCCAAAAGAATCCCATCCCCCGAGAGATCCATAATTAACTTTCAGTTTATCCCCGTAAAACCCGACAGCTACGATATTATTAGATTCAGTGCTTCCGTCAGGAAACACTATAGTTCGTTCAAATCTTGACTGGTCACCGGCAAGCCCTCCTGTTACAGAGACATCCCCCCGCAGGCTTTCCACAAGACCTTTTACGAGGCTGCTCCCGTTAATATTAACCCCGTCGGACAGAACAAAAACATGGACCAGGCCCTCCTGACCCAGGGATTCCGCCAGCTTTTTGCCTGCCTCAAAAGTCTCTTCCGCAAGGCTAATCTGTGTACTTGCCGTTTTTATCCGCGTATGCTCGAAAAAGACGGCAGTGGTTACTATGGAATCGTCAAATACCTGCGCTCCGAGGATCTCACCGGCCGTGGAACACCCGACTATCCGCGCTTCCGGATAAAATCCTTTGATTTCGCTAAAATACGCGGGATCTGACAAAACACGCCTCTCTCCGAATACGAAAACCAGCTGTGCCCCTGCCGCGGCCGCGTTCTGCGTTATATCCATCCATCCTGTTTCTTTTGTCCATTTTTTCTGTTCGATTTTCATCCCTGGACCCCTTTCCTGAAGTTTAACCCGTTGCGTAGAAAGAATTATGCCATACCGTAAAAGTATACCTTATATATGTATATATAAAAAATAAAAATCCCGTCCTGTTTCTTTCCCTCCCCGTCAGGTGATTAATAGTTAATAATTCCCTGATATTTACCGCGGCCCGTCCCGAAAGCGCAAAAAAACATCCACTTGCATCCGGAATGTTACCCGGGAAGCATAACGGTAAAACAGCTGCCCTCGTTAGGAGCGCTTTTTAAAGTAATAGCGCCGTTATGCGCCCTGGCTATCATTTCCGCGATACTGAGGCCTAACCCCGCTCCGCCTTCGCCGCGGGAACGCGCTTTATCGACGCGGTAAAACCGCTCGAAAACTTTACCCTGCTCTTCCTGAGGAATGCCTATACCCGTATCTGTTATATTTATCTCATATCTGCCCGGCATCTTGAAAAGGCTTATTTTTATCTGGCCGTTTTCAGGCGTATATTTTATAGCGTTCTCTATCAGATTCGAAAAAAGTTCCGGAAGTTTGAGAGAATCCGCGCGGATCCTCGCTTCTTTTTCATTTGTTTCAAAAGTGAAGGAAATATTTTTAAGTTCAGCGAGGGCCTTGTAAAATTCTACCAGCCTGAAGATCATGTCTTTAAGGTCTACTTCTTCAAAAACAGGCTTATCTTCTCCGCTGTCGGCCCTCGTTAAAAGAAGCAGGCGGTTGATCATCTTTGTTAGACGGTCAAACTCTTCGATTATGCTTCCCAGGACTTTCTGGTACTCTTCTATGCGGCGTTCCCTTTCCAGTATGACTTCCGCCTCCCCTTTGATCGCGGTAATGGGCAGCCTGAGTTCATGCGAGGCATCAGCGGTAAAACCCACGATACGCTGATATGCCTCCTCCCTCTGCATGAAAACAGCGTTAAACGCTTCCGCGAGCTCATCCAGCTCGTCTCCCGTACCCCTGACCGGAAGAAGGGCCTTTTTATCCGGGGACAAAAGCTCTCCCGCCGCTTTTCTTAATCCGGATATCTGAGATAAAATACCGTTAGTAAGGAATATCCCGCCTGTAAGCGCGACGATAAATATGGCCGGCGTAGCGAAAAAAACAACTTTTGAAAGTATAAGCATAGCCTGCCTGTTACCCGGTGAATCCAGCCCGAACTGGAGATAATAGACATTCCCGTCATTATTCCTGAAAGCCTGCGTCGTCAGCAGAACTTTTTTCCCGCCGGCGTTACGCATAGAATGCTCGATAACGTCCGAAGCCGGATCCCTCTTGAAGTATCGGTGAAAAACCTCCTCGAACTGAAGTAAAAACACTTTTTCATACGGATTGCGTAATACACCCGCGGCCAATAAAACATTTTTTCTTCCGGTGCCTCGGGAAACACCATCTTCCAGAAGCTTCGCGTCCGGGCTTAATGATTTCTGCGCCGCCTCCACTGATTTCTGGTCCTCAAAGAAATTACCGGACCGGGCGAGTAAAAGCCCGTCCCCGTTAAAAAGGGCGTAACTTATCTTGTACGGGCCTTTCTGCAGAATAGTCTGTTTAGAAAGCAGATTAGATAGATCCGCCCGCGTATATCCGCTATCGAGGATAAGATCGATAGTTGTATCCAGTTCCGACTTCAGATACTTTTTAGCGGCCGTATCGAGCATTGAATTGATCTGGAGGTAAAAATACGCGTAAAGCAGGAATATGCTTATTAAAAGCACCAGTGTATACCCGGCAATCAGCCGTGTCCTTATGCTTCTCAAAAAAACGAATCTAATCTTTTTCTTCAAGGACATATCCGACACCGCGTAAAGTATGTATCAGGGGCCTTGGAAAACCTCCGTCAACCTTTTTCCTGAGATTTGTCATATGAACGTCAATAACATTTGACATGGAATCAAAATGATACCCCCATACATTTTCGGAAATCATGGTGCGTGTCACGACCTCTCCTTTTCTCTCCATCAGATATTGGAGAAGCGTGAATTCTTTTGGCGTCAGGTCGATCATACGGCCGCCACGTTTTACGACCCGCCTGGCGGCGTCGAGCGACAGATCCCCTTCCTGAAAAACCGTTACCTCCCGGTCTTTCCCCCTGCGGATCAGAGCCCTGACCCTTGCCAGGAGTTCGGAAAAAGCGAACGGTTTCACAAGATAATCATCCGCCCCCCGCTCAAGGCCTTTTACGCGGTCATCCACGGTATCTTTGGCAGTGAGAAAGATCACGGGGGCCTTGATCCCTTTCTCGCGGATCTGCTGAAGCACTTCATATCCGTTCAATTTTGGAAGCATTATGTCGAGGACGATACAATCATATTTCTGGCTGGCCGCGAGGAAAAAACCTTCTCTCCCGTCACCGGCGGTATCCACGCAAAACCCATGTTCTTCAAAACCCTTATGAAGAAAACTCAAGACCTTCACTTCATCTTCCACAACCAGGACTCTCAACGCGTTTTCCCTCCTTCGGTCCTATATTCTAATATTCAATAATATAGCACAGCATACCGTTAAAAACAAATTCAGGCAAAAAGCTCCTTAACGGTATCCCGGCCCCGGGCTATAGTATTTTTCCTCCGCCCGTCCCGCCGCGCGCGGATAAGAAATCCCTTACTTCACGGATCTCCCCGGTAATACCGCATTCAGGCAACGCGTTAAGGAACTCTTTCCCGTAATAACGCGTCTTTATCCGCCCGTCAAGTACCGCTACCACTCCCCTGTCGTTATTTCCCCTTATAAGGCGCCCGAACCCCTGTTTGAACATGATGACCGCGCGGGGAAGCTGATACCGGGAAAAAGGGTTATCGCCGTTTTCTTTTATGCCCCTTATGCGCGCCGCGTTAACAGGGTCGCTCGGGACGTCAAACGGCAGTTTTGTTATTATCACGCATTCGAGAGACCTGCCTGGGACATCGACTCCCTGCCAGAACGTGGTAGTCCCCATAAGTATACTGTCCTGTTTTGCCTTAAAAACATCAAGCAGGACATATCTGGGCATATCGCCCTGTTTCAATAATTTTATATCCGGCCTTCCTTCCAGGAGCATATCAGCCGTCTCATTCAGCATTTTATAACTTGTGAAAAGGGCGAACATTCTCCCGCCCATGATATCATATATCTTGATGATCTCTTCACACACACGTTTCTGATAAGCTTCGAAACGGCTGTTAGGGTCCTCTACCCCTTCAGGAAGATACATAAGCACATTTTTCGAATAATCATAAGTCGAGTCCAGGGATAATTCCAGCGGGTCTTCCATCCCGAGCCTTTGTTCAATAAAACTGAAATCAGCGGCTGTCCCGGAAGAAGACAATGTGGCTGAAGTCAGGATAACGGGGCACACTCTCTCGAATAAGCGGTTTTTCATCTCCTCCCTTATATCAACCGGAGCCGCCCTGAAATCGTACACAGTATTTTTTTTGCGTTTACGGACGTCCACCCAGTAAACATATTTTTCACTCTCATGTTCAAAAACAAAATCAAGCGCCTGAGCGGCCTTATTAAAGCGTTCGGAATACGCCCGCAGCGTTTCTCCCGTTTCATCATCATTAACCCGCCGGCATAAAGAAAAAAGCGCCGCGGCAACCGCGATTAAAGGCCGGCTCATATCAGTGTGAAAGGAAAGATCCCTTTCAAGTTCCGCCACCATCGGCTCTTTACCGTACTTTTTTTCAACCTCCGAAAAAAATACCCTGCGGGACGCTTTTAATTCCTTTATACACGAGCTGACTTCTTCCGCGTTTTCCATGGCGCCGGGTTCCGTCAACAAAACGCCCGACATCAGAGAAGACACCTCTTCTATCAGGCGGTTTATAAGGCCGGTGGTTACTTCCTTACCGAAATGATCCGTGGCTATGTCTTCCAGAGTATGGGCCTCATCAAGGACCAGCGCCTGAAATTCAGGCAGTACGCGCGATTCAGCCATAATATCCGAGAACAGGAGAGAATGATTTGTTACAAGGATATGCGCCTCAGACTGCCGTCTCCGGGCTTTCATATAAAAACATTGCCCGAAAAAGGCGCACTTCCTGCCCGCGCAAAGATCCGATTCCCGCGAGAAATACTCCCAGACATGGCTCTCGGGAGAAAAGTCCATATCAGTCACAAGCCCTGTCTCCGTCTCAAGCAGCCACCCCGCTATCCTTTCCGCCTGGGATCTATCTTCTTTTTTTTTAAATACCGCCCAGCCGCCCGCTTTCCCGGATTTTCGCGCGCACGCGTAATTCTCGGACCCCATGCACAAAGCGTACCTGAAATCCATCTCCATAACCTGTTTCAAAAAAGGAAGGTCTTTTACAAAAAGCTGATTCTGCAAAGCTTTAGTATATGTGGAAATAACGGCCCTTTTGCCTTCTGACACGGCCCAATGTATAAAAGGCACGAGATACGCCAGGCTCTTGCCCACCCCCGTACCAGCCTCTATAATAAGATGCGCGGGGCCGTTTATGGCGTCCTCAACAGCCTTTACCATTTGTATCTGCTGGGGCCTTGCCTCATATCCCCGCAAATGACGGGCCATCGGCCCGTTTTCACTGAAAATATCTGTGCAAAATGACATTTTAAAATAATTCGGGGCCCGCGCCCTGTTTTGACATCCAAGAATACAAACCGCTTTTCAAACACTGAAACAGGCCCGCGCCTGAACTCATCTTTCTCATACCAGTCCCCCTTCATTCCCGGAAATATTGTTGCTTTTAAGATGCCTCATCCTTTTAGAAAACGGTAATCCGGACTGATTTCGAATAAAGAATACTCACCCCCACTTTTAGAGTCAAACCCGCGGTAAAAATTCATATCCTTACCTAATAAAAATATGCCGGTTTTAATATACTTTCCTATCGGGAAGGCTCTGCCAGAAAGAGAGAAGCTGTACACACTCTTCACGCATAAAACCTCCGCGCACGCGTACACGGGATTTCCCTGTTTTCTTCATTGTTTCCGCGTGTATAGCCAGCTCGTTGAATCCGAGTTCCGCCACGTCTTCTATCGCGGTACCGTAAATAACGCCGTCGATCCTCGCCCAATGTATGGCTGAAAAGCACATCGGGCATGGCTCGGTCGTAGAATATATTTCACACCCGGACAGGTCATATGAACGGAAGATTCCCGCGGCCATTGATATCGCCCTCATTTCCGCGTGCTGAACAGGGTCCTTATCCTTTAAAACAGTATTATGCGCTTTGGCGATAACCTTGCCTCCACGCGTCACAACCGCGCCAAAGGGGCCGCCATGCCCGGCCCTTATCCCTTTATAGGCCTCTTCTATGGCAATAGCCATTAACAGTTTATCCATTTTACTCCCCAATCAAAACCAGAAGCTGAACGCCTCATTCGGAAAAACATACTCGCGTCTCTTATATTTATCGATCACTTCACTTCTTGTTCTCTTTTTTATCGCCTTTCGCCATAGCTACGCTCGCCACCGCTGTTCCCGCTCCCGCGAGAAACCATGCCGCCGCGCACCCGGCGCTGGTAAGGACATAAGAAAGAAGGACAACTATCCCTACCGATCTCCTGACACTCCTTAACATCTCCGATTCCTTTCCGGTTTGAAAATCAACACCTCGACTTCAACAATATTATGGTTTTATCAATCCTCTCCGTTTTCTATATCATAGGGAGTCGTTATATTATATTTACGGCTTAAACTTTCTATTTCCTTCCGCAATACGGCCGGATCTCCCAGCCCCATGGTATTCTGGCTTATCAAATGATAAATTTTCCTGAACGCCCATTCACGGGCTATATCTTCTCCGCCCGCGTCGGCATTTTTAAGGGAACCTTTATAAATGATCTCCTTGATCCTCCCGTTTATCTCACCCAAAAGCTGCATCGAAAAGATATCCTCCCTGTCAAAACGGCCGTATATGGTAAAATCTTTCCCTTTATAAAAATCCGACAGGTATTTCGGATAAACCGAGGAAGGATCCACTCCATTAAGCCGGTACCTGACATTCAGCAGGAAAGGGTCCTTTATCTGTTCGTAAAAATCAACAAAATCACTGCCCATTTCATGCATCTCACCCGACAACCGGCTCCAAGCCCTGTTCTGATAAGATATAAATTCCAGTAAATACCGGTTGACCTTTCTCCCTCCGCCGAAACAGAATATCGGCCTCTCCCGGTTATTCCGCCTGGTTATTTCCTGGATTATACTCCTTGAATCTATTACGCCTGTCGTAGGCCGGCCGTCAGTAATAAGCATCACATACGAAGGCCTGTGTACAACAGGCTCTTCTATTATCCCGCGTAAAGCGTTTGCCACATCAGTCTGTCCGGTTGCCTCGAGTTTTCTTATGAACGGGTCCGTTTTCCTGATCGTCTTTTCCGAAGCGCGGGCTGAATATTTTTCAAAACTGTCCAGATCCCCGCGAAAAGCAACGATATTAAAATAATCACCCTCATTAAGCCTGCCGAGCGCTCCCAGCA
>JBDRAX010000013.1:0-5035 GCA_043823375.1 Candidatus Omnitrophota bacterium | reverse complement strand
CCAAGTTTACACTCCGAGCAGCATTCTGGCAGTTTGAAGCCTTCTCCTGCAAGACGGCTTCGAGAGGCCTACTCTCATCTTATGTAAAGCGCTGACCACTTTTGCGATCATTCGTGGCGCACTGAGAAATGCGGGTTAGTACGCGGACGACTTGTCAAATAAAGAAATGCCGCGTGCCGCGCGCGTTATGGGGTTTTCATCCTCTTCAGGACCTCTTCCACTATGTCAGGAGATACATTCCTGGCTTTAAGAGACTCTATCAGGAAATCCACTTCTTTATCCCTTCTTTCTTTGTGCTCTTTGAGTGAATAGCATAAAACGCTTAACTTATGCGCGAGGTACTGAAGTTCTTCGTATTTCCTCAGGCGGAGAAGATGAGAATAGTCTCCGGAGACAAGGGTGTCGATGTATTTGCCCATGCGGTAAATGGGGCCGGCTATCCTGTGCGACAGAAAAATGCCTATAACTATAAATACGGGGGTTATGAAAAGAAGCCTCATTATAAGTTTAAAATTTGCCGTGTGGAAAATGTGGAGGAGCCTTCCTGTGGGGTATATACCAGCGAGTTTTTCTCCGAGCATTGTCCAGATAGTCGTATAAACCGTGTACCCTGCTATCGCGGCCCCTATATACAGAAAGCCGAGGATATACGCTATCTGTTTCATCTGGAACCTGCTGTCCACTATATAGTTAATCCTGGGATACAGTCTGTCTTTATTCATTTGTTTCCTCCGTCTCGTGTCTTATCGGCGTTATCCGGCGCCTATCTCTTTGATAAGGATGACGTCTCTTTTTATCCTGAGGGAAAGCGTGTCATCTTTCCTGGAATTTATAATATTCTCGATATCCGGAAGCATCAGATATACGCAAGGCTTGCCCTGTATGTCGGATATTATATCTCCCTCGCGTATTCCCGCTTTATCCGCTACGCCGCCGGGATAAATTTTTTTGAAATACAGCCCTTCCATTTCCGAAAAATCGAGTACCGCGCCTATCAGGTCGCTGTATTTGCCCCCCTGTCCTCCGAGTTCAAGCATGAGGTTTCTTGTAATTGTTACCCTTATCTCCATCAGGCCAGGGCCGAGAAGTTTTTCCATAACTTCCGCGGGCTCCATATATTTTATGTTCCTTCCCCACACAGAGTAAAGAATATCTCCCTGTTTTACGCCCGCCCTTTTTGCCGGGGAATTATTCTCAACTTCCGCTATTTCAAACGTATCACTGACATTTCTGAGCGTTATTCCGAGAGTATCTTTTATGCGGCTCCCCATGCTGTTATTCTCATGGGAATTCTGTCCGCTGTCTCTTCTCAGCTTCTGTATCAAACCGCGTTTACTTTCAAATCCCGCCGTGCGCTTCAGGCCTTCGACATAATCTAAACTGTCTCCCGCTTTCCTGTAATCAGGCTTAAGCTCAAGCGCCTTCCTGTAATAATATTCGGCTTTTTCATACATATTTTTATCAAGGTAGAGATCGCCGAGTTTCAGGAGGTTCTGTTCTTCAAGGTCGAAAATTATGTCTTTTATCTCTTCCCTCTTTATCTGCTTCTCTCCTTCTGTCGTCGAAAGGATTATCCGGTCTTTATATTCATTTACCACCACGCCTTTAAATTGTTCGCCGTTATTCATAACAACCGTGTCCGGCGCCGCGAAAGGAGCCGCGGAAAGACATAAAATAAAAAAGCAAAAAGAGAAAATTAAAATTTTCATGCCAGGCATAACCCTCTTTCCTCCCGGAACATACAGCGATTAATATTAAGAATATACACGCGCCGCAAAAGACAGTTTACCTTATGGCAATATACTAATGCAAATCACGAAAAAATAAAAAATTCGGAGCGGGAGAAAAAAACGGAAAAAAGATGGGAAAAGCGTTAATCAAGCGTGGCAAGTTTAGCCATCAAACTGTCCTTCAGGTATTGCAGGCTGAAGGGTTTTGTAATATAGTCTATGGCTCCGAGTTTTATCGTGTGTTTCGCTATATCTTCCTCAAGCATCCCTGTGACCATTATTATGGCGATATCCTTATCTATTTTATGGATGAGTTTCATGGCGTCTATGCCGTTTATACCCGGCATTTCTATGTCGAGAAGTATGACCTTCGGTTTTTTTTCTTTCAGTATCTCCAGCCCTTTATTGACCGACGTCGCGGTATAAGTTTCAAAACCTTCTTTTTTAAGGTACTCTTCCATGAAAGCGCACATTTCCTGGTCGTCATCAATGACTAAAATAGGGCTCTTCATAGTTTTTCCCTTTCTCCCTGTTATACCGCTACGGTAAGTTTATCGAAAAATTCCACTATCCTGCCGTATATTTCCCTGTACAGCTCGGCTGACCCCGCGGCGGATCCTTTTATAAATGAAACAAACGAAAGATTATCGAAAATAGGGCAGAATACCGCGACAATTATAAGCATGTTCGCGAGAAAAATTATTACAAGAGAAAAAAGAAAACCCGATTTCAGCACATCCGGCTGTTCTATCCTCAAGATCTCTGAGGTCATGACAAAATGGAAAGCCATCGTAACGCCCACGCAAAAAACAAAAATCGTGGACATAAAAGGTATTTCCTTATCCATAAGGCGAAGAATGAAATATATAAATCCGAGAAAGATCGTATAGATAGGGACAAAATACGGGCTGAGTTCTATAAAAAAATTAGTCTTCGACGTAACAACGTTACCGCCGCCCGGGGTCACGTTAAATGATTCCACCCTCCCGCCGCAGACCCACGTCGCGAGAGCGTGGACAAATTCATGCCCGAGCACGTAAATGTAGACGGGCCTTATGATCATCACGTGAAAAAACAGATACACGAGGGCTCCCCGTTCAAGGACATGGAGAGTGTTGCTGAGAAGCCCTATGCCTGAAATATCCCGAAAAAATTCTTTACCCGTAGCTATTAAAACCGGCAGTAAAAGTACGCCGAGAAGAGTTTTTATGAATCTCATGTTTTATTTACGTCTCCTGGGCCGGCTGTTTGTACGGCCACCGCCCGGCCTCTGTCACAAGGTTTCCCTTATAATGCCTCATTTTTTGTCCGGCGCTATTTTATCCGCTCCGAAATATCCCCAGAGAACCTCGGGTATCGTTATAGACCCGTCCTCGTTCTGGTTCATCTCAAGTAAAGCGATTACCAGGCGCGGAAGCGCCACGCCTGACCCGTTCAGGGTATGCACATACGCGGGCTTACGGGATCTATCCGCCGGCCTGTACTTTATGTTAGCGCGGCGCGCCTGGAAATCCGAAAAAACCGAACAGCTGGATACCTCAAGCCACCTTCCGCTCCCGGGAGCCCAGAGTTCGATATCATAACACTTATGCGCCGCGAAACTCATGTCCCCGGTACATAAGGCAAGGACCCTGTACGGCAGGCCAAGGCGTTTCAGAATATCTTCCGCGTCAGCTAAAAGTTTCTCGAGCTCCGCCATCGAATCTTCAGGCCTGGTAAACTTCACCATCTCCACTTTGTCAAACTGATGCACGCGTATAAGGCCTTTCGTATCCTTACCGTATGAGCCAGCCTCACGCCGGAAACATGCCGTGTACCCCGTCAGATAAAAGGGGAGGTTTTCTTCCGCGAATATTTCATCCGCGAAAAGGTTGGTTATGGGCACCTCAGCCGTAGGTATAAGGAACAGATCCTCTCCCTTCAGGCTGTACATGTCTTCTTCAAGCTTGGGGATCTGTCCCGTGCCCCGCATACTTTTCCTGTTTACCAGGAACGGGGGGAACACTTCCGTATATCCATGCTCGGACGTATGCACGTCCAGCATGAAATTAATAAGCGCCCTTTCAAGCCGCGCGCCTTTTCCCATGAATACGGGAAACCCTGAACCTGATATTTTAGCCCCGCGCTCAAGATCGAACAGCCCGTTAATATCCCCCAGTTCTATATGGTCGCGCGGGGTAAAAGAAAATTCAGGAAGAGGCGGGGCCTGTTTCACTATCACATTATCAGCCGCGCCGCCGCCTACAGGAACGCTCTCATGCGGGACATTCGGTATGGTATCAAGAAGCAAAGCATAGTCCTCTTCCACCTGTTTGAGCCTGTCATCCAGGCCTTTTATTTTTTCTGTCAGGCTCCCGACCTCGGCTTTCGCGCCCGAAACATCCTGTTTTTCCCGCACCATACGCCCGATGTTCTTAGAGATCTCGTTTTTCACGCACTTAAGGTCTTCCACTTCTTTTATTATTTCTTTCCTCGCGTCATCAAGCCCCAGGAATTTATCTACCAATTCCACTTTGTCGTTTCTGTTTTTAAGCGCCGCCCTGACAGCGTCAGGGTTTTCTCTTATAAATTTAGGATCAAGCATAACAAGCTTCCTTCTTTAAATTGCGGGTCTATTAAAAGTTATTTATTATGATAGTGTAATTATATATCCACATTTGTCAATATGCAAACCGCGCGGGCAAAGAGACGTATAAACTCCGTAGCGGGAATCATAAGGTACTCCCTGTAAAAACCGGGGTATTTCGCGGTACCGTCTGCTCCGTGCCGGACCATGGTATGCGACAGTGGTATAAAACAATGCGGGCCTGTGTATTTTACTCCTTAAAAAACATTTTCACCCCTGTCTGGCTGATCACCAGATAATCGGAATAAAATCTTTTCATATTACGCAGTTTTTTCTCTATTCTGCGAAGAGTACCGGCGTATTTTCTGAGAATATCATTTTCCTCTCTAAGCCCCAGCTTTTCTATTGTTTCAAGCTCGCTGTCTATTAAAGCTGTCAGAATATTTATTTCCTTTTCCGTTAACATCTTTTGCCTCCTCTTAAAATGTTTTTTTACACTGCTGTCATGAAACGGTAAACCGGCCCGCGCGCCGAAAGAATCACAAGGTTCCCCTTAAAACGGCATCACATAAACGCGGGGTACCCTAACCCGCATTTCTCACAAACAGTCTATTACGAAAGCATAACTGCTTGTATCTACCGCGTTTTCGTAAAAAAATGAGTTTGACGTACTTCAGTACGCCTTCACTCATTTTTTCACTCAGGCCTTGTATCTACAAACATTTATGCTTTCGCACTA
>JBDRAX010000012.1:0-8525 GCA_043823375.1 Candidatus Omnitrophota bacterium | reverse complement strand
ACCGCGGCGAGGATCACGACGCACGCGCTCTTTTTATCTTCAAGCCTGGCTTTGTGCCTTACTGTAGCCGGTTTTTTGACCATTAAGCCGCTTTTCACGCGGTTGGGCGCTTCAGGAGAAGTGTTTTCTCTTACGCAGCAGTATATGGGGATCTGGTATTGCGGGCTTGTCATCTGGGTCGTACAAATGATGTTTGCCGATATTATTATCGGGACCGGCGATACCAGGGCGGTGAGTTCCATGATGGTCGCGGGGACTATACTGAATTTTATCCTCGACCCCATTATGATCTTTGGATTGATGGGGTGCCCGAAGATGGGGATACGGGGGGCGGCTCTTGCAACGGTTATTTCCCATGCGATCGTATTGGCGGCGGCATTCTGCTTTATTCATAAGAAGTACCGTTTGATACTTTTTGCCGGGCACTCGAGGCTTCGGATCATGTCGTCGTGGCGGCGGATCCTGCGTATAGGGATACCTGCCGCTTTAAGTTCTGTTTTGACCCCTGTTTCCGCCGCGGTCATTATCAGGATAGTTTCCGGTTTCGGCCGTGCCGCGGTTGCCGCGATCGGGGTTGCCAGCCGCGTTGAGATGTTCGCTTTCATGATCCCGATGACTGTGGGGATGTCGCTGATCCCATTCGTCGCCCAGAATTATGGGGCCCGGCGTTTTGACCGGATCAAGGCCGTGCGAAAAGGCGCCATGCTGTTCGCGCTGATCTTCGGCTTTATCATTGCCGGAGTTTTCATGTTTATCGCGCGCCCTATCGGGAGGCTGTTTTCGTCCGATCCGGAAGTCATCGATACTCTTGTCCGGTATATACACATTTCATGTTTTGGTTACGGGTTTCTGGAAGTGCACCGGTATGCCTGTTTTTGCATGATAGGCATTCATCAGCCAGGCTCTTCCGCGTTACTAAATACGGTCCGAGTGTTCATTTTTATGATACCTTTGGCGTATTTCGGCGCGAAATTATTCGGCATAAGCGGGGTTTTTTGGGGAAGACTGATAACCGATATATGTTCCGCAGTTATAGGCGTCATATGGACGGGAAAGATCCTCCGCGGTTTTCGAGCGGCCCCTTCGGCATAAGAGGCCCGGTGAAATATTTGCTTTCTCCGTGAAATAGTTTTATAATTAGCCCGCATTTCTGTGCGCCAAGAAAGCTGGCACAGGCAAATTGGTAAGGAGCAACAACAATCCAATCTGACTAAAGGTTAACCACCAGGTCAGAACTGAACTCCACGAGTGTGATGGAAACAGAAGCACGCGAAGCTGGAGGGAAGGAGACGTTCATCTGCAATGCGAAAGCGTGAAGGGATTGAGCCTCGAAATGGGTAGATGCAGAGGGCCAAGGTTTAGAAATACTGGAAGCCGGAATCGATGTGTGCGACAGGGTGAGTGCGCATTGGCCTGCCGGGGTCGGAGACCGCAGAGGGACGGAGAGAAAAGCCTGTGTTGGAACTTGGGAAGGCCCTACGCTGAAGGAGGAAACCGCGACAAGCAATAAAAGCAAGGAGCGGCGGATGGCGAGGGTTGCGGACTGATCCATAGTAGAGTCAAGCGGAGTAATGATCCGTCAGGCAGATGGTAAGCCGCTCGAAGGGATTAGCAATAGGACGAAGGAGTCAGGGAAACATGCAGTTGTTCGCAGAAGTGACAGAGAGCATGGGAACGAAACTCGGCTTCGTAGCAGAGAGAGCCAAGAGGGACAAGACGGCAAGATTCGGGAATTTGATGCATCTTATATCCGAAGAGTCGCTCAAGGCGAGTTACCGACAGACCAGGAAGGACGGAGCTGTTGGAGTGGATGGAAAAAGCTGGGAAGAGTACGGCGAGGGTTTGGAGAAGGATATCAAAGGACTGATGGAGAGAATGAAGGCCATGAGCTATCGGCCGCAGGCGGTCAGGCGGGTGCATATTCCGAAGGCGAATGGAGGAAAGAGGCCTCTGGGGATACCGGCAGTGGAAGACAAGGTAGTAGGAAAAGCCATGAGCTGGGTCATGGAAGCGATATATGAACAGGACTTCCATGAGGACTCGTATGGATTCCGAAGAGGAAGGAGTCAGCATCAGGCGCTGAAGCGAATCAATGATCTGATAACGACGAAGCCGATAAATTACGTGATAGAAGTTGACGTCAAAGGATACTTTGATAATGTCGATCACGAGAAGTTAGTGAAGTGGCTCAAAGTCAGAATCAGCGACGAAAGATTCGTGAGATACGTGGTACGATTCCTGAAGGCGGGGTACATGGAGGAGAGAGCGTTTCACAAGACGGAACGTGGGACGCCGCAAGGAGGTAGTATCAGTCCGATGATAGCGAATGTGTTCCTGCACTATGTGGTGGATGAGTGGTTCGAGAGAGAGATGAAGCCACGGATGAAGGGGCAGGGATATGAAGTGAGGTACTGCGACGACTTTGTGATACTAGTACAGAACAAGGACGACGCGGGAAAGATACTTAGGGAACTCAAGAAGCGGTTGGAGGAGAATGGACTGGCTATAAATGCCGGGAAGACGCAACTGATAAGCTTTGGCCGGTATGAAAAGGGCAAAGCGAAAGCAGAGGGACGAGGGACAAACACCTTTGATTTTCTTGGGTTCACGCACTTCATTGGTGTAAGTCGAACGGGGAAGTTCAAGGTAGGACGGAGAACCAGTAGAGAGCGGTTCCGGCAGAAGATCGTGGGCATGAACCGATGGCTGGCGGCAGTGAGGAATGCAAAACCAGTCAGGGAATGGTGGCGAGAAATGGCGGTAAAGATGAAAGGCCATTATGGGTACTATGGAGTCAGCGATAACAGCGAAAGACTGGCGGCGTATTATGAGATAGTCGTCAAGCTGGCATACAAATGGCTCAATCGATGCAGTCAACGTTCGCCAAAGAACTGGGAAGAGTTCCGTGAGTACCTGAGCAAACACCCGTTACCAAAACCGCGAATAGTACATCGGCTGTATATTCCATACTGGCTCTGCAAGCCGGCCTATTGAAGAGCCGTATGCGGGAGAGCCGCACGTACGGTTCTGTGAGGGGCATGAAAAACTGTCTACTCGACCACAAACAGTCGTGATAGGCTGTTTGTGAGAAATGCGGGTTGGCCATGGGGGCTGTCCGACTGAATTGATCCAGGCCGGGGAAAACGGTAGTTTAAGGGGAGTATCATTAAAAATGAAAAAAATATCGGAACATATACTTTTTGAAGGTAAATGGCTCAGGCTGAAACGCGCTGTTTTTCTGAACGCCGCGGGGGAAGAAGTGGTCTGGGAGAGCGTGGAGAGGAAAGACCTGCCTGACAGTATCGTTATTATCCCGAAGCTTGTCCCTTCCGGAAAATTTGTTTTGATAAAACAGTTCAGGCATCCGCTTGAAAAATATGTGATAGGTTTCCCCGCGGGCTTATACGCGGGGGATCTTAACCACGCGCTTAAGGAACTCAAAGAAGAAACCGGGTATACCGGCAGGATAGTTGACGCGAGCCCGGAACTTAAAGCCAATTCCGGCATGACTAATATGTCTACCCGTGTGGTGTACGCCGAGATAGATGAAAATGCCCCAGTCAATAAGTATCCGGAGCAGGAGCTGGAACCTTCGGAGGACATCGAAGTTTTGCTTGTCGAAAAAAAAGATATGAAGGGATTCCTGATGAGCGAATATGAAAAGGGCGCTGAAATAGGCGCGGGGTTGTGGTATATTTTTGTTACGGGCCCGATGTTATAGCCTTTTAAAACCGCGCGGCGAGGGCCGGGGACGGCTTTCTCTTCACATAATTTGACAAAGCCTTATCGATAAAGTATCTTCAATATTATAGTACAATATTATTTCAGGGCTGTATCGCCGGTTTACTGAAAAGGCGGATGTGTTTGTATGTATCGGTCAGAGCGGCTGTCCTGTATGCTGAAAGAACGCTTTTATCACATGGATAACGGAGGGTAAATGCTTGATAAAATAGATCCGACCGGTACGCGGGCGTGGAAAAAACTGCGGAAGCATTACGCTAAAATGCGGGAGTGCCGGATAAAAGATCTTTTTGCCCGTGACCCGGGAAGATTTGAAAGATTTTCCGGATATATGGGGGAAATATTCGTCGATTATTCGAAAAACATAATTACGGATGAAACGATGGGCCTTCTTTTTCTCCTCGCTGAGGAATGCGGGCTTAAAAGCGCGGCGGAAAAAATGTTTTCCGGCGACAAGATCAATGAAACGGAGGCGAGGGCCGTCCTGCATACCGCGCTGAGAGGAGATGTTGACATCCCCGTTTATCTTGACGGGCAGAATATCATGGTTGAAGTCCGGGAGGTGCTATCCCGGATGAAAGCCTTTTCGGAAAAGATAATATCGGGAGAATGGAAAGGCTATACAGGGCGAGGGATAACTGATATCGTGAATATCGGCATAGGCGGGTCTGACCTGGGGCCGCGTATGGTTACGGAAGCTCTTACCCCGTATAAGAAGCCCGGTATCCGGGCGCATTTTGTTTCCAATATCGACGGCACGGATATAGAAGAAACGTTCAAGAAGATAAAACCGGAAACTGTTCTTTTCCTGGTAGCTTCCAAGACGTTCACCACTCTCGAGACAATGACCAACGCGCGCACGGCGCGTGACTGGTTCCTTGCCCGAGGAGCGGGAGAGGGGGACATCAGTAAACATTTCGCGGCGTTGTCGACAAACACGGAAGAAGCCGGGAAATTCGGGATACCTCCGGAGAATATGTTCAGGTTCTGGGACTGGGTGGGAGGGAGATATTCATTATGGTCGGCTATAGGCCTCTCCATAGCCGTTTCTACGGGATTCGAGAATTTTGAAGAACTGCTGAAAGGGGCGCGCGCGTCGGACGGGCATTTCAGAGGCATGCCTTTTGAACGCAATATCCCTGTCATACTGGCGCTTATAAGCATATGGTATATAAACTTTTTCGGAGCGGAAGCCGAAGCCGTGCTTCCGTATGACCAGTATATGCGCCGCTTTCCCGCTTATTTACAGCAGCTGAATATGGAGAGTAACGGAAAATCCGTCGACAGGTCAGGCCGGGAGGTCTCTTACCGTACAGGGCCCGTGGTATGGGGAGAGCCGGGGACCAACGGCCAGCACGCGTTTTATCAGTTACTGCACCAGGGCACAAGGTTCGTGCCGTGTGATTTTATCGTACCGGCGCTGAGCCATAACCCCGTAGGATATCACCATGAGATCCTGGCCGCTAATGTGTTCGCGCAGGCCGAGGCGTTAATGAAAGGAAAAACGGAACGGGAGGTTATAGATGAATTATCCTCGGAAGGAAAGACCCGGGAAGAAATAAAAAAACTCACGCCTTTCAGGATCTTCAGGGGCGGGAGGCCCTCGAACACGATCATGGTTCCCGAGATAACCCCGGGGGCACTGGGCGCTCTTATAGCCATGTATGAACATAAGGTATTTACGCAGGGCGTAATATGGAATATTTTCAGTTTCGACCAGTGGGGCGTTGAACTGGGGAAACAGCTGGCGCGGAAGATCATTCCGGGGCTTGAAGGAAAGAGCGAGCTTGGGGGGCAGGATACTTCTACCGGCGCTCTGATCGAAATTTTCAGGAAAATAAGAGGACAAGGCGCGCGCGGCAGGTAAAAAACATGGAACATGAATTTAACGGCAGACTGATCGCTCTTATTGACGATGACCCGGACATGAGGAACACTGTTTCCGATTATCTTAAAGGTGAGGGTTTCAAGATCAGAGGGTTCGGGACCGGCAGGAAGTTTTTCGAGTTTCTCCGCGACACGAGGCCCGACCTCATACTGCTGGATATAATGCTGCCTGATATGAACGGTTTCCAGATATGCAAGACGCTGAGAGAAGAAGAGAGATATTCCGCCATACCCATAATAATCCTTTCCGGGCAGGATAAAGATATGGACAAAGTATTCGGGCTGGACCTTGGGGCGGACGATTATATGATAAAGCCGTATTCCCTTAAAGAATTATCAGCCAGGATCAAAGCGGTTCTGAGGAGGCAGGAAAGCCGATTCGCGGAAAAAATAATGAAAATCTCGGATTTTCTGATACTTGACCTTAAAAAGTATCAGGTTTCCGTTGACGGAAGGAAACTTGAGATCACGTTCACTGAGTTCAGGATACTTGAACTTCTCTGTTTAAACCGGGGCCAGGTTTTTACGAGGGAGAGCATACTCCGCCATTTATGGGGAGATGAGAAGATCGTACTGGATAGGACAATTGACGTACATATCCGCCATTTGCGGGAAAAATTAGCTCCTTACGGATCTTGCATAGAAATGGTAAGGGGCATAGGATACAGGATGAAAGAAGATATATAAAAGTGCTTACCGGATGGTCCTTTTTTTTTGCAGATCTTTTCTTAGTATTTTCCCGCGGAGCTATCTTCAAAAGAGATCTTCTCGCGATATAAATCCTTTATTTACAGCAATTTAGCTTTGTTAATTAATATTGTTTATAATTTAATATTCAGTTAATACACGATTAATACGCGTGAGATATAATTATAATGGTTAAAAGGAAGGAGGTTATATATAAAATATTCGCATCTACCTACCAGATCTGCCAGCTGATTTTTGAGGCAGAAAGAGAAAAGCCGCGTGAAAGACACGCGGCTTTTTTGTAACCGGGGATGAGAGTGACCCATATTTATATTTCGCAATACAATGTGCCCCTGGATCGTGTGTCAGAATATTATGTTTTTGTAATTCTTTGGCAGGGGGGATTACACAGTTAGCCCGCATTTTTCACAAACAGTCGTAGTGAGAAAGCATAAATGTTTGTAGATACAAGGCCTGAGTGAAAAAATGAGTGAAGGCGTACTGAAGTACGTCAAACTCGTTTTTTCACGAAAACGCGGTAGATACAAGCAGTTATGCTTTCGTAATAGACTGTTTGTGAGAAATGAGGGTTAGCCCGCATTTTTCACAAACAGTCGTAGTGAGAAAGCATAATTTCGGGGACAGGTTTGACTTTAATTTTAGAACCGTCCCGGTTTTCTACGGTTTTCTATTATGTTTTTCCGGTTAAACATGAAAAATCCAGATAATATGTTCTTGAAAATATCGGGGTGTATGTTAATATAGTCTAATAAAATGATAAAAAGTTAGAATGAAATTACCTGATTATGGTAATAAAAAGGAGTGATGTTGTTATGAAGAGGGGAAGTTTTTTTATTAAAATAGTTTCTTTGTTTCTTTCCGTAATTTTTGTTTATCAGGAGACAGGATGGGCGCAGGTGGAAGGGCCTGTTTTGCCGGAGGCAAAGGTTTATGATACGGACAGAATTAACAGCGGGGGAATTGATATTCCCTATGATGTCGCTTCGACAAAAGAAATGGTTTCTACGGGCGCGGGAGAGACTATTATCCATATACAGGACGCGCACGCTTCTTTGTCCGCGCAGTATTCGATCGCAAAGCTTCTTGATTCGCTTGTCACGAATTATGAGCTCAGTTTTATCGCTCTTGAAGGCGCGCGGGGGTTTGTGGATACGTCTATACTCAAGTCTTTTCCGGATAAGAAGATCAGGGATAATACGGCTGATTTTCTGATGCGTAAAGGCATGATGAGCGCCGGGGAATTTTTTTCAATAACGCGCGATGAAAAAGAGGTCAGCCTTTACGGGGTGGAGAATGAAGAGCTTTACAGGAAAAATATAGACAGTTTCAGGAAAAACGCGGCGAAAAGAGCGTTACGTGTTCAAAATATAAACAGCCTGCTTGAAGAACTTGAGAACATGGAAAAGGCGGTTTACCCGGAAGGGCTTTACGATCTGGTGCAGTGTTCGGAGGATCATAGAGAAGGCAAAATTTCGTTTACGGAATATTGGAAGAAAATACAACTCGCCGCTGAAAAAACCAGGGTAAGCGGGGCAGGTTTCACGGAACTTCCGAAACTTTTGAAATCCATAGAACTCGAAAAGAATATAGATTTCGACAAAGCCAACTCTGAACGGCGCGCTCTTATAGACGAATTGAGCGGCGTGCTGGGTAAAGACGAGCTTGAAGGGCTTGTTTTGAAATCCCTGGAATTCAAGGAAAATAAGACAAGCCAGGAGGATTTTCATAAATACCTTTTATCCGCGGCGGAGAATAACGGGGTGGACCTCAAAAGGTACGAGAACCTGGTGAATTTTTCGTCCTACATAGCGCTTTACGCGTCAGTCGAGCTTGTGGAACTTTACAGGGAAATAGAAAAGTTCGAAGAGGATATAAGGGGCGCGCTTTACGGAAAAAGCGAGGAGAAATCTCTATACGGCATGGCCTGTTTTATCAGGCTTTTGAAGAAATTGTATTCCATGGAACTTACGAATGACGGGTATTTTAAGGTTAAAGAAACGCGCGAGGCGTGGGAGGGCGCCAGGTGCGCCTCTTTTATGAAAACGCTTTGCCTCAAATACGGCGTTTCGCTTAAAGGCGGGTATGACCTCGGCGCGGTATTCGGCGGCATACAGGAAGCCCTGGATTTCTACCTGGAAGCGGAAGCGAGAAATAGCGCCCTTCTTGAAAACACGCTGGCCAGGATGAGA
>JBDRAX010000011.1:0-2125 GCA_043823375.1 Candidatus Omnitrophota bacterium | reverse complement strand
TCTCTTTCAAGATCCATATTGTCCAGGAATTGATCCCGGAATTCCCTCCCCTCAACGGTATGAGTGATCTGTATGATCCTGTCCGCTAAAGTCGACTTTCCGTGATCAATATGGGCAATGATACAAAAATTTCTTATTTCTTCAAACTTCTTCATAGAATTCTTCTACTCCGCGACATTTACCCGGGAATACCGCTTGAACTTTACATTAAGCCGAACGCGTATTTTTTCCCGAACTCTATATACTTTAACGATTCTTTTTTCGAACCCGTTTCGCTGTAGACCCTCAGTTTCGGCTCTGTACCTGATAATCGCAATAACAGCCATGACCCGTCTTCACATATGAATTTTGTCCCGTCAGAATCATTTATTTTCACAACCGGTTTATCCAGAACAGCGCGCAGAGGATTCTTTTTTATACCGTCTACGAGTTTTTTCCGCCTGGATCCGTCGAAAACGATATCTTCTCTTTCATAGACGTAACTTCCGTATTTTTTAGTCAACTCCGCTACAATCCTGCTGACCGGCATTTTTTCACTGATAATAAGCTCCATAATAAGAAGCGCGGAAAGGAACCCGTCTCTCTCAGGGATATATCCTTTAAAACCTATACCGCCCGTTTCTTCGCCCCCTACCAGTATGTCCTTCTGTATCATAGTGTCGCATATATATTTGAACCCGACAGGAGTTTCGTAAACTTCAAGGCCGAAATCCTCTGCCATCCTTGCTATAAGGCCTGTTCCGCAGATAGTCTGGACAACACCGCCCCGCATTTTTCTGTTTTTATATAAATGCAGGAACAATAACGCCATAACCTTATGGCCGGAAAGGATATTTCCTTTTTCATCAACGACACCAAGCCTGTCAGAGTCACCATCCGTAGCTATACCAAGATCATACTTACCTTTTTTCACTCCGCTCATCAGCTCTTTAAGATGCTTTTCATTAGGTTCAGGAGCCATCCCGTGGAAACCGGGGTTGGAATCCGTATGCATAAAATCCAGCTGTATACTGCTTCCTTTCAGTATTTCAGCCAAATAAGTACCGCCTGTGCCGAACATGGAATCCACAAGCACCCTCAGCTTCGCCTTCTTCAGTATTTTCATGTCCGCGAATTTCTTTATATCGTCGATCTGTAAGGAAACAATGTTTTCCAGTGATATCATTTTTTTTCTTATTGCCTCATCTATACCTGTTTTCTTTACTTTTGTTTTATAAAGCCTTTTCTCTATGTCGTCAATTATATCGCTACCCGCTGATCCCGCGAAATAACCTTTATATTTGATACCGTTATATTGTGGCGGATTATGGCTTGCCGTGATCATAATGCCGCCGGTCAGTTTATTATCCCTTATAAAGACTCCCACAGCGGGCGTAGGAGACGGCCGGTCGGTAAGGACTACTTTTATGCCATTAGCGGCTAACACACACGATATTATTTCCGCGTATTTGTCCGAAAGAAAACGCGTATCATAGCCGACAACCACCTTTTTCTTTTTATAGACGGGTTCTTTCCTTGAGTTTATAAAGTCAGCGACAGCCTGTCCCACAACAGCCACATTTTCATAAGTAAAATCCTCGCTTATTACAGCTCTCCAGCCATCTGTCCCAAATTTAATTTCAGACATTACTTCCTCCTTTTATAAACGTACTGCTCTATAATTCAAAACATGGTTATTATCCGTCTAAAAGCTACGGGGTGAACTCACCTTTAAGCTCACTGATCGCCCTGGAATAATCTCCGCGGCCGAAAACCGCGGTACCCGCGACAAGCACATCCGCGCCTGCTTCCAGCGCGGCCGCGGCCGTATCTTTATTTATTCCGCCGTCAACCTGGATATATCCGCTGAACCGCTCTCTTGTTTTTCGGACTTTTTCAAGCATCTCTTTCATGAAAAACTGCCCGCCGAATCCCGGCTCAACAGTCATGATAAGCACCATATCCACCTTATCAAGGTAACCGTACACATCCGATATATCCGTACCGGGTTTTACGGTTATTCCCACTTTTTTATTTTTCCGTTTTATTTTTGTTATAACAGCTTCCGCGTCCTCACACGCCTCAACGTGGAAAGTGATCATGTCACTGCCCGCGTCGGCGAACTGGTCGATATAGCGGACAGGGT
>JBDRAX010000010.1:0-13583 GCA_043823375.1 Candidatus Omnitrophota bacterium | reverse complement strand
AAACAGATCTCCTCTTATAAATTTTTCAAACAGATCCGGTGTTATATCCGCGGCTTTTATTTTTTGTTCTTTCAGAAGGCTGATATATTTTTCCAGAACATTATCGCTATACATAAGAAATTTTTTTGATACCGGTACACGGTAAGTTTGTAAAACCCTATGGCGTTTTTCAAATTCAGGAACTGTAATGTCGGAGTATACCAGATCTTTCACACTTTCAGGGTTAAGATCTATACGTTTGAAGAAATCAAGCCTCTCCGCGATAAAAGAAAACGTTTTTTTTGTATCAAGTGAAAGTGATTTAAATATTTTACTTACATAAGAGGTGTCCAGGCGGATCATGTACGCGGCGTTTTCCGTAAAATATTTCCGCAAAAAAAGCGCCGGGCCGCCACTGAGGTACGCGTTAAACACGCGGGCTGATATGGTTTCAGGAGAGAAACCTGCTGTTTTAAGTTCGGTGCATTTATTTAAAAGAACATCTTTGCCGAAGGTAAGTGTTTCGAGGTCAAATCGCGCCTTGAATACTTCCAGCACTTTAATTTTTTCTGTGAGGTTCTCATCGGAAAAAAATACTTTTTCAAGAACAGGAGTCTGCTCGATAGTGATCGAAATATTTTTAAAAAACTCCATTTTAGGGCGCAGTATCGCGCGCAGTTCTTCTAAAGTTTTTCCGGAAAAGGCCAGGCGCCGCAGGATATTGCCGTCTAAAATAATTTTCTTCGCGTTGAAGTCGTCAAACATGAGAGATATCTCTGATCTTAGGATATTCAGCAATGTTTCAAAAACGGGGTTATCCATGTCCGGCTTTTTCGCGGGATCCGTGTTTGGCGGCATAATTATAAAAAAAAGCGCGGCCGATGAGGCAAAGTACTCGTACAGCCGTTTTTTTTCGGCGTCACTTATTTCCATACGGTTACAGGAAACGATAGTGTCAAAACATTTTTGTATAGAAGGATCCTCTGATAAGATTTTCGCGGCTGATGCAAGATCCGTATCATTTTTCTTTTTCGCTTCTTTCACGGCTGTAAGCGATCCGCGCAGAAAATCCGCTATTATACGATCTTCAGGCATGCCTTTTTCAAGTATCGTTATAAGATTCTTCCTGGAGTGTTCGTTCAGGAGGATATAATTCTGAAGGTCAAGAAGAGTATTCGCGATTTCGTAAACAAGGATAGAAGATTGATCCTGATTGTCTTCTTTCTCGCGCCGGTTGAACCATTCCGAAGAAAGTTTATCCCGGATCTTCCTCCCTAAAAAAAAGCGGCCCAGAGTCAGCGCGGTGGTAGTATCTGATCCCTCCTCCCCTGCCGCGGATCCGATTCCTTCTATATAACGCGCGCTGAATTTAAGCGCGTCCTGTTCCCATTTACCGGTGATGATAAAAGGAGTATTCAGAGATACAACCTGGCATTTAAGTCCCCGCATACCGGGATATAGCTCGATAAGGGCGCTGAAAATTTCATTTGCCATATTTTCAGTACTGGCTTTGCCGGATTTAGCGGAAACGATCTTTTTTAGCTGTAAAAGTCTTTTCCTGAACTCTGCTCTGATCGGTTTTTTACCTGCTTCGGCCGTATTTTGTTCTGCCTTTTTCAATATCCTGGCAAGGCGCGCGGGGTCTATTTTCATGAGACGTGTTTTCGCGTCAGTGTTTGCTGTGTCTATCTGTATGACTTTTTCCAAAAGGCCTGCCGCGTCATCCGGTTTGTTGAAATCTTCATATATTTTTGCCTGTCTCATCCAGTCTTCAATTTTTTTTCGCGTGATCTGTGCGGACACTTCAGCAACGCTTCGCGTGAAAGAAGGATCTAACTGTTTGTTCTCGGAAAGTGCACGCGCATTTGCCAGAAGCTTGTCAGAACTTTCAAAATCTTCCTTAAGCGCCATAGCCTGCGCGTCAGATAAAAGGGACATGATCTTTTCCTGGTATATATGTGTCAGCTGTTGTAACAGGATAGGGCCGAAAACCGGAGGCATGTCTTTGAGAATGAGGGTAGCTTTTTCTGTGTAGGAATAAGCCTTTTCAATGTCGTTAGCCATAAAATATTCCTGTATTTTCCGCATGCAGAGGCCGAACTCAGCACGGTTGATACTATTTTTTAAATTTTTTATATCAGCGTATTTTTCCGGCACAAGTGACAGTTCCTCGCGTGCTTTAAGCAGATTTTCTTCACTGGGCGCCTTTAAAAGCAGTTTTATACTTTTGATCATATCCGCTGTAGAAAAAGGCGCCGGCAGTTCCTGGCTTTCATTCGGTTCTTTATTTTCTCCTTTTTGAAATATTGTTTTACCCATAGACCGGGCTATTTCTACCACTCTCAAAAATTTTCCGGTTTTTTTCTCATCAACGCGATCGGCAATAGACGTAAGTTCGTCCGAGAGTGCTGCAGCACGCGTGTTTTTGGGGTCCATGTCTAATATTTGCTGTACTATCTCCATGGCTTTCCGCGTTTTCGCGCGTTGTTTAAAACCTTCCGCTTTTTCGAGCAGGTTTTCTATCTCCGCGTTTTTTAGCGTTTTTTGAATGTCTTCCAATTGGCCTTTTTGCGTGATCCCGGATCTTATGCCGAATTGTTCAGCGGAGGCAAGGGAAGCTTTTGCCATTTTCAGATTTTTTTTATTAATATACCCAAGGGCTGTTTCCAGCATTTCGTCATAACGCGCCTTCTGATCGTTTTTTAATTCAGTACTTTTAGCGTCAAGGGAGGAAATAAAAGTATCAATAAATAGTTTTTCGTCAGGATCCTGAACCGCGCGTATGGATAACAGGAGGATGTCAGGTTTCGCCCGCAGTATGAAATTTAAGGCTTCATGCAGATCCCTTTTTTTGAGTTTTTCAAGTTGATCATTGATACCGCTAAATCTCTTTTCAAGCTCTGTACGCCTGAGTTTTCTTCTTTCTTCGTCCAGTTCAGCATCTTTTTTCTCCAGATTATCAAGTATTGCGGACGCGGAAGCGCGATAAGTTGTTAAATCGCTTTTTCGGACAGGATACGTTTCGTTCATCCTGTCGATATCTTGTATCACTGAAATAATAGAGTGTTTGGCGATACGAATTTCATCCGGTTGGGGATCATTCCCGCTTTCAAGCAAAGATTTTGCCTCGCGGATCTGCGCCTCAACTGTTTTTATGAAAATTTCGATTTCTTGAGTTCGCCGTTTCATACCGGTGATCTTGTCGATCTGCGATCTTACTAAGATGATTGCTAAGTTAACATCTGATTCAGGGGTATTATCCAGTCCCGCTATTTCGCGCCCGATTTTTGCAAGATAGTTTTTATCAAGTTTAGCGTAGACAGATGTAAAATCACGTATATCGGGAACATATATATGAAAAACTCTGTAAAAAAGTTGATCTAATTCCATGACGTTTCCGGCGTTTTTAAGCATATCATTTTCAGAGCTTATGCAAAAAAAACCGAGATACGCGGAAGCAAGTTCAATGGCGCAGTCTGTAAGGCTTGGATAGTCTTCTGAAGCGACATTTTTGAAATAAAATTTAAATGTAGCATAAGGCAGGTAAAAAAGTTTGACTATGTCTTTTAAAGAACTATCTTTGAATGCGGTATCATCTATGAGGATCTTGTTATTGAGCAAGTCAATATCACAGAAAAGTCTGCTTGTGCCGCGGCGAACTTCAACTTGAGGTATAGTTTCGTATTCGGGAAAATATTTCCGGAACATATCGTCAATTATTTTCTGAGGCTGCGCAAGGGAGACTCCGGCTTCTGTGGGTTCTTGGGCCGCAGAGGGAGGTTCTTGTGCGGGGGCTTTCGCAAACAAATCTTTCCGACTTATTTTCTGGCAGGATGTAAACCTGGGGTCCATTGGTTGCGATGCGTTTTGTTCCCCGGTGTTCTGCGGCAGCGTGCCAGGATCCACGGGTGTGGAATTTGCTGGAAATCGCGATGATGTCGTTCTCTCAGGTGCTGTATCTGCATTATCAGGAATAGTTTGTTTTTCCTGTACTGTAACCCCGGGAGGTGTTGTTTCCGGACTTGTATCTTCCGCTTCAGGAGTAGTCGTTGCTGCGATTGTTCTCGGCCTTTGTATAGGCCTGGATCTGCCGGCCGCTTTCCTGTTTATATACTGGCGCAATTTTTCTCCCAGAGGATTAGATAGTAGGAGCCGGCTTTTGCCGTTTCCTCTTTGAAAGACTGCGTGTGTTATGTCTATAATTTTTTTATGGTCAAGCGTAGGGATCCGGTGAAGCAGTTCATGCATTACATATTCAATAGTGATGAATTGCGGCCTGCTCTTTGTAAGCTGTTCGTTCTGATCTGTTTTTACAAGCTCTTTGAATAGGTCCAGAGCAAGAGCGTCTTTTGTCCCGAGGAGAAAGCGCTCTTCGCTTAATATCTTAGCGGTAAACCAGATAAAACTTTTTTCCGGGGATTCAAGTTGTTCAAGGAAAAGTTTTATGTCCTTTTTATTAACACCAATAGCTTTTAATTTGTCTTTAAATATATTTTTACCCCCGAATGAAGACCATTTTTTGAAAAGGTCCTTGTATTTGTTTATTTCAAGTTTTATTTCAAGTTTAGATATAACCATGAAAGCCTCGGCGTTGTTATCTATTTCCTGTATCCATTCTTCCGCCTCTTTAGGAGAGACTTCAGGCCCGATAATAGCCGCCTGACATGCCACGTTTGGATACGGCCTGGAACTATCCGTGTACACGGATATTTCGTTTTCGGGTATAAAATCCGAAGTTCTTCTTTTCCCCGGCCCGGAAAACACTGTGCGCGCTGAAAACCTTTTTATTTCAGAGGATGAGACGTTGTCGTATAGTTTATACGATCCATCCTGGAGTTTGAGTTTGCGGTAAATGCTTTCACCGCCTTTATTACAAACGATGATAACAGTGGTCCTATTGATCTTGCGCGCGTCAATACCAAAAAGGAAATCCTCGAATTCCTGAATAGAAACTTTGTTTGCCAGTTCTTCGGCGCCTATTTCATTTAACACCGTGTTATAACGCGCCGCGTACATTTTAAGCCATTCGCGTTTTATTTCCGCTGTCTTTTCCGGGCTTTCCCGGAGCGCTACCTGCCCGAGCGCGTAGAACAGCGCCGGTAATACGACATCCAGTTTGTTCCCCCTGTCCTGAAAGTATGCCTCGACAGCTATCTGGTATTTCCCGGTTGCCAGAATATCTTCGTATACTGATCTTTTATTAGTTAAGACAGCCACATAAGGGCGGCTTTCTTCATCCGGATATTTAGGGCTTACTACAAGGTACGATAGTTTTTTATCGCGCATAAGGTCAGTGAGGCCTTTTGTATGGTATCCGCCCGTAATAAGCGCGGCTATGTGTTTACCGTGCTTACGCATTTTGCGCACAGTATTATCGATCATAGCCCGGCTTCGCGATTCGGCTTCAGTATAAAATTCAAGCGCCGGGGCCAGCCCTTCATATATCCGGGTATAAACAGATTCGGGCGGAAAGCTAACGGCATACTTAAGGCTCATTTTTTTTAAAAAGTCGAAGATATCCGGCGAGCGTAAAATGTTAAAACCGTTTTTTAAGGATGAAACCTCCGCGTCAGTAAGTTCAAGCGAATAAAGCTGTTTGAAAGAGGATAAAACTTCCCGCGCGTTGTATAAAAGTTTTTCGTCTTCATTCCGAAAGATCGCGGTTCTGAGTTTTTCTTCCAGCTTTGCTACTTCTAACTGAAGATGTATGAGATCTATTGACAGGAATTTTTCCATATATCGGGCATATTTCAGAAAATCCGGATATTTCGCGGTATCAAGCACATTTTCTTCCGCTCTTTTAAGAAGATATCCGTGGAAAGCGTCTTCGCTTATATCTTTCTTCTTAAACTGTAACGCCTGTAAAACGGTATCCTCGAATTGGGCGCGGGGTATTTTTTCGCTCATTTCATCTATGAGGGCGCGCCGCTGGGAGTTTGCCCTGATAAAATCGATTTTTTGTTCCAGGGAAATACATTCAAGTATGTTCGCGATCTCGCGGCAGTCTGAAATACTTATACCGAATTTTTCCAGCTGTGTTTTTAAAGGCGGCCAGTATTCGGAAAAGCTCATAGTTCCCTGTTTGTGCAGGTATGAATTTTTTACCAGAGTGAATAATTCCTTTGAATACACATTTCTTTCCAGCTCCGTGATTATTTTCAGCACTTCCTCAATTACCGGCATGGTTACTTCCCGCGTATCGATGATCCCGCGGAATTTTTCCAGGTTGTTTTTATAAAGTAACGGATCTTCGACCCCGTACACAGCGACTTCGGAATTGTTTACGATCGAAAAAAACTCACCCGCGCCCAGAAATCCTTCGGACATGAGGTATTTCGCCGTGTCTTTCCGCGCTTGTTCGTCAGGGAATGTTTTAAGTAGAGAGGTATCAACATATCCGTTCGCTCCCTCAATGGCGACAAGGCTCAGTTTGTAGTTTTTTGTCATGTAGTCCAAAAGTTTCACGATGGAATCCTGCGCGGATAATGACGCGTGAGAATCCTGGATATGGACGATAACTTCATCGCCGGGTGAAGAAAATTCCTGTTCGGTTTTTCCGGCTCCTTCGGGGATTACAATGTTGTTCAGCCGGGTATCACCGGAATAAAATCCGCCCGGCAGTTCCGCTTGGGGCCAGCATAAATCATGGATCAGGAAAGAGAAAAGGACCAGAATGGATATTGATCTGTAAAAAAAATTTCGCGCTTTCATTTTTACCTTTCATTTTTTATAGATCTTTTGAAATAGAAGTATAACATAAGATTTTTTAAATGTAAAAACATATATAGGCAGTTTTTCAGGAAAAAATATTTTTTAAATTGTACCGGTACTGTTTACCGGCATATGCGTAAAAAAGAAAAAAGAAAATTTTCAGGGATATAATGAAACAAAGCGGCAGTGATCATAAAAAACTCGAGCCTTCTGGCGTGCTGATCCGACAAAGGTTCATGAAAAGTATGATAACGCGTAATGTTTATTGTGAAATATAAATAGAGCCGAAGGATATAACAGCTAAAAGGCCGCTATTTAAGCTTTGCTTTTGACCAGAATTCTGCCCATGGAAATTTTGTGCCGGGGCATTCGGTCTTTGCTCCCGGAACCTGGCCGTGCCCCATGATGTGACTGGTGGGGATGTTATAATAGTTACTGAGCGCGTTAACCAGGAAAACGAGCGAATTCATCTGCCTGGAAGTAACTGTACCCGTAGGTTCGGAAAAATTGCCGACAAGGCAGATGCCGATCCCGTTATAATTCATGCCTCCGGCTTTACAATGCGCTCCGTCAAGCTGCTTTGTCCACCGCGGAGTAGACTCGATCTGCCCGTCGTCTTTTCCGCACGTTCCGTTATCGATCACGAAATGGTACCCTACTCCGGACCAGCCTCTGTTAATATGCGCTTTGTTAAATTCTGTGGCGCTGCCTCTATCTGAAGCGCTGTGATGCACGATTATGTATTTCCACTTTTTGCTGGGATACAAAGTGACAATGCGTTTTCTCGGTGTGGCGCCGGGTATGTAAAGCCGGGTACCTATTTCAAGGTCTGTCACATCTTTTATGTTATTGGACTTTTTTATGGTCTCTACGTCCACGTCATACATTTTAGCTATCCGCCACAGTGTTTCACCCGGGGCGACTGAATGTGTGAGAGCCCCGCGGACAGGTTCAATGGGAGGCGCGGTATGGGGCAAAGGCTGGGACGGTTTTATGCCGTGATGGGTAGTTGTACAGGACGAGAGCGCGAGTAAACATATTACGAGCATTCCCGGCAAGTTTATTCTGTTAAATCTCATTAGTCTCCCGCTTTCGGCTTTTGATAATAGATAATTATACGGAGGAATATGTCAAAAGACAATTTTTTTCTGAAAAACGCGTGGATGCTGTTATTTTTTTTCAGTATTTTAAGCGTGGATATTTTATGTCGCAGATCCTCACGCGGACTTTTGTAAGGCCTTTTTCCGGTGATTCAATTTCCCGGAAAGCCCGGAAAGTCAGATCAATGACGCGCCCTTTTCGCGCGAGGCGTTTGGCCGGGCCCCTGTCATTTACCCGGACAAATACTTTTTTCCCGTTCGCCGCGTTAGTGACTTCAAGGATAGTGTTGAACGGTACCCCCCACATCGCGCATGTAAGTTTATCGTGACGGAATGTTTCCATGTTAGCCGTGGTTCTTTTTATGCCGGGCGAAAATTCAGCGTACCATGAAGCTGTGCCTTCGAAAACATGCGGGGCCGGTGTCATCAGTAATTCATTCGCGAAGGAATTAAACGCTGTTAGGATAATTCCAAACCAGATAAAGAAGGTTCTTTTTTTCAGTATGTAAAGTAAAGCCATGTTGTGCTCCTTTTGAATAACTGACTTTATCTACATCTAAAGAGTATCATGGATATATGCGCTAAGCAACTTTTTCAAAATTAACAATTTGCGGGAAAGGTTTTTGTGGATCGCGTTGTCTGGAATTGGATCTTAAAACCGGAAACAAATGCGGGCTAAATCATATTTTTTTTCTGTTTTCCAGGAAAGAACCGATAATTATACCGGCTTCAAAGAGTAACATCATGGGAAAGGCGAATAACAGCATATTTACAATGTCCTGTGTAGGTGTAATTACAGCGGCAAAGATCAGTATAGCGAGAAAAGCAAGGTGGCGTTTACGCTTTAATATATCCGTTCGTATTATATCACAGTCGACTGAAAGCCCGATCACAACGGGTATCTCGAATGTCAACCCGCCCGCCAGGATAAGCGCCCCTATGAATGAGACATATTTTCCTAGTGTTATGCGCGCGGAAGCTATGCCGCTATTGAAGTTTAAGAGAAAATTCAGAGCGGCAGGGATGATCACCAGATATGAAAATAATATTCCGGTGAAAAAGAGAAAAAGAGATAAAAGAAGCCATAGAGCGACACGTTTTTTCATCCCCCGATCAAAAGCGGGCGCCAGGAACGCCCATATCTGGTACAGGATAAATGGGAACGAAACGATGAAGGCCGCTAAAAACGCTGTTTTCAGAAAAGATGAAAAAGCTTCTGTGGGGCTTATGAAAATAAGCTCATCGATAATTGCCGCAGACGGCCGTTTTACGAGGTCCATCAGAAAATTACCGTGTATAAAAGTAATTACAGTCACACACAGAAGAATGGCTATGCAGTACAGTATACGCCGGCGTAATTCTTCAAGGTGGCTTATTACATCGATTTTTTTTGCTTCCGCGGGATAAAGAGCGTTCATTCGTTATTTTTTTTCGCTTTTATTTTCTTTGTCTTCAGTAAATTCCTGTGTACCTTTTTTAAACTCGCTCAAGGCTTTACCAAGAGCCCGGCCTATTTCAGGAAGCCGCGCGGCGCCGAAAATAAGCAATGCGATGACCAGGATAAGAAGGATCTCGGGTAAACCTAATCCAAACATATAAATTCCCCTTTCATACTGAGTGGCCGGTTAGCTGAGGCGGTTTTACATCGCCTCAGACAGTTCTTTTATGTGAGCCATCATTATCTGATAATAGTTCACGGTTTCAACAGTCAAAAGTACCGTAAGCGACAGGACGATAACTGAAATTAACGATTTCCACAGTATATGTGTGCCCGGCCTGAACCAGAGCAGTATCAGGCCGAGCGGGCCGAAACCTAATATGGCCGCGGCGATTATCCACGGGCGGAAGTACCAGGCGTCTTCCGTATCAGTACTCCCGCTATTCGCCAGTAATTTCCTTCCGGCGTCAAAATCGAGTCCTATTTCCTTTTTTTCTTTTTCCGATTCCATATGTCGTCACCATCTTCTTCCCGCGGGCCTTCGTCATTCAAGCTTTCGGAAAACTCATCGAATGAGGATCTATCCGGCGGTATGTAAGGTATACCGTCTTCTATCGACTGGAACACATCCTGAGTACCGACAGATTCATCATCTTCGTCAACCATCCCGCGGTTTTCATAATATTCGTCTTCCGGTCCGTCGAGATCATCGCTGAAATCGGCGGATACTGACAAACGGTCTATGATCGATTCAGTGCCCGCGTTTTCACCTATTATGTCCGCTACTATGCGCGACACAAAATGTTTTTCGCTGTCAGACCGCACTTCACCCGTCAAAATGATCTTAGGCCCCTTAAGGATCTTTATATTGATAAGGCCGCTGTTTATCCCGGTTTCTTCAAGTTGTTCGATAATAGATACTTTTATACCTTTCGCGTCCATATTCATACCGCCGCTTTTATGTTAGAAACTGTATTTACCAAAATCTTCTCAAGTATACCACACGGCTTGTAAAATGCCAGCCTGGCAGGATATATGGAAAAGCCGCCGTTGGTAAGGCCTGTATTTTATACGCGCGGCAATACTACAATAAAAGTATTTCCTTTTCCCGGCGAACTTTCAGCCCAGATATGGCCGTTGTGCAGTTGAACTATATCTTTCGCTATGGCAAGCCCGAGTTCTATCCCTTTTTTCGTTTCATCCAGACGTTCAAATTTGTCGAATATTTTTTTGATCTTATGCCGCGCGATCTCATCTCCCTGGTCATGGATCTCTATCCTGACAAACTTGCCGGAAGGAAAGATCTTAAGCTTTATAGTGCTGTTGTCAGGGGAAGATTCTATAGCGTTCATAATGAGATTGTTGAGAACCATGGGTATTTTTGTCTTGTCCGCCATTATGGCCAGGTCTTTATTTGTTATTTCTTTTTCTAAACGGACTTGTTTTCTTCCCATTAAGGCCAGCAGTCTGTTAATATGTTTTTCCGGGAGTTCAGCTATATTATACGGCTCCAGTTTTAATTCTATCATGCCCGCCTCTATTTTATACAGGTTCAGGAGATTATCGACAAGCTCCCTCATGCGGTCCGTAATACTCTGGCAGAGTTCAAGCGTTATTTTCTGTTTCCCTGCCAGTTCTCCGAACATCCCGTCAAGGAGCCCTTCTACATGCAGGCTGAGGGCGAAAATAGGATTACTCAGTTCATGGGAAGCGGAGGCTATGAACATTGATTTCAGCTTGTCACACTGTTTGGCGGTTGTGGCGTAATACGCGATTTTTCCCAGGATATTCCTTATAACGCCGTATCCCGCGTACAGGCCGCATATCGAGATAAATAATGATATACACAATATAACCCCTATGTCCCCCGACAATACCTCAGGCGTAAACAGCCGCGCGATAATCAGGTAAAGGAATACAAGGAACGGTATTATGCTCATCAGGGAAAAAACTACATTAAATTTACGAAAAGGGTCTTCATGAAATTCCTGCACGATAAGATCCCGTTCTCTTTTAAGGTCAGGTATTTCAGTGTCCCGCTTCATTAAACACCTCCTTGCCGGGGCATTTTTTATCCGGGCGTACTTTTACGTGGCCGGGTCAGTCTATTTCAAGAAACTTTGAGCTTGTACCGCTGATGTTGCAATCCGCCTCTACGGTTATTATATCCCCTGAAGTTACGTCGGGAAGTTTATACGACAGTTTCTGTGAATCAGTATTATCCTGAATGGATATTGTATGCCGTATAACGGGCTTGCTGTTCACAGCGATAGATATTTCCGCGATATAGTGTTTTTGCGTATCAGAAACAGGATGATATATTTCAACTGACAATATTTTCGTGGCCGGGTCATAATCAAGCTGTATGTCGGAAGGCGGATGCGCGTGAGCCGGAGTGATACAGACGGATAAAAAAATTATAACTAATAGTAAAAGGTGCGCGTATTTTTTCATTCTCAAACCTCCATAGTTATTCCGGTACCGCGCGGGCTATCCGGAATGTGATAGTATCCATAAAAAAACGGCCGTTGTGATCTTATATCATCCGCACTATTTTTTTTCGGCTTTCACAGGTTTTCCTTTTTCAGCCTTTGATCCAGATTTTCGTGTTTCATTACGCGCCGCTTTTAACTGCTTTACCTCCGAGCGTATTGTTTCCTGTTGTTTCTTATATTCCATCTCGAGCTGTTTTTTCTGCGTTCTTTTCTGGTCAAGCAGTTTTTTTCGGCCATCTGTATCGTTCTTATCCAGTTTCCGCATCTGTTCGGATATGGCCGTATCCTCATTCCGCATTTTTTGTTTGTAAGTATCCCGCGCGTCTTTCATCGCCTGGTTAAGTTTACCAAGTTGTGATACATAATTGTCACTTCCGCCTTGCGCGTATGACATTGAACCGCAGGATACGGCAAAAAGAAAAACTGTTACCGATAATATAAATTTTCTAACCATCAGGCTCCCCCTTTTTTTATTTTTGCCCCGCGCGATACGGCAATATTCCGTATATTGCGCGAGGACGGTTTTGTAGAAAAAGTATACCTGTCAAATGGGAACAATGCCAGATGCAATTCAGGGAAAAAAATACCGGGGTCTGTAATACCGATCTTTACTTGTTTTTTTTTGAAGAGCTATTAACGGTAAATTGTTCCTTCACAGGCAAGCGCGTCAAAAAAAATATTATAAAAACGTTTATTAATACGAAGAATATCGAGGTAAGTAGGGTCATTTTCAAAGACCAGGACAGAGCGATATTTTTTATCTGTTTTTGTCGCTTTTCCCGGGACTCGGCTATTAATATGGCCATTTTTTTGTTGTCTATCAGCCCTTCTTCCTGCGCGGTACTTATAACCTCTTTCAGCGGGCTTTTATCGACATCGTTATATTTTCCCGCGAGTTCCGATGAAACCTGCTCCGCTCTGACCTTGATCTTATGATAAGTGTAAGGCAGAGTCGCTATGGAAGAAACAGCGAAAAAAGATACCAGGATTAATATCGCGGCCCTGATCCAGTTACGCAGAATAAAAACGGAAACCGCGGAAAAAAGAAGCAGCGCGAGATATGAAAAATGATAAATACCGCATAACGCGCGGGGCAGTGTTTCCAGATTTACCGTATAGGATAACAACCCGCCTATTGACATCAGGATGAGTAGTGAAACACTGATTAAAACGCCTTTTGAAGGTTTTTGCCCCATATTAGCCGACTTTCCGTTGAATCGCGGATAAATAATCTAAACACCCCGGAACAGTACTTCTCTATTGTTCCGGGGTGTTTAAGAGATAAAACTATTTTCCTTTAGGGCAGATTTCAGTGCCTCTTTTTACGGGAGTTTCTTTAGGCGCGGATGTTGTCCCGGATTCTTTTGATTTATCGGCGCATGTTGTTGACGCGGGGCAGTTCCCGCCTCTGAAAATATTTGCCATGTTATTAAAAAAACCGCCGCTTTTCTGCGCGCCTGTTTCTCCTGCGAATGCCGCTGGACCCGCGAAAAACAGAGAAACCGCCATAACGACCGTGAAGATCTTTTTCATTTTTCCTCCTATTGTTAAAAAAAATATAAAACGCGGATCTTTTTCTGCTTGAATCAGATAATATACTGTTTATTTTGGCTTTTGCAAGATACACACTTTTAATTTTACATGATCTATACGAGGACGCTTTGTTCGGAGCGTGTTTCAAAAGCCGGCTATACGAAATACCTCAGGGCGATAAAAGAATTATTTTCGTTGCCTGTATTCCAGATAAATAAACAGAGACACTGATAATCCCATAAGAAGTATCAGGATCAAGGCAGCTGATGGGGTTAAAGTTTTCGCTAAAAATCCGGAATAGCCCTGCCAGAACGCGAACGCCGCGGT
>JBDRAX010000009.1:0-31841 GCA_043823375.1 Candidatus Omnitrophota bacterium | reverse complement strand
CCCGGGCTGGAGGCTAAAGGAGGCGCGCTTTTCCACCCGGAATATCTTAACCGGGCTTTTGAACTCGGGATCAAAGCGGCGCGCGCCGTGTAGGGAGAGGCATGTCTGGGGTATATGAAATAGTGTCGGGTATAGTACGGGAATCATATTTCCTTCTTAACAGGATGTCTCCGTATCTTCTTTTCGGTTTCCTGTTCGCGGGTATTCTCCATGTCTTTATCGATACTGCTTTTGTCGCGAGGCATCTGGGTAAGGATTCTTTTCCCGCGGTTATCAAGGCGTCTCTCTTCGGCATACCTCTGCCGTTGTGTTCCTGCGGTGTTTTACCGGCCGCGGCCGGCCTCAGGAGGCAGGGAGCGGGGAAAGGCGCGGTATTGTCGTTTCTTATTTCCACGCCCACGACCGGTATCGATTCCATTTTTGCCACATATTCTTTTCTCGGGGGATTTTTTACTTTTTACAGAGTGCTGGCGTCATTTTTTGCCGGGGTTTTATCGGGGACGCTGGCTAACATCTTTTTGAAAGGCGGAGATAATCCGCTTGTTAACGATGACAAAACAGTATGCAGGGTCTGCTTCCGCGATAACGGCGACGGACATGCGCACACTCTGGCGGAAAAAGCGCGTGAAGCGTTGAGGTACGCTTTTGTAGTGCTTCTGGGAGATACGGGAAAAAGTATCATAGGAGGTATCGCGCTCGGTGGTGTTATATCTTATTCTATTCCTGAAGGATTCATACACAGGTATATGGCCGGAGGATGGCAGGCCATGCTTATAATGCTTGTAATAGGTATTCCCATGTATGTGTGCTCAACGGCTTCCATTCCGATAGCAGTGGCCCTGATGCTGAAGGGGATGAACCCCGGAGCCGCTTTTGTGTTTCTGCTCGCGGGCCCGGCTACCAACGCGGTAGGAATGGCTGTCGTGGCGAAACTCCTTGGTAAAAAGGCGCTCGTAATATATCTTCTTTCCATATCTTTCAGTGCCGTGGCACTGGGGCTTCTTCTTGACAGGTTATGGCCGCTTTTTCAATCAGGGTCTATTAAAAGTATAATGCATAGTATGGCTGTTTTTCCGGTATGGTTCGATTTTGTGTCTTCGTTTTTGCTTTTAGCCCTTATTGTTTTCAATATTCTCCGGAAATGATTCAGGCGGTTTGAAGGTATAGGATCCCGTAGTAATAACAAGAAAACGGAAAGAGGAAACATTATGAGTCCATGCGTGAAATGCAGGGCCAAGTGCTGCAGGTATTTTGCCCTGGAGATAGATACGCCGAGAAGTAAGCGTGATTTTGAAAATGTCAGGTGGTTTCTCGCTCATAACGGCGTCAAGATCTATGTAGAGTCCCGAAAGTGGCACCTTGAGGTTAAGAGCGAATGCCGGTTCCTTACGGAAGACCACAGGTGCGGTATTTATGAGAAGAGGCCTCTGATATGCAGGGAATATGAGATTGAATCCTGTGAATATTCTTTGGGAGGGCATTCTCCGTCATTGATCTTTCATAATATTGATGAATTGGACAAGTATCTGGCAAAAAGGTTCAAAAAAAAGAAAAAAAATTGAAAACTTCCGGTTTAATGTGATTTTCCGCGCTAAAGATATCTTTTTTAAATTGACTTATCAATATAACATACTATAATAAATATTGTTCAATTAATGAACACATGACGAAAAGGAGGCATCTTGGGTATTAATGATCCTGGATCTTTTAAAGCGCATGACATAAGCCCTGAGCATCTTGAAAAAGAACAGGCTGAGCGTTTCGCGCGGGATATTGAGCGTCTTTTGAGCTATAGGGAAAGGTTCGTAACTGTGCCGTGCCCCGCGTGCGGACACCTCAAGTATCACATGGCTTTCGAAAAGTATGATATGTCTTATGTGGTTTGCGGAAGGTGTGAGACTATGTATATAAATCCGAGGCCTACGCCTGAGGTTCTTGATATTTACTATTCCGGCTCGGAAAATTACGCTTATTGGAATAAATATATTTTTCCCGCTTCTGAAAATGTGAGGCGTGAAAAGATATTCCGGCCCAGGGTCAGGAATATACTGGAAATATGTTCGCGGTATAATGTGCCCGGGGGTACTATCATCGAGGTAGGCGCCGGATTCGGTATTTTCTGCGAGGAGATAAAGAAAACAGGTTATTTCGAGAGGGTGGTCGGTATAGAACCTACGCCGGACCTCGCCCACACCTGCAGGGGAAAAGGAATAGATGTTATAGAAGAGCTGGTGGAAAAAGTGGACTTCGGGGAGAGTAAAGCCGATGTTGTCGCCGCTTTTGAGGTGATAGAACATCTATACAGCCCCAGAGACTTTCTCGAAAGCTGCCGCAAGATCCTGAATCCGGGAGGGCTTATCGTGCTTACCTGTCCTAATGTGAAGGGCTTTGACATATCATTGCTCCAGTCTCTTTCCGACGCGGTGGATGTGGAACATCTTAATTATTTCAACCCTGTGTCTCTTGGAAACCTGCTTAAAACCAATGGCTTTGATGTTATAGATGTATCGACTCCCGGTAAACTGGATGCTGACAGGGTCAGGAACGCGGCGCTCGCCGGAGAGTTCGATCTCGGAAAATATCCTTTTTTGAAACGTGTTCTTATCGATGAATGGCAAAAACTGGGGGATGGTTTTCAGCGTTTCCTCGCGGATAACGGGCTTTCGTCGCATATGTGGGTTGTGGGGCGTAAGAAGAAGTAACGGGAAAAATATGAAAAAGAACAGATTGATACCGGTACTGCTTTTGAAAAACGGGTTTCTGGTCCAGAGTAAGTCATTCAAAAAATACCAGAACCTCGGCAATCCTGTTACTGCCGTTAAGAGGCTGAGCGAATGGGCGGCGGATGAGCTCATTTACCTTGATATATCCCGTGAAGGCGCGTATGACATGCGAAGGGACGATCTGGGGCATCTTAACAGGAATAACATTTATGATATTATTTCGGATGTTTCGAAGGGCTGCCATATGCCTGTAACCGTAGGCGGCAGGATAAGGACGCTTGATGATATAGCCGTAAGGCTGAAGAACGGGGCTGATAAGATAGCTCTTAACACTAAGGCGCTGGAAGATCCGGAGTTTATAACACAGGCGGCCGGAGAGTTCGGCGCGCAGTGCGTAGTTGTGTCTATCGACGTTAAAGAAACGGGAACGGGATATACCGTGATGGCGGACGGTGGCCGCTTCCCGTCGGGGTATGACCCGGTTGACTGGGCTAAAAAGGCGGAGGAGCATGGGGCGGGGGAGATCCTGCTCAATTCAGTAGACCGTGACGGCAGGAAAGACGGATATGATATACGGCTTCTTGAGATGGTATCTTCTTCCGTCGCTGTGCCGGTTATAGCCATGGGAGGAGCCGGGGAATGGCCTCATCTGGCGGAAGCTCTCCGTAGTACGAAGGTTGACGCCGTCGCGGCGGCTAATATTTTCCATTACTATGACCAGAGCGTGTATCTGGCCAAGAAGTTTTTATATGATAACGGTTATAATGTCCGTAAACCGGATATTATCCTTGAAGGGGAGGTCCTCTAAATGGAATATTGTAAACGATGCGTGTATCCGCTTGTCGCGGTAAATCTTTATCTTGACGATGAAGGTATATGCTCCGCGTGCAGGACGGCTGAAGAATTTGATAAACTTAGTTCCCTCTTCTGGGACGACCGGAGAAAAAGGTTCGAGGAGATACTGGCGGAAGTACGGAAAAATAATAAGTCGGGTTATGACTGTATCATACCGGTTTCCGGCGGGAAGGACAGTTACTTCCAGGCGCATAAGATAGTCGCGGAATACGGCCTGAAGCCGCTTCTTGTCACGTATCACGGGAATAATTATCTTCCCGAAGGGGATTATAACCGTGACAGGATGAGGCATGTTTTTGACGCGGACCATATGGTTTTCGGGCCGTCGGTGGAGGCCCTGAAAAAACTTAACAGGCTGTGTTTCAGGAAAATGGGGGATATGAACTGGCACGCGCATTGCGGGATAGAGACGTATCCCATACAGATAGCGGTTAAGTTCAGGATACCACTTCTCATCTGGGGAGAGACGAGCTGGGACCTCTCCGGCATGCATGACCCGGATGATTTCGTGGAATTCAGCGCGAGGAGCCGGCATGAACATTCACTGCGGGGATTTGAATGGTATGACCTTCTTGACGACTCTCGTGAAAAACTCACGGAAAAAGATCTTTTGTGGGCAAAATACCCTGATGATAAGGAAATACTTGATGTGGGTGTGCGCGGGCTGTATCTCGGTAATTTTTTCAAGTGGGATCCGAACAGCCATTCCAGGCTTGTGCAGGAAAAGTACGGATTTAAGCCCGCGGAAAAGCCTTTTGAAAGGACATACAGACAGTTCTCGAACCTGGACGACCGTTATGAGAACGGCATACACGATCTGCTGAAGTATATAAAGTTCGGTTACGGCAGGTGCTCGGACCATGTTTCGAAAGATATACGGTCGGGGTATATGACAAGGGAGGAAGGGATAGAACTTGTGCGAAAGTATGATCACGTGGTTTCAAGCGATCTGTATTACTGGCTTGATTATGTGGGTATGACTGAAGATGAGTTCTGGAAAACAGCCGATTCTTTCAGGGACGCGCGCGTCTGGAGAAAAGAAAACGGGGAATGGCTTAAAGACAATATATGGGACAAGCCTGTATGCCGTGATGAAAAAGCCCGGGAGAGAGGCGTATGAAAATATTGCTCGAATTTACCACTTTAAACTACAGGATATGGCACAGCCTCGCCAGGAGGCTTAAGGAAGTTTATCCTGAGGCGGAGTTCGCCGGTATTATGGGGATCGCTCCCGGCGGAGAAAGCGCGGCCCGGTTCCTGAAAGAACAGGGTGATATAAGGTATGAATTTATAAAGTTCAATCACGATATAATCGCGGAAGCGTTTAAAAGCCGCGTTGACCATGAGGCCCTTAAAAAATTCGAAGAGAGTATGCCGGAAAAAAGTTTGTGGCGCCTTATAGCTTCGGACAGGAATCTCGGGAGTTCTTTTATGCGCGGCGTCCTCCTCGACGGGACGTTTATTAACCGTAATAATTCGAGGGAAAATATTCTCAAAGTGGTAAGCGGCGCGCTCAGTTCTTATAAGAAGATCTTTGAAGGATTCCGGCCTGATATTTTTCTGCCGGCAATAGCGATGGGGTCGGTCTCCGTCCATATTTTCGAGTATTTGTGCGCGGAAGCGGGTATACCGTATATTGTCCCCACGAGCGTGCGTATAAAGGATATTTTCGCTTTCGCGTCGGATGTGAGGCTCAGGTTCCCGGCGATAGATGAAACATACAGGCTTTACGGAGAATACGGCGAAGGTATATATGAAAATTACGAAGCAGCCCGTAAACTTTACGATGAACTTATGGGTGAACTGGAAGACCCGCAGTATTTTGACAGGAAGCTCCCGTGTTTTAATGTCGTTAAACTCAAGTCGCCTCTTGAATGGTGTAAGTTTATTCTTTCTTCCGTAAAATCTTTCGGCGCTCTTGTGTGGAGCTGGAAAGATCACGCGCGGCTCAATCTTTCGGGTGACGTGAGAAGGCAGACTTTGAGCCCGCGCGTCATGGCGCATTCGATGAAGAACCTTTTTATCCGCCAGATACAGAGAGCGCGGCTTAGAAGCCCGCGTTTCGGAGAAGCCCCGGAAAAAGGCCTGAAATATATTTATTATCCTCTGCATACCAGCCCCGAGTATTCCACGCAGTTCCAGGGGACTATGTGGATGGACCAGCTTCATACGATAGAAATGCTGGCTAAGAGTGTTCCTCATGACTGGGTTGTGTGCGTCAAGGAACACCCCGCCATATTGGCGGCAAGGGTAAGGCCTCTGGATTTTTATGACAGGATAAAGAAGTTCCCGAATGTCACGCTCGCGCCCATAGACGCGGACACGCATAAGATGATAGCGGGCGCGGAGATGGTGGCGGTTGTCACGGGTACGAGCGGATGGGAGGCGATACAGAGAGGGAAGCCGCTTATTTGCTTCAGTGATAATTTCTGGGACGTACTGGGGTTGTCACGGAAATGCTGTGACGCTGAGCGGCTGTCGTCAGATATACACGAAGAATCAGCGCGTCTTGCGTCGATCCCGGAAGAAGAAAGGAAATCCCGGATAATAAGATTTTTGAGCGCTGTGATCAAACACGGGTTTGAGCTTTCGTATCCACAGCAGTTTTGTTATGAAAAAGGGACACCGGAACAGTATGATCTTCTGGGCAGACAGACAGCTGACGCTCTTATAAAGCACTTGAAGGCTGTGGTAAATCAGGGAAAAACGGCGAAAAACGCGGAAAAACAGTTAATCGGGCCGGAGTGTTATTAACTCCTTTATTGTTGACATATTACATTATTATATTATAATACGTTCAATGAATGAACATCCGTTAAAAGAAGATATTTTCAGGATTTTAAGGGTTCTGGCTTCAAGAGACGATCTCTCCCAAAGGGATTTGTCCGGGCAACTGGATATGTCTCTTGGAAAAACTAATTATCTTTTAAAATCTCTCGCTCAACGGGGGCTGATAAAGATAATGAATTTTACAACCCGGACGAATAAGATCAAGAAGGTTAAGTATATTCTTACAAAGGAAGGTTTTGAGGAAAAACTTCAGCTTACGTATTATTACCTCAAAAGAAAAGAAAAGGAATATCTTGAACTTAAACGGGAGCTTGAAGAAGGGGCTCAGAGTGAAGTTCAGGAAGAAGCTGTCAGGTGAGCGGCGCGCCGCGGTAAAGACGAAAGGATTGAAATGAAAGGCATAATTCTGGCGGGAGGTAAGGCAACGAGGCTCTATCCGGTCACTAAAGGGGTATGCAAGCAGATGCTTCCGGTTTATGATAAACCGATGATCTATTATCCCCTGTCGGTCCTGATGCTGGCGGGAATAAAGGATATTCTTATAATATCGACTCCGCTGGACATCGGCAGATTCGAGGATCTTCTGGGGAACGGGCGCGGGATAGGCATTAATATTTCATACGCCGTTCAGGACGCGCCTAACGGTATAGCCGAGGCTTTTATCGTGGGGGAGGATTTTATAGGAAGTGACAGCGTGAGCCTTATACTGGGAGATAATATCTTTTTCGGGCACGGCCTTCCTGAGATGCTTGTCTCAGCGGTGAAGGCGGGTGACGCGGCCACGATCTTCGGGTATTACGTGAAAGATCCCCAGAGGTACGGGGTCGTTGAATTCGACAAGAATTATATGGTGGTATCCATAGAAGAGAAACCCGCGGAGCCGAAATCGAATTACGCTGTGTGCGGGCTGTATTTTTATCCCAATGACGTTGTCGCCGTGGCGAAGAGCATTAAGCCTTCCGAGCGCGGGGAACTCGAGATAACGGATGTCAATAATGAATATCTCAAAAGAGGAAAACTTAAGGTAAAGCTCCTGGGGCGCGGATACGCGTGGCTTGATACCGGGACGCATGATTCTTTGATGGACGGGGCGTATTTTATAAAGACTGTCGAAGAAAGGCAGGGGCTTAAAATAGGCTGTATAGAAGAGGTAGCGTACAGGAAGGGATTTATTGACGCTGAACGCCTTAAAATACTGGCCGCTGAGATGAACGGGAAATACGGTGAGTACCTGCGTGATATATTGAAAGAAGGCAGGAAGCCGTTTTAAAGCGGTATTAACGTGTTGGTTAAATAGGGGGAGGGTACTGTGCCTTTTGTTTTCGAGAAACTTGAGATACCTGACGTTATTCTGGTCAAGCCGCGTGTTTTTAACGATGACAGAGGTTTTTTTCTTGAAACTTATAAGTTTTCCGACTTCGCGGAATACGGTATAAAGGATGTGTTCACGCAGGATAATTATTCAAGGTCTTCCAGGCGCGGGACAGTGAGGGGGCTCCATTATCAGCAAGAACCCATGGCGCAGGCAAAGCTGATATTTGTCGTAAAGGGCAGTATCTTTGACGTGGCTGTCGATATACGCGAAGCTTCGCCGACATACGGGAAATATGCCGCGGTTGTTTTGTCCGACGATAATAATGAGATGCTTTATGTGCCGAAGGGTTTCGCTCACGGTTTCTGCACCCTGGAAGATAACACGCAGGTGATCTACAAATGCTCGGAGATCTATTCCGCCGGGCACGAAAGAGGTATTATCTGGAATGATCCGGGGATAAATATCAAATGGCCGGTGTCTGTGCCGTATCTGTCGGACAAGGACCGGGCGTATCCCCGTTTAGCCGGGTTAAAATGAGGAGGTTTTTGATGTTAAAGAATCGCACGATCCTGATAACCGGAGGGACAGGGTCTTTCGGGCGGAAATTCACAAAGATGATATTCGATAAATGCGGCCCGCGGAAAGTTATAATTTTCAGCAGGGATGAATTTAAACAGTACGAGATGTCCAAGGCGTTCCCGGTGGAAAAATATCCGATACGCTATTTTCTCGGTGATATAAGAGACAAGGACAGATTGTTCAGGGCTTTTGAAGGGGTGGATTATGTCGTGCACGCGGCGGCTCTTAAACAGGTCCCGGCCCTTGAGTATAACCCCACGGAAGCCGTGAAGACGAATGTGGTGGGCGCTGACAATATCGTGGACGCCGCCCTTGACGCGGGTGTCAAAAAAGTCGTCGCGCTTTCCACCGATAAAGCCGTGAGCCCTGTCAACCTGTACGGCGCGACAAAGCTCGTGGCTGAAAAGATCTTTGTCGCGGCTAACGCGTACGGCGGGGAAAGAACGAAATTTTCCGTGGTGCGTTACGGTAATGTCGTGGGGTCGAGAGGCAGTGTCGTCCCTCTTTTTGTCGATTTTAAAAATAAAGGGATAAAAAGATTCCCTATAACGGATGAACGTATGACACGTTTCTGGATGACGCTCGAACAGAGCGCGGATCTTGTTATAAAAGCGCTTGAAGAGAGCGTGGGCGGGGAGGTTTTCGTGCCTCGTATACCGTCTATGAAGATAACGGATCTGGCGAGGGCCGTTGATCCGGAGTGTTCTTTTGAGATCATAGGCATACGCCCCGGAGAAAAACTGCATGAGGCGCTTATTTCCGGGGATGAGGCGCCCAATGTGAGAATTTTTGACGGCGTGTATATTATTCTGCCCCAGTTCTTTGAAAAAGGGACGGAGATCTACGCCAAATATTATGACAAAGAGCGTGTGCCGGAAGATTTTATTTACAGGAGCGACCGGAATGAGGACTGGATATCCGATAAGGAAGCGCAGAAAATAATTTTTCCGCGAAAAAAGTCCGGGGTCACGGTATTATCCGGGGAATAAGCGTATGAAAAAGAATATCCCATATTCAAGGCAGTGTATTTCGGATGACGATATCCGTGAAGTGGTAGAGACCCTGAGATCCGACTGGCTTACGCAGGGGCCGAAGGTGAAGGAATTCGAAGAGGCTCTCTGCCGCTATACCGGAGCCGAGTACTGCGCGGTTCTGTCCAGCGGCACCGCGGCTCTGCATCTTTTGATGCTCGCTTTCGGCGCCGGGAAAGGCGACAGGGTCATAACTTCTCCGATAACTTTTTCAGCCAGCGCCAATTGCGCAGTTTACACAGGGGCCCGCCCTTCTTTCGTGGATATCGACGACATGAGTTATCATATCGACGCGCGGAAACTTGAGGAATTTTTGAAACGCGAGAAAAACCGGAAGAACGTTAAAGCCGTGATACCCGTGCATTTTATGGGTACCGTGGCTGAAATAGAACGCGTATGTGAAATATGCCGGGGATACGGGATCAAAGTCGTGGAAGACGCCGCGCACGCTTTCGGCGCCGGGTATATGTCGGGCCGGGGGGAATGGGAGCGCGTAGGGTCTTCCTCGCGTTCCGACGCCGTTATTTTGAGCTTTCATCCGATAAAACATATAGCCACGGGGGAAGGCGGAGCCGTTCTTACTAATGACCGGAAGATCTATGAGAAAGTCGTCAGGTTCCGCCAGCACGGCGTTGTGAGGAACAATAAAAACGCGCGGCAGTTCAGGCCGGGACAGATCAGACAGCCCTGGTTTTACGATATACCGGAGTTAGGTTTTAATTACCGCATAACGGATTTTCAGTGCGCCCTCGGGATCTCACAGCTTAAGAAACTCGATGATTTCGTGGAAAAGAGGAGGCGCCTCGCTTATGCCTATAATGAGGCGTTCAGGGATATAAAAAACGTGCGTGTTCCTTTTGAACGGGAAAATACGTCGGCGTCATATCATCTTTATGTCATCCGTGTGCCTTCCGCGAAGAGAGACAGGCTGTATTCATATCTCAGGGAAAAAGGGATCTACGCGCAGGTGAATTATATACCCGTCCATATGCTGTCCTATTACCAGAGTGTTCTGGGATACAGGCGCGGAGATTTTCCCGTGGCTGAAAAATATTTTGAAGAATGCCTGAGCCTGCCTCTTTACCCGTCGCTTTCAGGGGAAGACCAGAGCAGGGTGATCGGAGCGGTACGGAGGTTTTTCGCGTGAGGAACGAAACCGGTAGATTATGCCTGGGTACGGCGCAGTTCGGATCGGATTACGGTATAGCCAATAAAAGGGGGATGGTGCCCCGGAATGAAGTGTTCGATATTTTAAGGCGCGCTGAGGAAAAGGGTGTTCGCGTGCTTGATACCGCGCATGGTTACGGGGAAAGCGAGAATGTTATCGGGCGTTTTTTCGAAGAAAGCGGCGCCGGGTTCGGGGTTATTTCAAAATTGCCCCGGATACATAGCGGTGAAACAGCCGGGGAATATGTTCTCGAATCGCTGAAAAGGCTGAAGCGTGGATCAATATACGGATATTTGCTTCATTCTTTTGATGACTATTCTCAAAATAAAAGAGTTTACGGCGAGCTTGAAGATCTTAAACAAAAAGGAGTGATAAAGAAAACGGGTTTTTCCATTTATAACCCGCGGGAACTGGAAACTCTTTTTAATGATAAGACGGCTTTTGATATCATACAGTTCCCGTACAGCGTGTTTGACAGGAGATTTGAGCCGTATTTTCCGGAACTGAAAAAGAACGGCGTGGAAATATACGCGAGGTCTGTTTTTCTGCAGGGGCTCGCGTTCATGGAGCCGGATAAACTGAAAGGCGCTCCCGCGGGAGCCGGGCGGCAGATAACGCGCCTCAGGGAAATTTCGGCGCTCGCGGGAATGTCCATATATGACATATGCCTGCGGTTCGTTTTAGCGAACGGATCTATCGATAAAATTGTCGTGGGTGTCGATGACATCGGGCAGCTCGAAAAGAATATTGTTGTTTTCAGCGGTTCCGGGGATTTCAGCGGGTTAGAACAGGAAGTGGACCACTTGGTTATCCGGAATGAAGATATCCTTCTGCCGTACAGGTGGAACAGGTAGAACGCGGGAAGAGGCGGAAATCATGAAAGGCGCGGTTATCATACAGGCCCGTATGGGGGCGTCACGGTTGTATGGAAAGGTGCTGATGAAGCTCGCGGAGAAGACCGTGCTGGAACACGTTATAGACAGAGTCCGGGGAACGCGTTCCGGGTGGGATGTGATAGTCGCCACGACGGAAAAACCCGATGACGAAAAAATAGCGGAACTCGCTTCGGAAAAAGGGGCCCGTGTTTACAGGGGGTCCGAAGAAGATGTCCTGGACAGGTATTACCGCGCGGCGCTGGGATACGGGGTGACGGATATCGTACGGATTACGGCCGATTGTCCCGTTATAGACCCGTCGGTGATAGATAGAGCCGTGGAATGTTACCGCTCGAGCGGCGCGGATTATTGTTCCAATGTGGCGCGCCCCACTTTCCCGGACGGGCAGGATGTGGAGGTTTTTTCTTTCAAGGCGGTTGAAAAAGCCTGGCGTAACGCCGTTCTTTTGTCGGAAAGGGAACATGTGACGCCGTATATACGCGCTGACAGGAACGGAGAATTTAAGATCGTTTCTTTCGAGAACGGCACGGATCTGAGCGCCAAAAGGTGGACGCTGGATGAAAAGAAAGATCATGAATTCCTGGTGAAGATATTTGAAGGGCTCTATCCTTATAACCCTGTTTTCGGTATGGAAGAGATACTCGCGTATCTTGAGGATAATCCGGGGCTTGAGCTAATTAACGGCGGCATAACAAGAAATGAAGGTTATCTTAAATCTCTTGAAATGGATAACCGGAAGAGATGACTATGAAAACAAAAACGAATTTGACGCAGGAATTGTATGAGAAGGCGAAAAAACTTATTCCCGGAGGGACACAGCTTTTATCCAAGCGTCCCGAGATGCACCTGCCTGGGCTATGGCCCGCGTATTTTGAAAAAGCGCGCGGATGTGAAGTGTGGGACCTCGACGGTAATAAGTATATCGATATGAGTTATATGGGCATAGGTTCGTGCGCTCTCGGGTACGCGGATCCTGATGTGGACGAGGCGGTAATAAGGGCCATAGGCAGAGGCTCGATGTGCACGCTGAATTGTCCCGAAGAGGTGGAGCTCGCGGAACTTTTGTGCCGCCTGCATCCGTGGGCGGATATGGCCCGTTTCGCGCGTACAGGCGGAGAGGCCATGGCGATAGCCGTGAGAATAGCCAGGGCCGCGACAGGGAAAGACAGCCTCGCGTTCTGCGGGTATCACGGCTGGCATGACTGGTACCTGTCCGCTAACCTGAGGGGCAATGAGAACCTTGACGGGCATCTTATCGCGGGCCTTGAGCCGAGGGGAGTACCCCGCGGGCTTGAAGGTACGGCCATACCCTTCGAGTACAATGACCTTGGGGCTTTCCGGGCTATAGTGGAAAAGAACAGGGGGTTTCTGGCGGCTGTTATTATGGAGCCCGTGCGAAGCCGTATGCCGGAGAAGGGTTTTCTGGAAACAGTAAGGGACATAACCCGCGCTGAGGGTATCGTGCTGATCATGGATGAGATAACAGCGGGCTGGAGGCTGTGCCAGGGCGGGGCGCATCTTCATTTCGGTATAGAGCCTGATATGGCCGTGTTCGCGAAAGGTATGAGCAACGGATATCCGATGAGCGCGGTGATAGGCGCGAAAGATGTTATGAATTCAGTCCAGGACACTTTTATAAGCAGTACTTACTGGACAGAAAGAACCGGCCCGGCCGCGGCGATAGCGGCGATCGGAAAGATGGAGAAATATGATGTGCCCCGGCTTCTGGGTGAGGCCGGCGCGAAGGTCAAGAGAATATGGCTGGAAGCGGCCGGTATGAGCGGCCTGAAGATAAAGGTATCGGGTATAGACCCTTTGGCCCACTTGTCCTTCGAATATGATGAGCCGCTTGTATTGAAGACTTTGTTCACCCAGTTCATGCTGGGAGAAGGGCTTCTCGCGACCAACGCTTTTTACGCGAGTTACGCGCATGAAGATGAGCATATCGACAGGTATAGCGCGGCGGTGAAAAAGGCTTTTGACTTTATAGCGGGCGCCGCGTCTTCGGGCGAGGCGCGGAAATATCTTAAGAAGAGTGTCTGCCACAGCGGGTTCAGCCGGTTGACGTGAAAGGCAGTTTAGCGCGATGGATGTGAGTGGTGTTATGGCAAAGAGAAAAGCTTACATGATCACTGAAGGCGGGAAAGGGATAGGGTTCGGGCATATTGTCAGGTGTTCGGCGCTCTACAACGCGTTCGAAAATAGCGGCATGGATGTGGAGTTTATCGTAAACGGAGATGATACTGTGCGTGGCCTGCTTAAAGAGAAAAAACACGTTTTCATGGAATGGAGACGGACTCCCGCTGAGTTTATGGATATGGTGAGCGGGGCCGATGTGGCTGTTATCGATTCGTACCTGGCGGATGAGCCTTTTTACAGGCGTATAGCCGGGTGTGTGAAGACGCCGGTTTTTATAGATGATCACAGGAGGCTGGATTACCCGGACGGGATAATTATAAATAGCGCTATCCTGGCCGATTCACTTGAGTATCCGGAAAAGAAAGGGACTGTTTACCTTCTTGGACGGGAATACGCTCTGCTGAGAGAAGAATTTTCCCGGGTCCCTGAAAAAAAGATAAGTGATAAATTAACTACTATTTTTCTTACCTGCGGTGGAAGCGATACGGAGAATTATACCGAAAGGGTGCTCAGTATCCTGCTTGAGGATTTTCCCGGGATGAAGATTAATGTCGTTATAGGGAAAACGTCCGGGATCCATGTTGACGCGGGGAGATTTTCCGGAGGGGAGATCAGTGTCATATTTAACGCGGACGCGGATCAGATGAAGGCGCTGATCCTTGAGTCCGACATAGCTGTTTCCGCGGCGGGGCAGACCCTGTATGAGCTTGCGAGGGCCGGTGTTCCGGCGGTAGGAATAAGCCTCGCGGACAATCAGGCCCTGAACCTCGAGGGATGGGAGCGGTTCGGCGTAAAGGCGTGTTTCAACCCAGGGGACACGCGGGAACTTGGAAGATGTATAAGGGACGGGATCATGGAATTCGAAAGTCCCGGGAAAAGGGCTGAATACAGGGACCGCGCAAGGAGATTTATTGACGGAAAAGGGGCTTTAAGGGTCTATGACGCCGTGGCAGAGGCTCTCGGAGATCATATCGCAATACGGAAAGCCGTGAATGAGGATTGCCGTGACATCTGGATATGGAGGAATGATCCTGAGGCGCGGCGGTGGTCTTTCAATGACGGCGCTATCAGCTACGAGGACCATAAGGGATGGTTCGGAAAAAAAATGTCGGACCGGGGCGTGAGGATATATATCGCTGAAAACGAAGGCGGAAAAGCCGGGCAGGCAAGGCTTGAACTCGCGGGCGGGGGTAAAGCTGTGGTAAGCGTTAACATGAACCCTGAATTTTTCGGGCGCGGGTTTGGCAGGGTGTTGATAAGGAAGGCTACTGAAAGATTTACGGAAGAGATGGGCGAAGTAAGTTCCGTACTGGCTGAGATAGATGTGGAGAACCGTGCTTCCATAAAAGCTTTTGGGCGCGCCGGGTACAGGCTTAAAGGCGATACAGTGAGGAACGGTAAAAAGGCGTATGTCTATGAGTATCGAAAGAACGGATAATTCCGCGGGAAAAACAGGCTGTTTCATTGTGGCTGAAGTATCCGCTAACCACGGGCAGAGCCTGAAACGCGCGGTTGAAATGATAAGGAAAGCGAAGGAGTGCGGCGCTGACGCGGTAAAATTTCAGACATACACGCCCGACACGATAACGATAGACTCGGACAGCAGATATTTCAAGGTAAGGCATTCTGAATGGAAGGGGCAGACTTTATACGATCTTTATAAGAAAGCTTATACCCCGTGGGAGTGGTTCGGCGAATTAAAAAAAACGGCGCGGGAGGAAGGGATAACGTTCTTTTCAGCCGCGTTCGACAGGACGAGCGTGGATTTTCTCGAAGAACTCGACGTCCCGTTCCATAAGATCGCGTCATTTGAGCTGGTGGATCTGCCGCTCGTCGAATACGCGGCGCGTACGGGTAAGCCGCTCATCATGTCTACGGGCATGGCCACGGAAGAAGAAATAACTGAAGCGGTGAAAACCGCGCGCGGAGCCGGGGCCGGGGAAATAACTCTTTTAAAGTGCGTGAGCGCGTATCCGGCTGTCGCGGCTGATATGAACCTGAGGGCTATACCGGAGATGAAAAAGAAATACAAGTGCGCGGTGGGGCTTTCCGATCACAGCCTGGGTATAGGAGTCGCGGTGGCTTCGGTGGCGCTGGGAGCGTGTATGGTGGAGAAGCATTTCATACTGTCGAAAAGGCTTAAGACCCCGGACAGTTTTTTCTCATCGGACGCGCGCGAGTTCAGGCGGCTGGTCGATAATATCAGGACAGCCGAAGCGGCTCTGGGCTCTGCCTGCCACGCGCTCAGCGCGGAAGAGAAGAGGAACAGGATGTTCAGGCGTTCTCTTTTCGCCGTACGGGAAATAAAGAAAGGGGAGCTTTTTACTGAGTATAATATCAGGTCGATCCGGCCGGGGAACGGCCTTAAACCCGGGTATTACAATAAGGTGCTTGGGAAAAAAGCCGCGAAAAATATTAAAAGAGGTACGCCTCTCGGATGGGAGCTGGTAGTTTAATCCGCCGCGCGCGGCGCGTTAAGCGTGAGGGCGTATGAAGTGAAGAGAATGACATGGGAAAATTGAAGCATTTTATAGAAGGCGCTAATATCTATCTGAGGGATGTCTCGCTGGGAGACGTCAATGATGTGTATCTCGGGTGGATGAATGACCCGGAGGTGACACGGTACCTGGAGGCCAGGTTCAGCGAGCATACACTCGAGAGTATCAGGGACTATGTGGAAAAGATGGCCTCTAAAGAGGACGAAGTGTTCCTCGCCATATGCGAGAAGGACAGCCGTAAGCACATAGGCAATATCAAACTCGGGCCTATTGAACGCAACCATAAATTCGCTTATATAAGCCTCGTTATCGGTGACAAGGCCTTCTGGGGTAAAGGTATCGCGAGTGAAGCGATAGGGCTTATGGTGAAGATCGCTTTTGATAAGTATGATCTCAACAAGCTCCTGGCAGGCTGTTATGCCTGTAACAGAGGCTCGGCAAGGGCTTTTGAGAAGAACGGGTTCAAAGTGGAAGGGGTCGAAAAACGCAGATGGCTCTCTGGCGGTGAATACGTGGACGGGATAACTTTGGGCCTTGTAAGGGATGAAGCTGTAAGGGGAGAAGAGTAGAGATGCTTAAAAACAGGCTTATACCTATACTGCTTCTTTGTAACGGGCGATGCGTTAAAGGCCGGCAGTTCGGTAATTACCGGGATACCGGCCATCCTGTGACAGCGGCCAGGATATATGACGCCCAGAGGGTCGATGAACTCGTTTTTCTGGATATACTGGCAAGCGTGGAAAAAAGGGATACGCTTCTGGGCATAATTAAAGAGACAGCGGAGGAATGTTTCATGCCCCTTTCGGTAGGGGGAGGTATAAGGACAATAGAGGATGTTAAAGAAGTACTGGCGGCCGGCGCTGATAAGGTCGTGATAAATTCGGCGGCTGTCGAGAACCCTGAACTGATACGGCAGGCTTCGGAGCAGTTCGGAAATTCGACGATAGTTGTCTCGATAGATTATAAAACGATGCCGGACGGCGCGAAAAAAGTGTTCACGCGTGGCGCGGGGAAAGAAACAGGGCTCTCTCCCGTGGAATGGGCAAGTAAAGCCGCCAGCCTCGGGGCGGGAGAGATCATAATAACTTCCATAGACAGGGAAGGCTGTATGTCGGGGTATGACATTGAAACGATCAGAACAGTGAGCGCGTCGGTGGATATACCGGTGATCGCTCATGGCGGGGCCGGTACTCTAAGGGACCTTAAGGACGGGATAGAAAAGGGAAAAGCTTCAGCTGTAGCGGCCGCGAGTATTTTTCATTTTACCGATCAAAGCCCGATAAAAGCAAGGCTGTACCTTAAGGATAACGGGGTAAATGTGCGGATTTAGGGGAAATAGAACAATAGAGCAATGGAACAATAGAAAAACGGGGAGACAGATGGAACTTAAGAGATGTTCGAAATGTATGATGCCGGAGACGCATGAGACTATATTCTATGATGAAAAGGGCGTATGCAATATTTGCCGCCAGCATGAATATAAACATGAAAAGGTGGACTGGGAGAAAAAAAGCGGGGAGTTCAGGTCCATAGTCGATAAGTACAGGGGCCGGGGTATGTACGACTGTATTATCCCCATAAGCGGCGGTAAAGACAGTACGTATGTGCTTTATAAGATGATGAAGGATTATAAGGTCAAACCTCTCGCGGTGTCTTTTGACCACGGTTTTTACCGGCCTCATCACATAGAGAACCGCGACCGGGTCCTGAGGAAGCTCGGCGTGGATTTCCACATCTTCAGGGCGAATATGAAGGTCGTCAAGAAGCTCATGCTCGAATCTCTCATACGGAAAGGCGATTTCTGCTGGCATTGCCATACGGGTATATTCGCCTATCCCATGCAGGTAGCGGTCAGGTGGAATATCCCGCTGATCATATGGGGCGAGTCGACCGCTGAATACACCAGTTATTACAGTTTTGACGACCCGGATGAAAGGGATGAAGAAGCTTTTAACAAGTGGATCAACCTCGGTATAACCGCGGAGGATATGTCGGGGATGCTTGACGAGACGGTCGATCTCCGGGACCTTGAGCCTTTCAGGTACCCGAAGCTGAGAGACCTTACCGGAATAGGATACTCTTCGATCTGTTACGGCGCTTATCATCCCTGGGATGTCAGGAAACACGTGGATGTGATAATGAAGGACCTTGGATGGAAAATGGACGAGGTCGAGGGCGTGCCCGGGAAGTACTGGTACACAAAGCTTGAGTGCATGTTCTCGGGCGTGAGGGATTACCTGAAATTCATAAAAAGGGGATACGGCAGGACGGTACAGCTTACAACGGATGATATTCGGGCGGGGTGTCTTGACCGCGAGAAAGCGTTCGAGTACGTGAAAGCGAACGACGGGTCGAGGCCCGCCAGCCTCGACAAGTTCCTGGAGTTTACGGGCCTGACGGAGGAAGAGTTCAACGCCATAGCGGTTAAACATCTTGTAAGCCCGTGGAAATGCGACCCGTCGGCTCTTGCGAAAGGTAAAAAACTTCATGACCAGGACAGGTGGGACCTGTCGGGTGTGGATGAAGATGTGCTCGGAGGGGAATGATCCGGTTTATGGCTTATAGCGCGCGGAAAAAGCGCGGGATATAACCGATAAGATCAAACAACGGAGAACACACAATGGACTATCTGGATAAAAAAGTCTGCGTAATCGATTACGGTTCGGGGAACGTCAGATCCGTATACAATATTTTTCTCAGTATACTGGGCGAGGTTAAAATATCGAATGAGCCCGAGGACATAGAAGAAGCTACGCATATAGTGCTTCCGGGTGTCGGAGCTTACGGAGCGGCTATGAAGAAGATAAAAGCGCTCTCTTCTTTCAAGGTCATAGAGGACAATGTTCTCGTTAAGAAAAAACCGTTTCTCGGGATCTGTGTCGGTATGCAGGTTCTGTCGGATAAAGGCTATGAACACGGCCTGAACAACGGCCTCGGATGGATACGGGGTGAGGTGAAGAAACTCGACACGGGCGGGCTTTATCTCCCTCATGTGGGATGGAACAATTTTACGCGGCGCGACGAGTCCAGCCCGCTCTTAGCGGGGATAACGCCGGATATGGATTTTTATTTCGTGCACAGTTATTATTTCGACGAAAAAGACAAAACCAGCAGTATCGCTTCAGCGGAATACGGTATGGAATTTACCTCCGCGGTGAACAGGGAGAATATCTATGGGGTCCAGTTCCATCCGGAGAAGAGCCAGAAGACAGGGCGCAGGATACTTGAGAACTTTCTGCGATTAGGCCCCGCCCGGGGGATGTGATCTTATGAAAATACGGTTTTACGGGAATTTGAAAAGGAAAAGCGCGGTGCGGAATGAATAAAATATTCAATGTGATCAGGAAGGTGCTGGAGAAGGCGGTATATCTGGGCGGCCTGATAATAAATACACCGAGGTGGGGGACCATACTCGCCCTGCAGGTATTCAGCGGCCTCTTAAGTTTCGCGGGTTTTCCGCTTCTTGTACCTGTACTTGACTATCTCAGGGAAAGCCCTGTGGCCGCCGCGGGCGCGGGTACTCCGGCGGCTCTCACGAAACTGATGGCGGTCTTTGGCAAGGAACCGACATTCAATAACCTTTTGATAGCGGCGTCGGTCCTTATCCTTGGAGGACAGTTCCTTGTTTTTATTTCCACACTGATAGCGGCGAACGCTCAGGCGGAGCTTTCCGAGAAATACAGGAAGGACATTTTCGAGGGGTATACAAAGGCCAGCTGGATGAGCCTCGTGGATTCGAGGTCCGGTGAAGTGGCGTACTCGGTGATAAGGGAAGCGGACCTGGCGAGCGTGGCGCATCTCAACGCGCAGAGGCTGGTCATCTATTCCATACAGGTCATGGTACTGCTTTGTGTGGTGATAAAGGTGTCTCTGGCGATGACACTTATCGCGTGCGGTGTTTATTTCGCGCTCGCGCTTCTTTCAGGCGTCAACGCCGTGTTCGTGCACAGGTTGTCCGATGAACGGAACAGGAAACTTTCGCGGCTGTCGAACGACCTGAGCGTTCTGCAGCAGAATAAAAAGTTCTTAAAGACGTCGCTCCTGAACTCGAGGTTCGTCAGGCCGATATTCAATATCCTGGCCTCTGTAACGGCGCTGACAAAAAAAGAGAATATGAGGATGGAACTGCAGAGGAGCCTGAGCCTGACATTTACTTTCGTGCTCCTCATCGCGCTTATGTTCCTGCACAGGCAGTTATCGCTCAATTATTCGGAGCTTTTACTGGTGCTTCTTGTGTTCTCGCGCGTAGCGCCGCAGTTCTCGGCGTTATCATCGGCTTTCACCACTCTCGACAGTTTTATACCCGTGCACAGGTCTTTGAATGAACGGCTCAGGAAACTCGAGGCGGACGAGGAAGAGAACGGCGACAAGGGTTTTGACGGAGTCCCTGTTATCAGGTTCAAAGATGTGGTTTTCTCGTATCCGAACGGAAATAAAGTCTTCTCAGGGCTCAACGCTGAGATCCGGCCCGGAGAGGCTACGGCGTTCATAGGTTCGAGCGGCACAGGGAAATCCACACTGCTTGACCTCGCGCTCGGATTGATAAGTCCCGACAGCGGGACCGTATTTTACGGAAGTATACCGCATGACGTGGTAGATAAGGAATCGATAAGGGGAAAAGTGGCTTATGTAAGCCAGGAAACTACGCTGATAGACGGGACTCTGAGGGAGAACCTGGCCATAGGGATCGATGACGCGGGTGAAGACAGGGTGAATGAGGTCGTGGATAAGGCGGGCCTCAGGGAGACTGTAAACTCGCTTGCCGAGGGCCTTGAAACGCATATCGGGGAGAACGGGATAAAACTGTCCGGAGGGCAGAGGCAGAGGGTGTCCCTCGCAAGAGCGCTTTTCATGGACCCCGAGATACTTATACTGGATGAGGCTACGAGCGCCCTGGACTCCGAGACCGAACAGCTTGTTCAGGAGACCATAAGGGGCCTCCGCGGTGAGTTCACGATAATCATAGTCACACACAGGCTTTCAAGCGTTCAGTTCGCGGACAAGATATACGTACTCGAGGGCGGCAGGGTCTTGGAAGAAGGTACATATGAACAGCTCCTCGTGCGGAAAGGCAGATTATATCAGTTTGACGCGATGCAATGATCCCCGCGCCAGGTGAGCCAGGCATCCGTACGCGGAAAAGACGTAAGGCATGAATTCGTAAAAAAGAAAAATACCGGTTACGGGAGAATTGATATGAAAAGAAAAGCGGTCATATTGGGAGGGGGTGCCGCGGGGCTTATTACCGCGTGGAAACTGCTCGATTCCGGCTGGGACGTTGATATATATGAGAAGTCTGATCTTACGGGCGGCATGTGCAGGACATGGAAATGGCGGGATTTTCTGGTCGATACCGGCCCGCATATCTATCATACTCCTGATAAGGAACTCGCGCGCCTGTGGGAGGCGGAGTTTGGCGACCTCTTCGTTAAAGATGAGTTCTGGTGTAAGAACGTGAAAGGAGAGGATTTCGCTGAATACTGGGATTATCCGCTTTCATGGGAGAGCATATCCAAATACCCTAAGGCATTGAAGGAAAAGGTGCTCGGGGAGCTCGGCAGGCTGTCGTTCGAGGATAAGGCGCGGGCCCGGAATTATAAGGAATATATCAACTCGCAGGTGGGGCCTACTCTCCGCGAGATGTTCTTCGAGAAGTATCCCGAGAAGATATGGGGTATACCTACGTCTGAGATGTGCCCGGGGTGGGCGCCGAAAAGGATAGAATTCAGGCAGAAGGTCACGCCTTTTTATCACAACCAGTGGAACGCGGCGGGTAAGTACGGTACGGGGTGTATATTCGACAGGATAAAGGAAAAAGTGGCCGGTCTCGGGGGTAAGATCTTTCATGGATATGAAGTGACGGGGCTCGAACATAAAGAGAGTTTGATCTCGGCCGTACTCTTTAGAGACGCGCGTAAACTACAGATAGATAGCGGCGATGTCGTGATCTCAACCCTGCCGGTCACGGTGCTGGCCGGTTTTCTGGGATACTCCAGTAAACTTGAGTTCAGGGGGATACGGTCGGTTTACCTGGCATATGATAAGGAAAATATACTTCCTGAGGGAGTACACTGGCTGTATTACGATTCGGAAAAAGTATATTTTAACCGCGTAACAGAGGCGAAAAAAATATCTCCGTATATGGCGCCTGAAGATAAGACCTATATAACATGCGAGATAACTTTCTCGAAGGGTGACGAGATAGATCTCATGGATCCTGAAACCCTGGCGCGTAAGGTATCCGGGCAGGTAGAGAGAGCGGGGCTTGCTGAGAGTAAAGAAGTGACGGCATGGGATACCAACAAAGAGTATTACGTTTATCCCTTCCAGTACAGGGGGTATCAGGAAGAACTGTCCAGGACGAGGGCCGTAATATCGGGTTACAGGCATCTTTATTCGCTGGGGACCGGGGGCGATTTTTATTACGCTGACGCCCAGGTCATTTTTCATAAGGCGTTCGACCTGGCAGATGTGCTTTGCGGGAAGGATACAAGAAGCACTCAGGTCATTAAACAGATACCGAGGTGTAAATTGAACAGGACTGTCAGTATAAACGGGAAAAAAATAGGCGAAGGTAACAGGGCGTATGTGATCGCTGAAGCGGGTTTGAACCACAACGGGAGCATGGATCTGGCGAAGAAACTCATAGACGCCGCCGGAGAAACCGGGTGTGACGCCGTCAAGTTCCAGACGTTCAAAGCTTCGAGCAGGATCTCGACGGCAGTTAAAGCTGTCAGGTACGCTGAAACGATAATAGGCACGGAAGAGACCATGTATGAGATGTTCGACAGGCTCAGCCTTACCCCGGAGCAGCATAAGGAACTTTTCCGGTACGCGGGGGAAAAAGGGATAGAAATATTTTCGACGCCTTTTGACGAAGAGAGCGTGGATATGCTTGAATCGCTGGGTGTGAGCGCCTACAAGATAGCCTCGATGGATCTTGTGAACCTGAAACTCCTGGAATACACGGCCAGGAAGGGGAAGCCGGTGATACTTTCGACCGGTATGGCTTCTCTCGGCCAGATAGAGGAAGCTGTGCAGGTCTTTGAGGATGCCGGGAACCCGGACGTTATTCTGCTTCACTGTAACTCGTCGTACCCGGCCGCGCCTCAGGAGATGAACCTTGAGGCCATAAGGACTCTCAAGAAATGTTTCGGTACTCCCGTTGGCCTTTCCGACCATACGATGGGGCTTTTTGTCGCGCATACGGCTCTTGCCATAGGGGCGGATATCATTGAGCGGCACTTCACGCTGGACAGGACACTTGAAGGGCCTGACCATATTCTTTCTTCCGAACCGGATGAATTAAGAAAACTTGTCGAGATGGCGAAGCTCATACCGGCGGTGATAGGTGACGGGGTGAAAAGGATACAGCCCAATGAGTATGATATGCTCAATACCCAGAGAAAAAGCCTGTACGCGGCGTGTGATATAAAGAAAGGTGATGTCATAACAGACGAGATGATAAGTGTCAAGGGGCCGGGAGGGGGTCTGCTCCCCAGATATTTCGATATAGTGGTCGGCAGGATAGCGCGGGCCGATATACTTCGGGACTACCCGATCACATGGGAAGTAATATGATATGGAATACATAAAAGAGATAGAAAAATTATTGGGCGAAATAAGGTCGCTCGCGGCCAGAGAGGGGAAGCTTTCAGGTTTCACCATCGGTAATACCGCGAAGAACGGGGATAACGGGCTTTTTCTGACGCCTGTACGCAACACGTCGATCATGGTCGTCGCGGGCGTGATAGTTTACAGCGTCCGGCAGGCGATCGACGCGGCCATGATAGTTGACGGCAGGGTGGATTATATCATGGTGGACGCGGAGAAGAAAGTAGCTGACGCCATGTCGTTATCCGGAAAACCCGCGAACGTGGAAAGGGCCGTACGCGAGTCGGTCAAAAGCTCGGCTCTCTGGATATATAAAGGGAACGACGTGGCTGTAGAGGCGATGGACAGCTTTCTGAGCTATATTACAAAAGATTCCCTGCGCGGTATCGGAGGGAGGAAGGTGGCGATACTGGGCGCGGGGAACCTGGGTTGTAAGCTGGCCCTCAAGCTGGTGGAAAGAGGCGCCGACGTGGTTATCACCCGGAGGAACGGGGAAAAACTCGCGGCTATAACGGAAGCGTTGAATTACATCAAGCCCGCTTATACACTCGCTAAGGTAACTTCGACGACTGACAATCTTGAGGCGGCAAGAGACGCCGACGTACTGATAGGCATGACGCAGGGGATACCGGTCATCACTGCCCGGATGATCCAGTCTCTCTCTCCCGGGGCGCTGGTCGTGGAAGCCGGAAAAGGGACGTTCTTCGATGACGCTATCGAGGCTGTTGACCGGCTGAATATCGAAGTATACCGTCTCGACATAACCGGGGCGTTCGACGGCGTTATAAATAACCTGTTCGCCACGGAGAACCTGATAAAGAACCGTATGGGGCGGTCTGTCATAGGCGGCGTGCGCGTAGTTTCAGGCGGGCTTCTGGGAAGGCGCGGGGAGATAGTGGTCGACAATGTTCATGATCCGGCCATAATATACGGCATAGCTGACGGCAACGGCGATTTTATACGGGATAAGAATACGGAATATTCAGGGGACCTGGAAAGCGTAAAAAGCCACATACTGTCAAAGAACGGAACCGCCTCAGCGGGAGGCACCGTTCCGGGAAGGGAAGGGCTGTATGGTAAATAAAAAGCAGATAGACGTTATTGTGGAAGCGCGGATGAGAGCGAGCAGGCTGCCGGGAAAGGTGCTTATGCCCGGATGCGGTAAAGCAATGCTCCACCATATGGTGGAGCGTCTGCGATGGATACCTGAGATATCGGGTGTGATCATCGCGACGACCGTTAACGGGAATGACGATTGTATAGCCGCTTTCGCCAAAGAGCTGGGCGTAAAGTGTTTCAGAGGGTCGGAAGAAGATGTGCTCGGAAGGGTGGTTAAGGCCGCGGAATACTTCGGGACTGACGTTATCGTGGAAATAACGGGGGATGACCCGCTTATAGCTCCTGAAGTCGCGTCACAGGTTATCAGGGCGTATCTTGAAAAAGAGGGCGAAGTCGATTTCGTGACTAATGAACAGGTATTTACTTCCCCTCTCGGTTTTAATACCCGGGCTTTTTCCTCGCGGCTCCTTAATGAAGTGGAAAAAAAGGCCGGGCATCCCATGGACAGGGAACATGTGGTGAATTATATCAGGCAAAGGCCTCGTGAGTTCAGGATATTTAATATCGAGGCTGAAGGCGTTTACAGGAGGCCGGATATAAGGCTTACGCTGGATACAATGGAGGATTACAGGGTTATAAAGGCTGTCTTTGAAGCTCTTTACCCCGTGAAACCCGCGTTTGACGGGAGAGATATCATCACGTTCCTTGATTCCAACCCTGAGATCTCCGCCATGAACAGGAATATAGCGCAAAAAACTTATAATTACTGATATTAAAAAGGAGTTTAATGTGAGAGTTCTCTTAATAGCTTATGACAACGGTTCTTATATACACTGGTTCCCGATGGGGCTTTCGTATATCGCCGCGGCGCTCAGGAACGCGGGGCATGATATCACCATATACAGTCAGGACAAATATCATTATCCCGACGAACACCTCACCCATTATCTTGATAAGAACAAGTTCGATATGGTCGCGGTGGGGGTTATAGCGGGTTATTACCAGTACCGTAAACTGCTGAGTATATCATGCGCTGTGAACGCTTCCAGGCAAAGGCCGTTTTACGTAATAGGCGGGCACGGGCCTACCCCGGAGCCCGGGTTCTTCCTGAAAAAAACGCGGGCGGACGCGGTTGTGCTCGGTGAGGGAGATATATCGGTCGTGAACCTGGCGTACGCCGTGGAGAACAAAAAACCGCTTGAGGATGTAAAGGGTATAGCTTTCAGGGAAGGGGACGCGGTGACCGTTAACGAGAGAGAGGAACTCGTCCCGGATATAGATACGCTTCCTTTTCCCGCTTATGACCTTTTCCCGATCGATTATTACAGGCTTTTACAGGTGGCGCGTTCGACCAAACTGGATTTTGTGATGCCCATGGTTTCGGGCCGGGGGTGCCCTTTTAAATGCGCGTTCTGCTACAGGATGGACGAGGGGCACCGGGTGAGGAAAAATGACAGCATCATAGAAGAAATGAAACTGCTCAAGAAAGATTACGGCATAACATATATAGCTTTCGGGGATGAGCTCCTGATGTCTTCCGTGGAAAGGGTGTCAAGCTTGTGCGAATCGTTCATAAAAGAAAAACTGAACATGACGTGGTACTGTAACGGCCGGCTTAATTACGCGAAGCCTGAACTCCTTAAGCTCATGAGCAGGGCCGGCTGTGTTTTTATCAATTACGGCATAGAAGCGCTTGACGATGAGGTGCTCAGGAAGATGAATAAAGTTCTTACAGTGAGCCAGATAGTGAAAGGCATAGAAGCTACCCTTGCGGCCGGCGTAAGCCCGGGGTTCAACATAATATTCGGCAATGTCGGGGATAACCTTGAGACGCTCGATAAAGGCGTAAAGTTCCTGATCAAATACGATGACGGTTCACAGATGCGGACTATACGGCCCGTTACGCCATACCCCGGGTCACCGCTTTATTACAAGGCGCTCGAGGAAGGGCTTCTGAAGGACTGCGAGGATTTTTACGAAAATAAGCACGTGAATTCCGACCTTCTGGCGGTGAACTTTACGGAGCTATCGGACGATGAGTTCCACCACGGTTTATATGAGGCGAACACCAGGCTTATAGAGAATTATTTCAGTAAGAGATCCTGTAGCGTAAAAAAACAGGCGGAGGACCTTTATCGCCGGAAGGATGTCAGCTTCAGAGGTTTCAGGCAGACATGACGGCCGTAATATATGCGCGGGTAAAAAAATATGCGGAATACGGAAAATAAAATAACGATATGGATAGATCTTCTGTGCGCGGGTTCTCTGCTCAGGGCGCTCTTTCTCGCGCGTAAATACCGGGTCCGGAAGATCCGTTTTATAAACAAAACGCGTTTTCTCGGGAATATTTACGCGCGGGCCCTTGAGGCGCTGACAGGGAGGCCGGCCCTGCAGGTCGTGGATATCACGGCCGCGGAAGAGAGGCTGAACGGGTATTCATTGTATGAGCTCATACAGCGCCGTATTACCGATACTCTCAACGAATGGGTGAAGACCGCGGATGTAAACGCGCGGATATCCCGGTATTGCCGCGCTTACGGATATAATCCGGTGAAATTCAGGGAACACATGAGGGAGCGCGCGTATCCTCTGCTTTTCAGGATAGTCGAGATCTCCACATTCGCGGAAAAGGATCCGGGGCTGGATAACGCGGTATTCGTTCTTAAAAGGACGCCGCTTAAAAAAATAGTCAGCGATGTCCTGCGCCTCGGGCGGGTTTATTACTACCCGGCATTCCTGCCTTTTAATGGCAGGGTAGAGGACCGTCCGGGGTCATATTACGATCCGCATTTTAAACGTGAGTATTACGGCGGCGGGGTATTCCATTTTTACACGCTCTTTTTTTTCTGGATATCGTCCTCCGTTAACGGATTGCTGGGAAGGCTGTTCGGCCGTAAGGGCGGGGACGCCGGCGGAGAGGCCGGTCACGCTTCCAATATCGGGGTCGAACTTATCAGGAGCCGTATCCGGCTTGACCAGATAAACGATCTCTTCTGGCTGAAAGACTCGGGGATAGAAACCCGCGCCGTTATCGGCATAGAGTTCGAGAACTATGATGAAGTATCAAGGCGGATACTGGACGGGCTTTCGATAAAAACTTACAGGCTGTTCCGGCATCCATGGAGGGCTCTCATCCAGCTTTTGTCGTATTCCCGGGGAAGAGCCCGGCTGGGCGTAGCGGTAACTGATCCGCTTTACTTTTTCAGGACTTTCCCGCCTGTCACGCGCGCGGCAGGGTGTATTTTTTCTTTCGGGACAGAAAACTGGACGCGCCTTCAGGAAGCCGATTTCAGGGTTAGGGAGATATTCTGGCGTGGCGTGTACGCGCGGCTGGGGATAAGGCTCTTATGGTCCATGCAGGACATAGACAGTGATAAGCTCGCCAAGGCGCAGGCGCTTGAAAAACTCGACGGTTTTTTTTCAGGCAGTCACTGGAGCAAGTTCGTTCCCTGCAGGGTAGACAACCAGAAATGTTACGACCTGTTTTTTCCGTGGTCGGACTATTTTACGGAAAACCTGTTCCTGTATCCGTCAGTGGAGAATTTTAACGTCGGGTATCTCCTTGATTATTATTTCGAGGCGAGGAGGGTTGAAGCGGAAGAACTCCGCGGGAAATACGGGGGTAAGTTCATACTTTCATACATGGATAATATAATGAGAGACGATATAATGCACAGCAGAGGTTTTCAGATGAAGATACACAGCCTGCTTGTCAGGCTTCTGGAAGAATATGACGGGCTTGTCTGTTTTCTCAAACCGAAGAGAAAGGAGACGCTTGAGGAAATAATGTCGGCGATACCCGAACTGCGGGCATACGCCGATAAAGGGCGAGTGGTCGTCTTCCTGGGAGAAACCTCGCGGGAAAAGGCCGTACCGGCGGTTATAGGGATGGCAAGCGACCTGGTCCTCGGACTCGGGATCAGCACCGCGGCCATAGAGAGTTTTTTCGCGGGGACCGTCAGTTTTCATATTGACCTCACTGAGTTCGTCGATATCGAGTTCGCCAGGAAAGGTAAAGGGGCAGTAGTTTTCAACGATATGGGGAGTTTCGAAAAGGCCGTACGGGCGAGGATCGAGGGCAGGGACGATATGGGCTATCGTGAGTACGATAAATACTATGAAGGCCTGGACAGATTCAGGGACGGCATGGCGTATAGAAGGGTCGGTTTTGCGCTGAAGGGGTTACAGGAGGCTTTTGTGTCGGGCCTTGGGGGACGGGAAGCGGTCAAAAAGGTTAAAGCGGAGTATCTTGAACATATAGCTTCCTGTTACCACGAGGGGCGGGTTTATCGGTAGAAAGGGGTGTCGGATCATGAGGCTTAAAGATAAAGTAGCGGTTATTACGGGCGGGTCGAGGGGGATAGGCCGCGCGGCGTGTCTGAGGTTCGCCCGGGAGGGAGCGAAGGTAGTCGTCAATTATACGAGTAAAGAGGACAGTGGAAAATATGGCGGCGCGGCTTATAAAGTCGTGGAAGAGATAAAGGCTTTCGGAGGCGAAGCGTTCAGTTTTGACGCTGATGTGGCGGATAAGGAAAAAGTCGAGGAGATGATAGGCCTCGCTGTAAAGAAATACGGGAAGATAGACGTACTTGTGGCGAACGCGGGTATATGCCCTTTTGAGGATTTTCTGAAAATAGACGAGGCTCTTCTGGATAAAGTACTGGGGGTCAATCTTAAAGGCGCGTTTTTCTGCGCTCAGGCGGCCGCGAAACGTATGGTCGAGCTCAAAACTCCAGGGCGTATAGTCTTTACGAGTTCCGTAAGCTCCATATTCGGTGGTGAACTGCAGGCACACTACTGTTCGACCAAGGGCGGGGTAAACCAGATGATGAAGTCTATAGCCATATCCTGCGGGAAATATGGGATAACGGCGAACGCGGTACTTCCCGGGACAGTCATTACCGATATAAACAGGGAACAGCTGGAAAGCGACACAGCGCTCAGGGATTATTTTATCAGAAGGACCCCGCTGGGACGGCTGGCTACGCCGGAAGATATAGCCGCGGCCATGCTTTTTTTCGCTTCGGATGACGCCCGCTCTGTATCCGGGGCCACGCTGATAGTTGACGGCGGGATGTCGGTGAACCTGCAGTAGCGCTTCTCTGACAGGAGAAAGTAAAAGGAAGGTAAGTTAAGCGGATCTTAAGAGTTTTTTAAATATCGGAGAGTAACGGTATGGTATTCAACAGTTTACAGTTCGCTTTGTTTTTCGCGGTCGTTTACAGCCTCTATCTGGCGCTGAAACATAAGAACCAGAACAGGATGCTGCTCGTGGCGAGCTATGTCTTTTACGGGACGTGGGACTGGAGGTTCCTTTCGCTGATATGGATCTCCACTATCCTGGACTATTTCTGCGGGCTGGCCATAGACCGGACTAATGACCCGGGTAAAAGGAAAATATTCCTTATACTCAGCGTTTCAGGTAATCTCCTGATACTTTTCTTTTTTAAATATTTTAATTTTTTCGCGGAGAGCCTCCAGGAACTGCTTGGGGGTTTCGGCATAACCGCGCATACGAATTTTCTGCATATCATTCTGCCTGTAGGTATATCTTTTTACACTTTTCAGACAATGAGTTATACGATCGATATTTACAAAAGGGAGATGAAAGCCACGCGCAAGTTTCTGGATTTCGCTCTTTTTGTCGCTTTTTTTCCCCAGCTTGTCGCGGGGCCCATAGAACGGGCCAGCCATCTGCTCCCGCAGATATTGAACAAAAGGAATCTCACGCTTGAAAAGTTTTATGACGGGGCATACCTGATATTCTGGGGGCTTTTTCAGAAGGTGTTCGTAGCGGATAACCTGGCTTCGATCGTGGACCCTGTTTTTAATTCCAACCCGCCATATAACGGTGTAAGCGTGATGCTGGCCCTCTACGCGTTCGCTTTCCAGATCTACTGCGATTTCGCGGGCTACTCCAACATCGCGAGGGGGCTGGGGAAGTGCATGGGGTTTGATATCATGGTGAACTTTAACCTGCCCTATTTCGCGCTTAATCCGAGTGATTTCTGGAAAAGGTGGCATATAAGCCTTTCCAGTTTTTTAAGAGACTACTTATATATACCACTCGGCGGGAACAGGGGAGGGACTTTACGGACTTACCGGAATCTGGTTATAACCATGCTTCTCGGGGGATTATGGCACGGCGCGGCCTGGACGTTTGTTTTGTGGGGGGCTTATCAGGGGGTGCTTCTTATTTTACACAGAGTTCTTCTTCCTTTTCTCGGGAGGATACCCTCCCCCCGGAATGTATTGATCGATAAACTGTGGAAACTGGCGCGGATAATCTTCTTTTTCCAGCTTACATGTTTAGGCTGGCTTATTTTCAGGGCGCGCTCCGTGAAACAGATATTCGAAATGCTTAAGGCGGTCGCGTGCGACCTCCGTTTCGCGCCGGGGATGGGCTTCAAAGTTACTCTGGAGAGGATAGTGCTTTTCATCGGTGTTCTTATAGTGGTGCAGATATTGCAGTACAGAAAGAAAGACCTTATGATAATACCAAGGCTGAATCCGGCCGCGGCGGCTTTCTGTTATTTTGTGTTCTTTTATCTTATGTTAATTTTCGGGGTGACAGGTGGAAAAGAATTTATTTATTTTCAATTTTAACAGGATCCCGAAAGGTTTCCTGACACTGTTCGCGATGGTATTCGTGTTTGAGATGGGTAACGCCGCGCTGGACGACTTTTTTTACTCTCCGCCGTTTTACGGCCTGCGGATAAATACGCTTAATGAGTATACCGCGTCCCCCGGAAGGGAATACGATATACTCATATTCGGCGATTCTTATAACGCGAGGGGGATAATACCGGAGATAATTGAGAAAGAGACGGGGCTTTCGTGCTATAATCTGTCTTCCTATCACAGGGAATCCATGCTGGCCCCGTATTGTTTTTTAAAGAATTACCTGAAGTCGCGGGAGACGCCTCCCCGTTACATAATAATGGGATATATTCTCAAAACCTGCGCTTTGCCGAAGGAAGAGGTGGAAATACCGTTTCTATATGATTTCAAGGATGGGAACCTCGGTGTGTTTGTAAAGGAGTTCGGGCCGGTGGCGGTTTTGCAGTTCTTAATACCGTCGCTTAAACACCAGTATTTTTTCAGGACAGTTTTAACGGATCCGAAATCCGTCAGGGTAAGCGCCAGGCATGATAAAAAAGAGATAATCAGTAAG
>JBDRAX010000008.1:0-4272 GCA_043823375.1 Candidatus Omnitrophota bacterium | reverse complement strand
CATAACTGCTTGTATCTACTGCGTTTTTGTGAAAAAATGAGCTTGACGTACTTCAGTACGCCTTCACTCATTTTTTCACTCAGGCCTTGTATCTACAAACATTTATGCTTTCTCACTACGACTGTTTGTGAGAAATGCGGGCTAAAGATTTACGAATCCATTAGAAAGGAACTGTATGCTGAAGAAAGTACCTGAACAGTACGAGAATGAATATTTCAAGAATCAGATCTCTTTTATAAAGGCCAGGATACGGCTGCTATGTACGCTTACTATAGCGCTTGCGTTCGCTGATGTCGCTTTGAGTATTTTTTTGTCTTCTGTCACAAAAATGGGGTATTTTAACTGGAGAGAGATACCTGTATTATGTACACTGGTGCTTCTCGGCCTTCTTATCCTCTACATTACAGAGAGGGTAAAGACATTGAGGGCGGCTAAGATATGCGCGTACCTTTTTATCATGATGTTCCTTTTTCTCACGATTAAGAGTTTTTCGCTGTATCCTGAGTATATAAAACTTACGCTCGTTATGTATCTTTTTACGTTTTTCCTCGCTGCGTTCACGATACCGTGGACGCCTCTGGAGATACTGCCTGTAAGTTTCATGCATGTAGTTGTTCTTACTCTGCTTTTTATGTTCGCGCGCGAATTCATGAGCGCGGAATATAAAGCGGAACTGGACGCGAAAATGTATGTGTCAGGGGTTATTACGTTTTTCTTTTCCACGGTGTTCTGTATGGTGATAAGGAAAAATGAAACAAACAGGGACATAGAGAACTTTGTACTCCTCAAGGAGGTTGAAAAGAAGAATACGCAGATGCGGAAAGAGCTGGAACTGGCTAATAAAGTACACGCGAGGCTGATCCCGAGGTCAACAAATAACCGTCTCGCGGATATTGCCGTTACATATCTGCCCGCTTACTATATCGGCGGGGATTACGCTAAATTTCAGATCATTGACGATAATAAGCTTATGTTCATTATATGCGACGTGACAGGCCACGGGGTTTCAGCGGCCCTGCTTGTAAATACGATACATTCGGAAATAGAAAGCTTGATGCGGGAAAGCTATGGCCCGGGGGAACTCCTTAAACGGCTTAACAATTTTATTTCCCGTGATTTCGAAAAGACGAATATGTTCCTTACCGCTTTCTGCGGCATGCTTGATTATTCGAGTATGAAATTCAGTTATTCGAATTACGGGCACCTGCCGCAGTACCTCTTCCGCGTCACGGAAGCAGCTATCGAACCGCTTAAAGCTCAAACGAGCCTTGTAGGGATCGATGTCCAGGAAATAAAGCTGTACCAGTCGGACCTGGGGTTCAGCAAGGGGGACCAGATACTGCTTTTTACGGACGGCATAACGGAAGCGAGGAACAGTAAGGGAGAAGAATACGGCCCGAAAAAGCTCGAGGGTTTCATAAAAAAACATCATAATCTTCAAGTGGACATATTCAATAAAAGGTTGATGGAAGAGCTTAATTCTTTTTCCGGAAGTAAGTTCATAGATGACATTTTTGTTCTTAATATACAGTCCAAGTGATGGGAAAGAAAATAATGTTTTTTTAACCGAACAAGGAGGCCAATATGTTTGAGATCCTTCCACGGAGCCATGATGGAGTTTTTGGAGTTAAAGCCACAGGGAAAATTACGGCGAAAGATTATGAGGATGTCCTTATCCCGAAGCTGGACGATATAATCGAAAAATACGGGAAAGTGAGGTTTTTATATTATCTCGCTGAAGAATTTACGGGCTTTGAACCCGGAGCTATGTGGGATGACATGAAATACGGGACCGGGCATATGGACAGTTTCGAGAGAGTGGCGGTAGTCGGGGGCTCGAAATGGATGGAATGGATAACTAAACTCTGCGGCCTGTTCACAAAAAACAGAGTCAGATCTTTTAAAGAAGAAGACCTGAAAAGCGCGTGGGACTGGATAGACGCGTAACAGTCCTTTGGAAGCAGGGCCGCGCTTAGCCCGCATTTCTCACAAACAGTCGTAGTGAGAAATGCGGGCTAGATCTGAGGGGGAAAAGAAGCCGCGTAAAAAGGCAGGGATACTACGCTTTTTCTTTAACGGTTTTTTCAAGGACTTTCAGCCAGAATAATAGCGGGCTTATTACGTGCAGGATCGACCATATCAGGCCGTAGACCCCGTCTTTATACGCGCGGTTTCTGACGTAATGTTTGTAAAACAGTTTCAGGGATTTATATAGAAGGCGTTTTTTCAGGAATTTTTCGCTGTGTTCGCCGCCGTTTTTCATATAAGACGCGGATTCAACGTCCGTGTAGAAGTTCCACCGGGCTATGACTTCTGATATCGAGTCGAAATTGTAGTGAAGTATGTCTGTATTTATGTCAGAGGCCTTTCCGTCTATTTTTAATGTTTCATGTATCTTGCCGCCTGTATAGCGGCCTTTGTTTTTTCGGAAGAGTTTCAGGGCTTTTTCCCGGCCCGAGTGCCTGAGAGGCACGCCGAATACGCAGTCTCTCCGGAATATGTAAAACGCGTCGCAGTCTTTACGCGAAATGAGCGCGCGGCGCACTGCTTCCCGGGCATTTTCCGGGATCACTTCGTCGGCATCCATCTGAAGTATCCATTCCCCGCGCGCCTTTTCAATGCCGAGGTTTCTCTGCCTGTCGAAGTTCCCTCCGGAAGGGTGTACTATGATTTTAGCGTTGTATTCTTCCGAGGATATCCTGACGGTGTTATCCGTGGACCCGTCGTCCACTATAATGATCTCGTCAGCAAGGCCCCGGACGGAATCAAGGCATCGCCTTATTTTTTTTTCTTCGTTTTTTGTGATAAGTATTACTGAGATAGACACATGATCCATATAGCCCCGGGAGATCAGACGTTAAATTTTATGTTCAATATATCGCCGTCTTTAACCGTATATTCTTTTCCTTCAAGGCGGAAAAGACCCGCTTTTTTTGCTTCACGTTCACAGCCGGTCCTTTTCAGGTCGTCAAAAGAAAAAACTTCCGCGCGGATAAAACCTCTTTCAAGGTCGGAGTGGATCTTACCCGCGGCTGTTACAGCCGGTGTCCCGTTATTTATTGTCCACGCGCGCACTTCATCTTCGCCTACCGTAAAGAAGGAGATCAGGCCGAGCGTGCTGTACGCTTTTCGTATGAAAGAATTAAGCGAAAGTTCCCGTATGCCCGCGTCTTCAAGGAAGGCGTTTCTTTCATCTTCAGCGAGCCGGCGTATTTCCATCTCGATGTTCGCGCTCATTGCCATGCAGTTGGGTATATCTCCGGTTGTTTTTACTGTCTCTTCTTTTTTAAGCGCGTCATCAGAGACATTAAGCACTGTAAGGTAGGGCTTGAGCGTGAGAAACTGGAAAGACCTTATGGCTTTTTCTTCCTGCTCGGTAAGCTGCGCGTCTTTAGCCGGCAGTTCATTCTCGAATTTTTCCATAAGTTTTTCGAGTACCGAAAGCTCCAGTTTGTCTTCAGCCGACCCAACTCCTTTGGTTACGTTCTTTTTCAGGCGTTCTATACGTTTTTCCGCGATAGCCATGTCAGCGAGTATAAGGCCTATTTTTATCTGTTCAAAATCCCGTACCGGGTTATTTTCCCCGAGAGGATGGAGTACGTTCGGGTTTTCAAACGCGCGTATTATGAAAACGAAAGCGTCTACTTCGCGTGCCGCGGCTATTACCTGCGCGTCGGAAGAGTCGTTTATGCTGCCGGGAATATAGACGAACTCTATGTCGGCATATATGGTTTTTTTCGGTTTGTAAAGGTCTGTGAGCCAGTCTATCCGTTCGTCCGGTACTTTGACATTAGCTATATGAGCTTCGATCTTTCCGAAAGAACCTACCTGTTTTTCCGCTCCTGTCAAAGCGTTAAAAACAGTGGTTTTACCGGATTGTTCCAAACCTATTATCCCAAGTTTCATGTGGAGGTCCTTTATTTTAGCTTTTTTACTACGACTCTGTCATATTTGTTGATAGTAAGAAGAATAAGATGGGATCCCGCGTATAATAGAGCTTTCTTTTTTCCCATGGTTTCCTTGATGGGAAGTTTCACGACTTCCACTTTTGGGGATCTATCCCGGGCGGAACGGATATGTTTTTCTATCAGCAGACTGTCGTAATGTATCCCTTCAAAGCTGTACCTTGTTGTGATAGAATCGTTTTCAGTGTTTTCAGAGTGGTGAAAAAGCCCGCCGCCTACAGCTACGGGCCCGTCAGAAACAAAAAGCAACTCTTCTTTTGAACAAAAGGCTGACGGGGCATTGGCGTATAGTGATAGTATCAATATA
>JBDRAX010000007.1:0-2334 GCA_043823375.1 Candidatus Omnitrophota bacterium | reverse complement strand
TCGAAAAACCGCATAAGAGCCTCGTCATAAGGCTCGTCCGTATTTATCTGTACCCTGTCCATATTGACCGAATAAAAAAGTTTTTTACGCTCTTCACTTTTTTTAAGCGCTTTCCGGGTATACTCCGCGCGCGCTTCAGGGTCTTTAGTATCGATGTAATAGCTTTCGCCCGTTTCCGCGTCATCCAGTTTCACGATACCCACGTCCGGCAGTTCCATATCCCTCGGGTCAGAAATATGCACCGCTATGACATCATGCCGCTTGCCCGCTATTGAAAGCGCCTTTTTTATGTCACCCGCGTAGAAATCGGATACAAGAAAAGTCACGGTGCTTTTGTTCACTACCCTGTTCATATACTCCAGGCATAACGCTATGTCCGTGCCTTTCCCTTCGGGCTTAAAATAGAGCGCTTCCCGTATGACCCTGAACAGGTGTTTCGCGCCTTTTGCCGGTGGGAGAAAACATTCTATCCTGTCGGTAAAGACAATGAGCCCCACCTTGTCGTTGTTCCTTGAAGCGGAAGACGCGAGTACCGCGGATACTTCGGCCGCGAGATCGCGCTTCAATCTGTTAACCGAGCCGAAACAGTTCGAACGCGACACATCCAGAAGAAGCATGATGGTAAGCTCTCTTTCTTCTATGAATTTTTTTATGAACGGTTTTCCCATGCGCGCCGTTACATTCCAGTCTATCGAATGTATGGGGTCGCCGGGCAGGTATTCCCTGACTTCCGAAAACTCAAGGCCGCGGCCCTTGAAAACACTTTTATACTCGCCCGCGAAAATATCCGTGGCTTTTTTCGCGGTCGTTATCTGTATTTTCCTGATCTTTTTGAGCAAGTCAGCGGGTATCATATTATCCGGCCTCTTCTTAAGGGATAGGAACTTTGTCAAAAAGGGTTTTAATAATATCTTCCGTAGTCATCTCTTCGGCTACAGCTTCATAGCTCAGTATTACCCTGTGCCTCAGTATGTCAAAGCCTATTGACTGTACATCCTGGGGCGTCACGTACCCTCTTCCGTTCATAAAAGCGTACGCCTTTGCCGCCTTTACCAGCGATATGGTCGCGCGCGGCGAAGCCCCGAGCTGTATAAGTTTTTTAAGTTCGGCCAGGGCGTGCCTGTCCGGGTATCTTGTGGCGAATACCAGGCTCACTATATATTCCTTTATTTTATCATCCACATACACTTCATCCACTACGCGCCTCGCGTCAAGTATTTGCTGGGGCGTGACCACAGGCTCTACTTCTATCTTCTGGAACGAACTCCCCATCCTGTTAAGCACAATAAGCTCTTCTTCCGGCGCGGGATAGGTGATATTCACTTTAAGCATGAACCTGTCAACCTGCGCTTCGGGGAGAGGATAAGTACCTTCCTGGTCTATCGGGTTCTGCGTGGCCATAACAAGGAACGGCGGGTCAAGTTTATATGTGTTAGTGCCTATGGTAACCTGCCTTTCCTGCATAGCTTCAAGAAGCGCGGCCTGCACCTTTCCCGGAGACCTGTTAACCTCGTCCGCGAGAACGATATTAGCGAATATCGGGCCTTTTTTTACCTCGAAACTCCCTTTCTGGCTGTTATAGATAAGCGTGCCCAGGATATCCGCGGGCAGAAGATCCGGCGTGAACTGTACTCTCTGGAACACCGTACTCACGCACCTTGACAGGGTCATTATTGAAAGCGTTTTAGCAAGGCCCGGCACACTTTCCACAAGAAGATGCCCGTCAGCGAGAAGCCCCACGATAAGGCGGTCTATGAAATATTCCTGCCCCACGATAACTCTTTTCATCATATCTTTAAGAGTACCTATAAAACGGCTTTCCTTCTCAACTTTCTCGTTTATTTTGTCCCTGTCCGCTGTCATGTCTGTTTCTCCTTTTCCCGGTGAAACGCGCGATGCGCCTCCCGGCAGGTTTTCGGGTTAAACACGCGGATTCCTATTATCCGTGGTATAATATTCGTCACTTTCCCAATTCGGCGGTATTGCCAACTATGTATTCACGTATCCGGGCGAGGCCGTCTTCGTCGCGAATGATGTGCTCGTAATAACCACGCCGCCGGAAACGGTGGTTAAATGGCCGCCAATTTTTATTTTTGACATACCGGATATATTCGTTCGCCGTCATTGTTTTAAACATTGGAGAATTGTTCCAATCGCCGGCAAGGGGCGATTGATCATCAGCCCTTACGCCGTTAACCCGTATTTCTCACAAACAGTCTATTACGAAAGCATAACTGCTTGTATCTACCGCGTTTTCGTGAAAAAATGAGTTTGACGTACTTCAGTACGCCTTCACTCATTTTTTCACTCAGGCCTTGTAGCTACAAACATTTA
>JBDRAX010000006.1:0-9380 GCA_043823375.1 Candidatus Omnitrophota bacterium | reverse complement strand
AGAAAGCATAAATGTTTGTAGATACAAGGCCTGAGTGAAAAAATGAGTGAAGGCGTACTGAAGTACGTCAAGCTCATTTTTTCACAAAAACGCAGTAGATACAAGCAGTTATGCTTTCGTAATAGACTGTTTGTGAGAAATGCGGGTTAATGCCTGGAACATTTTTTCTTAACGGTTAAATATCCTGATTCATGAAAAAAAAGCGTGTTAAGGGCCGCCTCGGGGCGAGAAGTTCCGGCGTAACGTAAAAATATAAATAAAACAGATAAACAAGGAGACGCGAGATGTACAGAGATTCAATAAAAGTTCTGGATTGCACTATCAGGGACGGGGGCTTAATAAATGACCATTATTTCGAAGATCAGTTTGTCAGGGAAGTATACAAGGCTGTTTCAGCTTCCGGAGTTGATTATATGGAAATAGGGTACAGGGCTTCCAGGCGCCTGATGTCGCCGGATGAGTTCGGAAAATGGAAGTTCTGCGATGAAGACGATATAAAACGCGCGATTGACGGCATAGAGTCGGACACCAGGCTTTCGGTAATGGTCGATGTGGGCCGTGTCGAGAAGGATGAGATCCTTCCATGCAAGGACAGCGTTGTCGACATGATACGGGTGGCTACATATGTAAAGGACATTGATAAGGCCATAGACCTTGTAAATGACGCAGTAGACAAGGGGTATGAGGGGACCGTGAACATTATGGCTATTTCGCGCGCTCTGGATAATGAGCTTGAAGAAGCTCTCCACCAGCTCGAAGAAGAGTGTAAAGCGTCTGTAGTGTATATAGTCGACAGTTTCGGCGCGCTGTATTCCGAAACAGTGACCTATCTTGTTAACAAATACAGAAAAATACTCAAGACTAAAGAAGTGGGTATGCACGCTCACAGTAATCAGCAGCTCGGTTACGCGAATACCATACAGGGGATAATTGACGGGTGTAATTATGTCGATGCCACTATTTACGGGATAGGAAGAGCCGCGGGTAACTGCCCGCTTGAACTCATAATGGGCTTTTTGAAGAACCCCAAATTTGACTTAAGGCCTGTACTTGATGTTATTTCAAAAGAGTTCCTTCCTTTGCGGGAGAAGATGGAATGGGGATACCTTATACCGTACGCTATTACCGGGATGTTCAATGAGCACCCCAGGTCGGCAATGGCGCTCCGGCAGACGGATAAGAAGGATGCCTATCTTGATTTTTATGAAAGTATGTCCGCGACTGAAATAGACTGATAAACGGGGCCGCAAGCCCTTATCAGGGCGGCGTGCTTTTTCCGTGAAGGCTGTACAGGCGCGGCAGGCAGTTTTTAAAAAAATGGATACACGAATATTTGAAGATCTTCCATTGATCGGCATACTGCGCGGCATTAAACCCGATGACGCGGAGCCCTTGATCGAAGCCGTGGTTCGGGCGGGACTGCCCGCTGTCGAAGTAACCCTCAATACACCCGGATCCATGGAAATAATTTCAAGGATGAAGTCCGCCTCGCGCGGGAGAATTTCGATAGGGGCGGGTACTGTTTTATCGGTGAAGGGCGTGAGATCAGCGGTCAGTGCCGGGGCTGAGTTCATTGTAATGCCTGTGGCGGACGAAGATGTCGTTTCGGAATGCGTAAAAAAAGGCATACTGGCTTTCCCCGGAGCGTTTACCCCGAGTGAGATCTTCCGGGCATGGAAAATGGGGGCTTATATGGTCAAGGTTTTTCCCTCCGGCATGTTCGGCCCGAAATATATAAAAGAAGTAAAAGCGCCTTTAGATGATATCAGGGTTATAGCCGTGGGCGGTGTCCGTCCTGATAATATAGAGGAATATTTTTCCTCCGGAGCCTCGGCTGTGGCTTTCGGCGCGAGTGTATTCAGAAAAGAGTGGCTGGATAACAGGGACTTTCTTTCAATAGAAAACCGGGTGGCAAGTTATGTGAATGGTGTCAGGGCCGCTGTTTCACGCGCGTAATGTCCATCCGTTCCCGATCCAGGGGTTTAAATATAACAATGCTTAAGATACTGTCATGGAACGTTAACGGCATAAGGGCCGTTGAAGGTAAAGGTTTTCTTGCTTTTCTCGCGGCGAGCGGGTGCGATGTGCTTTGCTTACAGGAGACAAAGGCACGGCCGGACCAGTTGGGAAAACAGTTAACGGCGCCTCAGGGTTTTTTCACATACTGGAATTACCCCGCCAGAAGAGGGTACGCCGGGGTTTCTGTTTTTACCAGAAAAAGATCGCTTTCCGTTGAAACGGATTTTTTAGATCCGTCTTTTGATACTGAAGGAAGGGCGCTTATACTCCATTACAAGAATTTCATACTCATTAACGTTTATTTCCCGAACGGGGGGTCCGGCCCTGAAAGGCTTAAATATAAACTGGAATTTTATGACAGGTTCCTTGTTTTCGCGGATAGTATCAAGAAAAGAGACATTATTATCTGCGGTGATTTTAATACCGCGCATAAGGCTATCGATCTTGCCCGGCCGGGGCAGAATGAGATGTCTTCCGGGTTTTTGCCGGTTGAAAGGGCATGGCTGGATAAATTTACAGGGCACGGTTATCATGATACTTTCCGCGCTTTTAATAATGAACCGGGGCAATATACGTGGTGGGATTATAAAACCCGTTCACGGGAACGTAATGTCGGCTGGCGGATAGACTATTTTTTCGCGGCGGGAGAGATAATGCCTGAAATAAAGTCAGCTTTTATAATGCCGGAAATAACGGGAAGCGACCATTGCCCTGTGGGGATAGAACTTGATGTTAAGTGGTAGGGCATATACGGCGGTCGATACTCCCGCCTGCCGGCGGGTATGAGTTGGTCTATAAGGATAATATGAAAGAATTCCCGAAATTAATTATTTCCGATAAAAAGGGAAGGATATTTGATCTGCCGCCCTTACAGGCTACAGGGATGAAAGCGGGAAAGATCTTTCCGCTTGAACCCGGAGATCTTATAAAACTTCCGCGTGATTCCGAGATCTTTATGCTGCCGGAAAGAAGCGCTCTGGGGTATGACAGGAGTAGCGGGTGTTTTGAAGAAGTCATACGGAACCCTTTTACGTCCCAGCCGGAAAATTCTTACGCCGCCGCGGTTTTTTTAGCTCCGGGATATAGTTCCACATACAGCGCTTCCTACAGAGAGAGAGCCGGGGCCGTTCAGCTCCCGCTTTTCAGTTATTCAGCCGCCGCTTTTTACCGGGGGGAATTTTATGCCGCGGGTATATGTGTGGACAGGGAAAAGCGCCAGGCGCTTCAGGGAATGGATATGAACCTTATAAAGAAGAATGTCGGACTTTTCAGAAAGATATTTCCCGGGAACAGGCTGGTACGGCATCTTGAAACCTGCGCGCTTTGCTACGGATGCCCGGCCGCGAAGAATTTTTTCCTTACCAGATACGAAGCCCCTCTCCCGACTTCTCCGAACTGCAACTCAAGGTGCATCGGATGTATTTCTTTACAGGAAGAAGGCGCCTGCTCCGTTACTCAGCCCCGGATAACATTTGTCCCGTCCCCGCGGGAGATCGCGGAAATAGCCCTTTTTCATATAAGAGAGGTGAAGGAAGCTGTAGTAAGCTTCGGCCAGGGGTGTGAGGGAGAGCCTCTTTTGGCCGGAGAAGTTATTGAAAAGGCCGTAAGAATTATCAGGAAGTCTACGTCAAAAGGCGTGATAAACATTAATACAAATGCCAGCCGCCCGGAGACTGTCAGAAAACTTTTTGAAGCGGGGATGGATTCAATGCGCGTAAGCATGAACAGCGTACGCGAAAAGTATTACAATATTTATTACAATCCAGGAGGCTATGTTTTTAAAGACGTACTGAGGTCCATTAAATACGCGCGTAAGAACGGCGGCTTTGTATCCGTGAATTATCTATCGATGCCCGGTTTTACTGACGCGAAAAAAGAGGCGGACGCGCTTTTAAAATTTATCGCCTGTACGGGTATAAACATGATACAGTGGCGGAATCTTAATTATGACCCTCTCGAGTATATCAGGAAAATGCGTGTTAATATCTCCCCGAAAGAGATGATAGGAATGGATACCCTGATCCGCAAAATAGAAACAGAGTTCCCCGCGGTAATGAAAGGCTATTTCAACCCCTCAAAACAACGCGTCCACCGATCCCGGAAACGATTTCAAACCTCCGCGCATTTTTAGAACCATTCATTTGCTTTTCTTGTTATTTTTAAAAAAGTTAGAAAAATAGGCTTGACTTTATTTCTAAATTAGATAAGATGAAAGTCAGAAAAATAAGTTTTTTTCGTATAAAGGTTTAAGTTTTTTTAGAATTTATTGGTTAAGAGTATTTAACTTTAATAAGGAGTGAAAATGAGCACGTTATTTACTGGCATTACGAGAAAAATTTTTAGCCTGGTTGTTAGTTTTTTGTTTTTGGTAAATACTTTTTCCGCGGATTCGATCCCCGCGGCGGATACGGAAAATTTTGTTGAGAGTATCGAAGATAGCATTGCCGCGGAGGAGGGCAATGAGATCCCTGAGGTTGAAAAGTTCCGGCTTCCGGAGTATCTGGGGACAGTTAAAGATTTTTGTAAAGGCAATTCGGATAAAGTTGTTATACACATACAGGACGCGCATTGTAATTTCGCGGCTGAGAAGAAAATATACGAAATAATGGATTACCTGTATAAGAAGTACGGGATAAAGGCCGTGAACCTCGAGGGGGGAAGCGGTTATTATGATATGTCGGCGGTTTACCGGATAAAGGATGAATACGCGAAAGATAATCTTGTGGAATTCCTGATCAGTAAGGGGAGGATCAACGGTATCGAGGCGTACGCGATAAAGAATCCGTGGAAGCTCGTCCTCAGGGGAGTTGAGGACCCTGATCTGTATTTCAAAAACCTCGGCGCGTTGAAGGATTCACTTAAATTCAAGCCTGACGCTGAAAACCTGCTTGGAAAACTTGAAAGCGATCTGAATATTCTGAAAACTCGTATTTTCCCGGAACAAGTGCTGGCGTTTTACCAGAGAAAAGATCTATATGAAAAAGGCATTTTGAACTTTAAGGAATATTTCGATTATCTTGTATCTGAGGCCGCCGGGAAAAAAATCGAGACCGGTAAGTTCACGAATTTTAATCTTGTGGCCAGGGCTTTTGAAATAGAGAGCGGAATAAACTTCCGTAAAGCGGAAAAAGAGAACAGAGAAATGATAAGTATGCTGAAGGAACGGTTATCCCGCCGCGCGGCAGAGGAACTTGTCATGAAAAGCCTGGAATATAAGGCAGGTAAGTTATCAGCCTATGAATTTTACAGCTATGCCCTCGATAAAGCGGCGGTTGTGGATATGGATCTTAATAATTTCCCCGTGATGGCCAGGTATGTCGAATACATAACGGTGTACAATTCGGTCAATAATTCGTTTTTGATGAAGGAAATACGGGACTTGGAAACTCTGGTGAGGGCAAGTTTTTTCACGGACGATAATCAGAGAGAACTTGATAAGATGCTGGGAAGGCTCGCTATACTGAAAAAACTTTTCGCGTATTCTCTCATGAAAGAAGATCATTCGTTTTATATGAATAACTATGATTCGTTTAACGCCGGGGAGTTCATGAGCTTTATCTCCCGGAACAGTACGCCTGAAGACACGCAAAAAGGCGCGGCATATGATCTGTCCATGCTGGATGTATACCGGAAGGAAGTGGAACGTTTTTATGAAGCCTCATTCGAAAGAGACACGGCGTTTTTAAAAGAGATGAGATTCCAGATAAAAAGATCCCGCGATCCGGACAGAAAGGTAAGTATGTCGGTTTTGCTTACCGGAGGTTTTCACGCGGAAAATCTGTGTGAATTGTTCCGGCAGAATGATATTTCGTATGTTTCTATCATGCCGAATTTTGTGAACGCGCCCGGGTATGCCGCTCCTTACTTCGAAGTCCTGCTTGGCGGGAATACCATACTCGGAGATTTCATGAAAAAAGTTATTTCTTTCAGCCCCGCGCAGTCCGCTCTGGCCGTAAGGAGCCTGTTCAGTAAAATGGGCATAGACGCGGAAGACGCGGCAATGATAGGTCTCGAATTCCGTGTCCTCGCGAATTTTCTGCGCCTTGACCCCAAACCTTTTACCATAGGGGCGGACTGGGGGCACATAATCATTGACTCCGGCGAGCCGAAAAACTGGGCTTTTTCCGGATTCAGCGCGGGCGGAAAGTTTTTTGACTATAGGACAGGTAAGGATGAACATATAGAGTTGTCGGCGAGTTTTGTGTCGGGCCCCGGAGAAAAAGGCGTAATGAAAGATAAAAAGGACGGCACAAAGAAATTTGTTCCCGTGTATGATTCTGAAATATCCTCGCTCAGGCTTGTTGACGGCCAGACAATGACCTGGGAAGTACAGGAAGCCTGGGACAAAGTCGGCATAGAAGTAGGGTCTGATTCGATCACGCACCCCAGGCATAAGAAAAATCTCGCGTTTTTGACGGAAAATCTCGAGAAGCTGGGATTGTCAGGCGCGCATATGGATTTTATCAGGGATATGATCGATAAGGGAGAGATCCGGGTATGGCGGAGTGATATAGGTGTTATGGAAGCTCACCCCGGAGCGCGCGCGATCTATCTAACCCCGAAATTGTTCGACAAAAAAGAGAACGAAAGGGTAGCGGTGGTATTAATCCATGAGATAGGAGCGATGTGGGGGAATGAGCATAAACGCAATGAAAAAGTAAATGAGACATTCAGCGCATTGGAGAAGCACAGGCAGAATAACAGTGGTGAAGAAGCTTACAAGAGGAAGGGGATCGATTTAATGGAATCTCTTCAGCGCCGCGCCCAGAGTATCATGAATTCTTTCCTGACATCTTCCGGAGCGGTGAAACAGGGCATGATACGGAGGGGTAAACTTGCCGATAAAAATGGAATGGTGGATGAAGAGGAAGCGAAAAAATGGGATTTTTATTCGTCAGCAAGGCCTAAAAGGCAGGGATATCTTGAGGGGACGGCACATTACCAGAGGACCGGTATGATCCTTGAGGCGATGATAAAACAGATAAAGCGCACGTTATACTCGGGATATGTAAACACAGTTGATCCCGGATCCTTTATATTAACGGAAGGTGTGCCTTTAAAAGAAGACGGTTCCTACGATTGGGAAAAGATAGACAATGAAGACATGCACCGGATCATGGAGTCGATGATCGTAAAGCAATGCAGTGATCTATCGGAGATAACGCAATGTTCCACGGAAGATATGTTCAATTTTATAAGTTTTTTTCTTAAAGGAAGCCCGTTGCCCATGATCCCGGACAGGGACGCTTTTGAGGCAGTTTTAAATTTGTGCCTGGATATATTCGTTAACGAGGGTATGGGCGAGATCCTTTTTGGGCGAAACGAGGACTTAGACGAAAATATCCAGATCACGCCGGATATGGACCCCGTATTAAAACGGAAAGTGATCAATAACAACAAACGCTTGGATTTTGCGCGGTTTTGCGGCGAGACACTGTTTAAAACGGATCCCCAGAGCGCTGTTATGGAAATGGAAATGTCAAGGAAGGGCGATGAACTTACGGGTAAAAATTTTCAGCCTCTGGTAGATGAACTTATAAAAGCTTTTATTACGGTTCTGGAAAATCCCGGGGAGGTCACTACCGGAGAGGGCTGGCTGGGAGATAAACTTGCCGGGTATATTGACGGCTGGATGAGGAAATGGGACGAGGAAACATCTTCTATCGATGAAGGGACAGGGCTTAAACTCAGCGGCTTCCAGAAAGCCGGTTTTTTAGAGCCTTTCAAAAAAGAGGACTATTTCGTGATATTTTCTTCATTTTCTGAATTTAAGACATTGGATTATATGATAAAAGATATGGCGTTTAAGGCGAAGCGGAAAGAGGAGCGGTTTGATAAACTGATCAGCATGCTGAAAAACAGTGAAAATAAGGACATGCTTGCCGGTATGGTTTCGGATAGTATCGGCGTGTGGCTCAAAGGGGCCGGGGCCGCGGCTTCGGGTATAGATTTCGAAAAATTCCTGACGGGAGCGCGTGAGTCAGCCGCGTACGCGGGGAGCGTAAATGGTTTTAACCTTTTTGCCGGCGGAGAAAATCCGGGGGATAAAGGCGCTGAGATCATCACAAGCTTCATTGATGATGTGAAGCTTGTGCTTAATAACGGGAGTGATGCCGTCAGAAGGGCGGTAGAAAGAAGATTAACGGCTTCGGGCGTTGAAGAAAACGCTGTGGATCATTTCAGCGAGCTTTTGAAATTTATTGGCAGTAATGTGGATCTGCTTGACAGCCGGATACAGGAGCATATACAGATGTGGCATGACTACCCGGAAAATTTTATGGATGAAGAGGGTAACCAGTCTTCTTTTGGCCAGCTGTTAGCGTATCTGAGAACTTTAATATCTGAGGGCGGGGAGAAGGATAAATATGAAAAAGACAAAGAAGCCGCGGGAAAAGCGTTCATAACTCATATGGAAAACTGGTGGAGCGCGTATGATGCCGCGGCTTTTGAAGGGGCGCAGGAACTGAAAGATTTTCTTCTGATGTTCGTTATGGGCTATATATCGAATTTGAGGGAATACGCGCTGTTTGCCGAGGTGCTGGAGGAAAAGAAGGAAGAAGAAATGAAGTTTGGCAGGCTTCGCGTAAAATTGGACGATATGTTCAAGCGGCGCGTGACAGGCCTTGCCATTTTCGGCAGGGAGTCTTTGCGGTCCGCTGAAAATGTGAGAAAAATAAGGAATTTATTCGGTAATGATTTTTTGTTCGGGCTTCTTAAGGCTATCCAATGTGAATTAGGGAACAGGAACGCGAAGGAACTTCCTGAGAGCGATATCCAGACTGCTATCAATAGCGCTATTGAAAAAATGGCCCCAATATGCCGTGATACCGCGGACTCGATCAAACGTAAAATAGGCATGATAGACAGAGACGGGAGCACGTTGATGAACCTTGTAAGGAATTACAGCGGGAAAAGTGATGACGCGTTCAAAACCGAAGTCCTTGAGATAAGCATAACAGAAAATGCCGAAGCGACTGAACTCCGTGAAGCCGAAGTGAGTGTTTTTACGAAACTCCTGGGGTATGGCCTGGGTATGATCGAAGATGACGGGATCAACGGTATTTACAGCGCGGACCAGTTCAGGGAAGATATTATAAAGCTCCATGAGATCATAAATGCGAACCGCCCGGATCTTCCCGCTCCATATCTGGATGGAGGGGAGCTGAACGTTGAATTTGTAGAAAAGGTTGTAAACGTTCTTGACGGGTATGAATGGGATCTGATGGACGAATCTCTGGTGGCTCAGCTTAGAACACGCATAGACAGCGGGATCTACCGGAGCCTGCTTGATGAAAAACTTGATATGCTTGAGATATTAATGAGTTTCTGCGGATATAAGAGCTCCTCCGGTGTCGAAGCCA
>JBDRAX010000005.1:0-11311 GCA_043823375.1 Candidatus Omnitrophota bacterium | reverse complement strand
GTATGTCGATATCACATGAAGCCCCGGCATCTTCCCTTTTACAAACAAAACCTCGTCACCTTCAGTACCGTCGGGATTAAGCCTTCTGCCTTTTATTTCTATACCCCTGTGCGCCAAGTTCGTTACAATGGTTATTACGTTAGCGTACCCTGCCTGCGCTATTTTCGCCGAAAAATCAGCCGGGGAACGCGCGTCGGCAATGTTGATCACCCTGGCGTTCGCGGACAGTTCACCCGAAAGGCTCTGCTCAATAAACTTTTTAAGTTCTTCCGTTTCCGCGTCCGACGCCGCTTTTATGAGCAAAGGCTGTTTTTTTCCCATCCGCGCGCGCAATCTTTCAAGAATCGCCTGTTTCTTTTCTTCGCCGGTTTTAAAACCGCTATGCCCGGCGGAGATCAGGTTTCCCGCGGCCCCTTCAACTTTTTCCACGTTTTTACCGTAAATATTCCTGAACCGTTCTTTTTCCATTGTCCCGCTGGCGCCGGCAAAATCAGTCACTATGTTTCTGTCTTTAAGAAACTGCCCGATCGTCATGGACATAGCTGTATATGTTTCCGGCGTTATATTATCATCATCAATACCTGCCATTATTTCTACAGCCTGCTGTAATCCTTCTCCAAATGACATTCCTTTTTTTCTGGCCCCTGTTTCCAGGTCACGCACATCCACACCGGTTATCTTCCCTTCCGCGCCCCTTACTGTAAGATATTCAATACCTTCCCTGTAAAAAAGGCGGGCCCTTAACGCGTCCAGCACAAAAGCTTCACCTTCAGCCTTTACAATATCTCTCCATGTATCCGACACCCTCTCTAACTGTTTCAGTATCTTCCCGGCCTTCCTTTCCCCTGACACGGATAAATACACTTCTTTAGTCCCTTCCGGATTATAATACGCCGCCCCACGCGCCACCACGCCTGAAACAAAATCGTCTACCGCTCTTCGGATGGCAAGCCTTGCTTCTTTGTTCTCCATCTCTCTTCCTGAAATAACGGCGGGAGTAGATGCCCCGAACACAAGCGTCAGATCCGCTTCATCAAAAAGTGTAAAATACCGGCTGTTACTTAATACCTTCGCGGAGGAACCTTTTTTCTCAGCCATATAACGATGCGCTACTCTATCCCACTTGCCGTATATTATCGCGCTGTCTCTATAGACTTCCTCGGCGCTGACATCCTGCCTTCGCCCGTCCCTGTAGATAACACCGGCCGGTTTCCCTGTTTTATCAGGCAGGATAAAACCTGTCACCGCGCCCAGCCTGCTGAGAACTTCCCCTATCCGGTCTTTTATCATCGCCTGTTCCGTTAAAACATCTTCATGCGTAAGAACAAGAATCCTCTCGCCTTTTTCATTAAAACGCGTAAGCGCGGCTCCGGCAAGCGTAAGAGTTTTACCACCGCCTGTCCTCAGTTCAACCGGTATACCTTCTTTAAGCTTATTTATCGCCTTGATCTGCCCCGGCCTGAAAGACTTGAACTCAGCCTCCTCTAATAACCTTTCAAGCAGGGGATTTTTTACAGGCTCGCAGCTTTGCTGTAAATCTTTTGAATTCTTTACTGATATATTTCCGCGCCTCTCCTCCTGTTCGAATACAGGCTGACCTTTTTTCACCCCGTTATCCGCCTTGCGTACGCGAAGGATCTCTTTATCGTCATTTACTACAACTTCATAAGTCCACCTGTAAACACCATTACGTCTTATATCTTTTCTGTCTCCTATAGCGCACGGTATAACCCAGTTATCCCCCTCTCTTCTCTTGCCGGCATGAACTCCATCCGAAGCTTCCCTGAAATCAAAGACAAATCCCATGCCCGGAGATAGCGTGTTATCGAATATCCGCCTGCGGAATTTGTCTATCCGGGGGACCATATTTTCGAGAATATACTGAAGAGTAAACTTTATTCGGTTCTCCTCCAGAAGCCCGGGATAATTCTCCGGCTTTAAGATCGGGGTAGAAAAATACTGGGGCTGGAGATTGTTTTTCCTGCTCAAAAAAGAAAAACCGTCGGCACCGGCTATTTCCTCACTGAGAAGAGCCAGGACAAGCAAAACTGATACACATTTTATGAATTTACTTTTTCTTCTTTTCATACATCCTTTTATACCCTTTTAATGATAACTTCATGTGAAGCAATTGTCACAATTTTGTAAATTTTTATAATACAAACATAGCTAAAAAAAATGCTATGCCCGCTCTATATAAGAGTGAAATATTCAAGAATTATCGGTTTGTCGCCTCTTAACACAATAAAAAACTATAGGCAGGACACGCAGGTCATGAATGTCACTTCTCCGCGGGTAGGGATGAATAATCATTCGCGCTTAATGTGGAATTGATTTTTTTAAACATTAATCAGGGCGAAAATTTTTCGCCCCTGGTATGAAAAGATATCATAATACCGAAATAAACATTGTTCTGCTAAGACGTATTAAAAAAAACGCGTTAATAAAGGACTATGGCGTTAACCCGCATTTCTCACAAACAGTCGTAGTGAGAAAGCATAAGTGTTTGTAGATACAAGGCCTGAGTGAAAAAATGAGTGAAGGCGTACTGAAGTACGTCAAACTCATTTTTTTACGAAAACGCGGTAGATACAAGCAGTTATGCTTTCGTAATAGACTGTTTGTGAGAAATGCGGGTTAAAGCCAGGCATCCGGTTTATAAAGAATAGACGACATCCGCGTTGTTATAAAATTTCTCAACTATCTCCTCAACATCTATAGCTTTTACTTCAGGCAGATAAAGCTCGAACGTCATATTCAGAAAATCCGCGGGAGAGTCTTTCATTTTCTCCCATAAAGAAGAAAACAATATGCCCGCGTCGTTTATGTCTCCCGTGAGATATCCCATGGCTTTTGTCCTTAGGGTCAGCGCGTCCTTCAACATGTCTACGCGCATATCCGTATCGAGTTCCGTTCCCTCTATCCTTTCGATCACATATCCCAGATTAAGCCCTGACAGCGCCAGCATAAACCCGGCGTTGTAATCCACAGGATATATGACGCTTCCATTTTTATCTTTCACTATCGTAAGCATCGCGTTCTTACGCAGAAAATCCCTTAAACTCACGCCGTTCATCTTTGCCTTCAACATTTTAAGCCTCGCCAAATCGTTTTTTTCCATGATACGCGCGATTTCTTCTCCGCGTGTATCCGCCATATCCAGAAGCCCGCAGATATCCTCAAGCACCGACTCCGCGATAGTAATATCTATTTTTGTTTTCACGAATTCCGGATTTCCAAGAGGAAGCCGTTTCTCTTCCGCCAGCACCTCTAAAGCTTCACTGACGCCCATACTGTTTAGAACGGTTATCCGCCCTATTTTCTTTTCGCTGATAAAATTCCTTCCAGCGCTTTTTACGCGGGCAAGAGCCGCTTCAAAAACTTTTCCTTCCATCCCCGCCCCTTTATGCCTGGCAGGCATGCCTCCTATGACCGCTCCATAAGACACAGGCAATTCTCTGTTAATAAAATATTTAACGTCCTCCCCAAGCCCCCGCAGGATCTGTCCATTGTGATCGCTTTCTCCGCCATGCGCGGCATATATCCGGCACAGCCCCGTTTTCATCTCACCCTCCCGCGTGACACTTATCCGAGTTTTATATTCCCGCCCGCTTTTATCCGCCTGTCCCGGTAAAGCGAAATCACCCCGTTTGACAGGGTTTAGAGATATACTCCGCGCGTCCGCGAAAAACTGCCTCGCGGCTTCCGAAAAATTACTTCTGAACCCACGCCTGTTGTCCATCGCTTTTTGCCTTGCTTCCGATCCCGCGGGCAGACTGAAACAAATAGCCTCATCACTTATGTCGAGACCTTCCTCTATGACATTCACAATATAAGGTGACGCGGCCCACTCTTCTATTTCCCGGACAGATATCTCACTTTTTTTCGCGAACACCCTCACAGCTTCATCCATAGTCCGCGGCTTACACACGCTCAAATGCTTCATCAGATCATCCAGCCTCAGAGATCTTCGCGCCTGTTCCCCGCCGGCTTTCTCCCGCGCGATAATATATTTTTCACCGTCGATACTCAAGACCTTCGCCGAACGCGTTACTCTCCTTACGTTTTTCTTGTTTGGAGTTTCGCCATAGGCAGGCTCCGGCATCTCAACCCATGCCTCCCCGGCAATAAGTTTGTCTATAGCGCGGTTTGTTCCCTGCCCATAATATTTCACGGTCCCGCCCTCCGACACTTTTCTCGTATAGATCTCCGCGGGGTCAATTCCCCGCGCCCTCCACCGGATAGCGTCCTCATCATCCTCATCATCAAAAAAAAGGTCGACGTTTACGTTAAAACAAAAGTCATCATCTTCTTCAGAAAATTCATGGCTTTTTTCCTCCTCGGTTTCACTATAAACAACGGGCATTTTTTCAATAACCGCGTCAGGCTCAGCGCCAGGATCAGTTTCACCGGCTTCAACATCCTCCACGGCCCCATACCATTGCCGTTCGTAGCTGACTTCACGCGCGTACCCGTCCGGGAAGATTACGTTATACGCCGATATAACATCACCATCCCCTGCCTCACCTTTTCTCCTGAAGAGTTTCAGCGCTTCGTCCGTAACGCTGAACAGCGCGTCAGGAGAGGATATTATCGAAAAAGCGAACTCTCCCGCTGACAGCCTTTTTTCTATCTTGTCCAGTATTTCCTTTATACCGGCGGCGCTTTTCCATGGGTTATTGTCAGCGTGCTCCATTTCCGGGTTAGCGGCGCTATTCAGCTCATGGAGCAGAGTATCCACGAACCACGCGGCATCTACCTCCCCTTCAGGAAGCCTTGCCAGAGAAATATTTATGCCGTATTCGTCGCTCCTTGAACCTATTTTCCACGGCACCGGAGCAAGGCGCGCTCCCGCAATAACGTTGATCCATCTTTTAGCCTTTCCATCACGCCCGCTCCCGGCCATCTCGAGCAGCCGGGAATAATTCTCCGCGCCGAAAGCTTCCGACATCGCTGAAGCTATCTTTGCCGCTGGAGTATCTTCCCGGGTACCTGCCAGAAAATCCGCGAGGCCGACGGCGTGAAGCCCGTCATAACCTTTGTCATGGGCTTTCCTGAGAAACAGGTCGACTACCGCCTGATGCCCTTTATACGTAAGCTTATCCCCGTCAAACCCGGTATGTATCAATAAAACGCCGGATAAACCTTCCCCTTCCTTATAAACTGCTCCATCCCGGAGATCTTCTCTTACGGCAAAAACAGCCTTTTCTCCTTCTCCGATCATTATCCTGCCTATCTCCTGATGTTCACGCGCGAACGCGTCAAAGAGCGCCCTTTCGCTTTCATTCATATTTGTCACGTCTATCTCAGGGTACGCGCGGTTAAACGCGCGCCTGTCTTTCGGCCGTGTCGTGAGGCGTATATACCCTATGTTTTCTATCATCAGCGTCGCTCCGCCCGGCCGCTTACGCGAGGCCTCATTGACCAGAGCTTCCATGACTTTAACCGATATATCGAACAGGCTTTTCTCTTCTGTACCTGTTATCCCCATCTCAGAAAGCATACTGGCCACCGCCAGGTTAGATATAGCCGCCGTAACCATAGACTCTACCGGGCTCACGCGCCCGGCCAACAATCCATAATAAGGATTTTCAAGATCTTTCCCGTCTATCCTGGGCATAATCGTAACGCAGGTATACCCGGCTTTACTGAAAATACTCTTCATGTTGCCCGCGTGAAAACCTCCCGTAACAAGTATCGCTTTGTCCGCGCGCCGTAACCGCATATCCTCTTCTATCCTTCTGAAAAAAACATTATCCCTCGAGAAAGAACCGGCGTAAAACTCTTCGGACACCCCCTTCACCCGCTCAAACATATCCGGGTCAAGCGCCGTCAGATAGTCCTCAGGTATTAACCCAGGAATACTCCCGCATAAGGCTTTAAATTTTTCCAGGCTGTACTCGCCCCTCGAAGCATAGTACACATCGAATTCATCTCTGGAAAGTTCAAGGCCAAAAAGCTTTTTAAGTACCGGTAAATACCCGCGCCATTTCCAGATCTCTTTCTGAACATCCGTAACAGTTAAAGTCTCCGCGATAAGGCCTTTTATAACCCAAGCCTCATCAAGAAGCGCCGAGCCGTCAAGCTTTTCATACATCTCAAGATATCCGAGGTATCCCGCTAATTCTTCACGCCTGTCGCCCGCGAGGCCCCTAAATTCCGCGAGGCCTGTCAGAAACCTGTAAAAAGCCGCGGGTGTTGTTTCCCCCCTTTCAAGCCTCAAAGCCTCAAAGGCCAGCCTGTCTTTCGCCGACTGCCCGAGGCATTGCCTCATACTTCTGATAATATCGCCGCGCTGTTTACCCGCCGTGACAAAATCGATGCGCTTACCCCTCTCAAACAGCTCCCTCATAAGAGAGACATTCCTGAAAGGCTCAAGAGAAATATTTCTTTTCTCCGCCTCTGCCAGGATAAATTTAAGCTGTTCCTCAAACTCCTGTCCCTTCCCGGGACAGGCAAGCATCCCTATAAGGCTGTTGTCCTCAGATGAAAAGCAGTGCCCGCTCAGCTTATCCAGAAGATCTGAAACGCGAGCCAGCATCCCGTCCTTTTCTTTTTCCATAGCCGCTGACCGCCTGAAATCCTCAAGGTTATTCAGATAAAGCCTCTCGTCTTCTATCCCGCGCATCCGGATCCGCCCCGGGTTATTGACAGCGTAATACTCCGCGCCGCTTATACGCCCCTGCCTTAGAAAATACTCGCTCACTTCCCGCCTTACATCCTCATCAGCTATCCCTGTAAAAACAGAAAGATCATACTCCCCTTTTCCCCCTTCAAGAAAAACCGTACTTACTCCATACTCCTTCCCAAATTCATCCAGCAAACCGCATATCGAGCGCTGAGCGGAATAATTACAATGAGCGTCAAGTATATGAAAAATCACTTTTCCATTCCGCCCTTCCATGAAATCTTTAATCTCCCCCAGATCCCCGGGCAGACAGATCCCCCCCGGGGCGCGCGATTTTCCTTCCGGTACAAATATCTTTTCCAGAGCGCCTTCCAAAGACACGTCCGATCCATATCCCGCCGGCACAGAAGAAAGAAAAAACACAACACAAAGTAAAATATCCGCTATCTTAATAAACCCGTTTTTCTTCCTTTTCACGGTTTTGACCATACCTTCCATCTCAATGTTTCGCTTTCCAGGCCGCGCAGTTATAATTTTTTCCTGCCCGCGCGGATAAAATACCCCCTGATAATACGACAATCCCCCCCGGGATCACTATCTCCACTTTATATTCGTTTTATACTCATCGAACTATACTGTTGAGATTTTATCATTAATTCAACAAAAAGTAAAAGATATTTTGTTGCCTTAACAAAGGAATGCATTCTTCCATCTCATTTTTTGACTCAAGCAGTAAATATAGACCTGTGTGGCTGATACTGTCAAAGTCGCGAAAGAGAGACTTTACCTTTCAGAAAGCTTATTCATCAAAAAGTTTTTTATACCGTTCATACCCTTCAAACTCAAGGCGTTCTTTTGGAACAAACCGAAGCGCTGAAGAATTAACACAATACCTTTGGCCGGAAAGGCCCGGCCCGTCATTGAACACATGGCCGAGGTGGGAATCCGCGTGCCTGCTTCTGACTTCCGTGCGGGGTGAGGCAAGGCTCTTGTCCTCTTTTTCCACGATATTATTATTATCGATCGGCCGGATAAAACTCGGCCACCCTGTCCCTGAATCGAATTTATCTGTGGAGCTGAAAAGCGCTTCCCCTGAAACAATATCAACATATATGCCTTCGCGCTTATTATCCCAGTATTCATTATCGAACGGCCTCTCTGTCCCGCATTCCTGCGTGACTTTATACTGAAGAGGCGTTAATTTTTCTCGAAGCTCTTTTTTTCTTTCCTTTTTATAAAACTCCGCTGTTTTTTCCTTCATCTTTTCAATATATTTACCCCGGCCGGACCCTGTTTTATAATTTCCGTATTCAACGGGGCATTTTCTGTAATAATCCTGATGATATTCCTCCGCGGGATAAAACTTCCCCGCTTTTTCTATGGCAGTCACTATAGGCTTTCCATATATCCCCGACTTTTCAAGAGCCCGCTTTGATCCTTCCGCGAGGCGCCTCTGTTCATCATCATGATAGAATATAACAGTCCTGTACTGACTGCCCCTGTCCGCGAACTGCCCAAGAGTATCCGTAGGATCGATCTGTTCCCAGAAAACCTCCAGAAGCCCGGAATACGAAACCCTTGAAGGGTCAAAAACAACCAGCACAGCTTCGACATGCCCTGTTTTTCCCGTGCAAACATCTTCATAAGAAGGATCTTCCCCACTGCCTCCGGTATATCCGGCCGTCACACTGATGACACCGTCAATATCCTCAAACGGCTTCTCCATACACCAGAAACACCCTCCCGCGAACATAGCCTTCCCTGTCTTTTCTTCCCCATATCCCTTAGCGCACATAACCACCGCCAGTACTGTTATTACAAAAAATGTTTTCCCGTATTTTCCCACGCCCCTCCGTTCTTACGCGAAAATAACCGCCCTGTTTTCCTCCCCTTACCGCGAGGCGCGCCGCATCAGGTGAACGGCTCATTGACAGGAACAATTCCTTATCTTTCGGCAAATCGTCCCCCCCCCGATCTATCACACGATACCAGGCTCCCGGGTATCCTGTTTTTAAGACGGTGCCATAACATGATATTATCACTTTTATCAAATAGCGTAAAGTTCAAGTTCAAGCCTTGGCCCATTATATGATTTTCTGTTTCCCGCATTAAAGACAAAGAATTACGGGTGCGCATGACGGAAATTGCCGAAAAGCTCAGACGGTTTAGCCTTCCGGGGATACACGTTTATACTGGCAGATTCTACAACCAGATAAAGCCAGAGAGGAGCATACTGAAGCGCGACCGTTGTAGTTAATTTTACAAGCATAATCGCTGCGTAACATTAACTGCACTAAAAATCCTGAATAGTAGCAGCTGGCCCATTTTTTATGCTGGAGAAAAATAGCAACGTATTTAAGCTGCCAAATAGATTTTGGCAAGGGCTTCGTTCTTCTCACGCAAAGTGTTTAGTTTGACTTGGTTCATTTTCGGTAGTATTCTGAAAATCTTTTTCGTCAGCATGGCTTCGCTGTCTTTTAAAGCGCTCGGATTCTCAGAGATTGTGTCGTAGAACCGCTTTATACTTTCTGGATCAGCATCGAAAATTGGAATATATGCTCCTTGATTATTGAGAAGATCCGTGGAGCGCGGGACGGAGGATAAAAGGTCGCAAGCAGTCCATTTTTAAAAAGGTCTATCAGATACTATTAATCAGAAAAAACAGAAAGAGTGATATTTTTTATTTGGGTTGACCATACTATCTATAAGTAGTATAATAATTTACGTACTATTTATGACAGGAGGGAAGATGAAAAAAGAAGAATACATAAGAAATGAACAGGAAAAAATAACAAAAGCAGTAACAGATAAATATAAAGAATACTATCTGACAGGTGGCACTGCTTTGAGTTTTTATTTTAACCACAGATTTTCAGTGGATCTGGATTTCTTTACACAGAAATACAAAAAGGATCTGCCTGGGAAAATAGTGAATTTTATTTCTGAATATACGGGATATAAATTTACTCTGGAAGCAGAGCAGAAAGATCCCGAACTAATACCTATGAAAGTATATTCTTTCACTTTAAAGAAGGGCGAACTTTTAAAAATAGACTTTGTCCAGGATTATGAAAAAAATATTAATAAAGTAAAGGACGGGCTCCATTCAGTAGAAGACATTTACTGCAGGAAGATGATAGCAGCCATGGGGGTACAGAAAAAAGAAAGCATAACAGGCGAACTGATTCCTTCAGGAAGACAATCTGTAAAAGATCTTTTTGATCTTTATTATCTGTCGAAAAACTACAAAGCTTTGTCAGCTTTTTTTCAGGAATATTTTTCTGTTGCGGATAGCGAGAGGCTTATCATATGGTACAGACGGTTTAACAGAATGGATCTCAAGCTGGAATTATTGGATCTGGTACCGGGAGTTGATACAGCCGCGGTAATCAAATACATGGACGATGAAATTTTAAAGAATCTTGTCGATAAATTTATAATGTGAGGTGAGATAAATGAGTATGTACTGGTTATGGGATAGTAGCCTGAGTGAGAAAAAGGTTAAAGCTATCTTAAAAGAAGAAAAGAACCCGCGTTTCGAGATATACGCGGCTAAAATGCTTTCCCGGGTATCTGACCCTAAAGAGGTCTTCGACCTGATTGACAGGACCATATTTTGCAGAAAATGGCCTGCAATTAAAAAACGAATGAAAAGGGATAGCTGGACAAAAGATAAGGTGCTTTTCTGGCAGACGATTTACGCAAGGGTTTATGAGAAGCTGAAAGAAGAAGGAGAAAAGATCCGTAAGCCGAGAGAGGAAGAGATCCCGCCTGAAAGGATGAGGCTTGCCCATCAAATCCGGAAGATACGAAAGAAATCAGGTTTGACCCAAAAGGACATGGCGGATAAACTTGGGGTTATACAGCAGTATATTTCCGCGGTTGAAACAGGGCATGAGAATTTTTCCATAGATACGCTGAAACGCATTGCTGAGGCTTTGGGCAAGGATCTGATAGTAGAGATGAGGTAATACTACTGGGAAATACCAAATAGCTGACAATGAATAGCAATCCGAATAATATGAAACATAAAACACCAAAAGAGAACGAAATGTATCAGAGTTTAAAAAATAGAATGGTTGTAAAAATTATAAAAATCTCCAATAACCGAATGATACATTGTGAAGTATTACGCCCGGAAGACAACGAAGACTTTAAAAAAAGAAATAGCTTTTATATGTACATCACAGATTTCTGTATGAGCTATGAATATTTACCGTACCTGAGATGGGCCCTTTTGTTTGGAGAAGGATAGGAGCATAGAGTTCTTGAGATATGGGGGATCGAAGGTGCGTCAATCATTTACAAAATAGCTTTAATCGTAAAAAATACCTGTACATATGGAATGCCCCTTTTGGGTTAAGCCGCCAGCACCTGCGGAATAACAAGAACGAACAAAGCGCCCTGAATGCTTGCTGACAAAGGGGCATTCGTGGTGTGCCCTGTTGCAGATGCCCCCTGAGGAAGCAAGCCCCACCCCCCAGGCGCACAGCCCGGAGCGGCCCTCTTATAAAAATAATCAGAAGAAAAAAATAAAAGAGAGTTGCCATAATACAACTTTATCGTATGCTGCGCGCGGGACGGAGGATAAAAGAAGACCTGTCCCCTGCTGGCTTAGCCCGCATTTCTCACAAACAGTCGTAGTGAGAAAGCATAAATGTTTGTAGATACAAGGCCTGAGTG
>JBDRAX010000004.1:0-2826 GCA_043823375.1 Candidatus Omnitrophota bacterium | reverse complement strand
CAATGAAAACCCTACTACGGTAATTGCAATAGTAAAAAAAATCTATAATTTAATTGGCAAAAAGCCTAGTTATAAGATTTTAAACAAAGCGAAATACGAGATAAAACATCAATACCTATGCTCCGAAAAATCTAGAAAAGTTTTAGGATGGAATACCGATTATACTTTAAGCGCAGGGCTGAAAAAAACGATGGAATGGTATGATACAAAAAGAGGTTAAAGATGAAAAATAATAATATATTCCATAATTTGTTTATTTTTGAGATGGCGAATAATCATATGGGAAACGTGGAACATGGCATAAAGGTCATCAGGGACATACGCAAGATCACAAAGGATTTTAAATTCAATTTCGGATTTAAGCTCCAGTACCGCCACCTGGATACCTTTATCCATCCGGTTTTTAAAGATAGGACTGATATAAAATATGTTAAGCGTTTTAGGGAGACCCGTCTGGCTGAAAGTCATTTCAAGAGATTAAAAGATGAGATAGTTGATCTTGGTTTCGTCTCGATATGCACGCCTTTTGATGAAAGATCGGTCGATCTGATAGAAAAACATGGTTTTGACGTCATTAAGGTAGGGAGCTGTTCTTTTACCGATTGGCCGTTGTTGGAAAGGATAGTTCGGACAGATCTGCCTATAATAGCTTCTACGGCGGGAGCCGGCATGGAAGAGATCGACCAGGTCGTCACATTTTTTGAACATAGAAATAAAAAAATTTGCATCATGCATTGTGTAGGCGAATATCCTACAAAGAGAGAAAACCTTCAGCTGAACCAGATCGGCTTGTTAAAAAAACGTTATCCCGGGGTAACGGTGGGTTTTTCTACTCATGAAGAGCCGGACAATATTGATTCGATAAAAATTGTCATTGCTAAAGGGGCTAAAGTTTTCGAAAGGCACGTTGCCGTTGAATCCGATGAATATACGATGAACGCTTATTCTTCTACTCCTATTCAGATAAATAGATGGCTTCAGGCCGCTCAAGAGGCTTATGAAATGGGCGGAGATGAGGAAGGGCGCTGCCGGATAACGGAAAAAGAAAGAAATGATCTAAGGGGATTAAAAAGAGGCGTATTTGCTAAAGTTAATCTTAAAAAAGGCGAAAAATTAACAAAAGATAATGTTTTTTACGCGATACCCTGTGGAGAAGGCCAGCTTGTGGCAAATGATATGTCAAAGTATACAGAATATATTTTAGATAAAGATCTTAAAGTTAATGAAACTGTTAATTTCAAAGATTTAAAAATCGGGAATATTCGTAGGAAGGTATTGGAGATTATTAAAGAATTAAAAGAAATAATCCTGAAAAGCCATATAGCTCTGCCTGATAAGATTGATCTGGAACTGTCCCATCATTATGGAATAGATAGATATGAAGAATGGGGCGCGGCTATTTTGAATTGTATTAATAGAGAATATTGCAAAAAACTCATTATCTTATTACCCGGACAGAAGCATCCTTTTCATTATCATGTAAAAAAAGAAGAGACTTTTCATGTATTATATGGAAGTATGAATGTCGAGGTTGGTAAGGAAAATAAATTACTTAAAGCCGGAGATATGCTAACAATTGATAGAAAAGCAAATCATAATTTTTCCTCTAAAGAAGGAGTTATTTTTGAAGAGGTATCTACCACCCATTATAAAAACGATTCTTTTTATGAGGACAGAGAGATAACTGACAACAAAGACAGAAAGACAGAAATGACCTTCAGGTCCGATTGGTTGTATAAATCGATAAAATAAAAAATGATAACTATCGCGTGGGATGTTGATGATGTATTGAATGATCTGATGTACAATTGGTTGACCGATAAGTGGCTGCCGGAACATCGCGATTGTAAAGTCTATTTCGATCAAATAACGGAAAATACTCCGGAACGTATTATCAATAGTACTAAGGAAGATTACCTGTCGAGCTTGGATAATTTTAGACTGTCAAAAGATTATTCTAAGATGAAGCCTGACCCTGAGATATTGGCCTGGTTTGAAAGGTCAGGGGATAAAGCCAGGCATATTGCCTTGACTTCAGTTCCGGTAAGAACGGCGCATATGTCAGCCGAGTGGGTCCTAAAGAATTTTGGCAGATGGATAAGAAGTTTTAATTTTATTCCGTCTCCGAGAGCAGGGGAGCATGCCCCGGAATATGACCGTAGCAAGGCCGGTTATTTAAAATGGCTGGGTAAAGTCGATATCTTGGTGGAAGACAGCGAACAGAATATCGAGGGGGCCAGAGCGTTGGGGATAAGGGGCATGTTGGTCGCTAGGCCCTGGAATAAAAAAGGCCTGTCTGTCAGCGGCGTTTTAAAGAAGATAGACATGGTCATAGAGGAATATCATGATCAAGTTATCTGATTTCGTAATGAAGTATATTGCCGGACTGGGGGTAAAAAATGTTTTTATGCTCCCCGGGGGCGGGTCTATGCATCTGGTAGATTCTTTAGGCAGGAACAAGGATTTGAACATAGTCGTCAATCTGCACGAACAGGCTTGTGCCATTGCCGCCGATGCTTACAGTCAATATACCGGCAATATCGGAGCGATCCTTGTGACGACAGGCCCCGGAGGCACCAATGCCATCACCGGGGTCGCCGCGTCATGGATCGATTCGGTCCCTGTGCTTATTGTTTCCGGGCAGGTCAAAAGGCCGGATATGCTTATCGGTAAAGGCGTGCGCCAGATGGGCCCGCAGGAGGTGGATATAGTTTCTCTGGTCAAACCTGTCACTAAATACGCGGTCACTGTCATGGAGCCCGATCTTATAAAATTCCATCTGGATAAGGCCGTTTATTTGGCCAGGGAAGGTCGGCCCGGCCCGGT
>JBDRAX010000003.1:0-2502 GCA_043823375.1 Candidatus Omnitrophota bacterium | reverse complement strand
TGGTCATCCGCGTTTTCAAAACCTTCCTGGAGAGTATTATGATCCACATAGCTCACAGACCGTTCTGTTTTCACGCGCGGGACTCCCATCGCTTCGAATTGCAGATACGCCATTGTCCCTGTCGCGTCCTGTGTCAATGTCTGATCTATTTTTATGCCTATCTCCCTGCCGGGTATTAAAGCCCCGGATTTAAGGTGCTTCTCAAGTATTTTATATGTAAGAGTCTTTCCCATACCGTTTATCGCCTCCTTTTAAAAAATGATATCCCCTATTTTACAATATACCGATATAATCTCCAAGGCTAAAAATTACCAGCCACGCGTTATATCGCTAAAAAAACTATACAGAAGCTTCAAAAAAGGAAAGAAAAATGCGGATATAAAAATAGCGCGGGTAAAACTTTAGAGGCCCGTCTCACTGGAAACCGGAAATATGATATTAGCGGTAGTCCCCTTCCCCGGTTCGCTGTAAAACACTAATTCCCCGTTATGTTCTTTTACTATCCCGTAACACATGGAAAGCCCCAGGCCCGTTCCCTTTTCCTTCGTGGTAAAAAATGGGTCGAATATTTTTTTCATATCGCCCGGAGAGATCCCGCATCCGGTATCTCTCAGAGAAACCTTCAGAAATCCTTCAGATTCCGATGTGGAAATAATGATAGTTCCGCCCTCAGGCATCGCGTCAGCGGCATTTATCATCAGATTCATAAATACCTCCTGTATCTGTTTTTCATCCGCTTTTACAGGAGAGATCGACGGGCATAAATCCTTTTCTATTCTTATCCTGAGCCGCACAAACTGCTGATCCAGAAGGCCGGCCACAAGATCTATGCAATCATTGATATTTATTTCCTTAAAATCCCGTTTAGCCGGTTTGGAAAATAAAAGCAGCCTTTTTACTATGCTTCTGGCAAGCTCACACTGGTCTATAATGATCTTAAAGTTTTTCTTCGCTTCATCGTAATCGGATTCTTCCATCAAAGAAAGCTGCGCCCTTCCGGAAATTATTGTGATAGGGTTATTGACCTCATGCGCCACATCCGCGGCAAGCTTACCAAGCTGCGCTAATCTCTGGGATTCTTCAATTTTTTTCCGGTCTGTTATGTCTCTGAAAATCCCCCTGCTTCCGCTGAAAGTACCGTCGTTATCATAAATCGCGGAAACTCTCATTTCCCCGTGTATCCTGACCCTGTTTTTCGTTTCCCATACTGTCTCGTATAAAGCTTCACCTTCGGCTATCAACTCATACTGCCTTGTCTCAAACTCTTCCCTTGAGCCCTCACTAAGAAGGTCCGTTATATTCATCCCCGGGATCTCTTCTTCCGTATACCCAAGAGTGTTTCTCATAACGCTGTTTGTATAAATAAACCTTCCTTCCTCATCCGCTATATACATAAAATCCCGGGCTGATTCCATAAAACTCCGGAATTTTTCTTCTGAATCCCTCAGCGCCCGCTCAAGATCTTTTCTGGAACTGATATCCGATACGATAGCCTGCATTATGCCTTTTTTAAGGTCGACCACACTGGAACTTATCGCGACAAAAATATCCGTGCCGTTGAGCCTCCTGAACTTCGACTCGAACCTCACTGAACATGTTTCAGCGCCGATCTTAAAAGCGGATTTTGACCTGGTCAATTCTTCTTCCGTATGGAGGTCTAAAAAAGACATAGTTAAAAGCTCCGTTTTAGAATATCCCAGCATAAGACAGGCCTTTTCATTAGCGTCGATTATCCTGCCGTCAAAATCATTGATAAAAACAGCGTCATTGGAATGTTCAAAAAGGCTCCTGAAATATTCTTCTCTTTTTCTGAGCTCTTTTATTATATTACTTTTTTCCTCGCTTTCCGATTCGAGGTTCTCGATCTTGATCTTTGCTTTTATAAGGTCTTCGGACATTCTGTCAAAAGCCCTCGAAATATCACCTGTCTCATCCCTTTCATAAGTATCGACCTTATAATCCAGGTTGCCGGAACGCACTATTTTCACTCCGTCATACAACTTCGTTATCGGCCCGGCAAACATTTTTCTTCCCAAGTGCGCCATAAAAAAAGAACAGAGGCCCGCGGACAGCATTAAAAAGATGATATTCATGCCCAGAGCGGCAATGAAAAAAGCCAGTAAAGCGTTCATCACGCCGGTCAGGAACAGGAAAAATGTCATTTTATAGGGCAATTTCATACAGATTCAACCTTTATATGGAATACTTGAGTGCAAAGCCTTTCCGCGTTAAATTTCATTACGGAACTATAAATATTTTTCCGGTATTTGAAATTTTTCAACAGGCGATACCGATTTCATTATAGTCCATTTATATTTACCGTTTTTATCCTTCTCGAGCAGATTTGCCATTACAGGCTCTTCATATTTTTCCCCCTGTATACCGTAAAGGATCTCAACCTGCGGGCGCCTGATATCAAGAGTGCTTTCCAGGACTACAAGGCCTACTTCTCTGGTATCCAGCTCGACCAAAGTACCGGCAGGGTACACGCCCACAAGACTG
>JBDRAX010000002.1:0-5677 GCA_043823375.1 Candidatus Omnitrophota bacterium | reverse complement strand
ATTGATTGGAAAGAGTATATAACGGATAAGGATGATCCGGTGGAGATGGATGAAATAAGAAAATGCACAATGCTCGGCAGGCCATGGGGAGGCTCCGGTTTTACAAAAACGTTATCAAAAATACTCGGGTTTAGTGTGTCTGCCCGAAAAAAAGGCAGGCCAATGAAGAAAAAATAGTGTAACTATTCCCCCAAATTGTCTTTTGTCCTATTTTGTTGGGGAGGCACTTGACAAAAAAGGTTTTATGTATTACAATTTAATACAGGAGGTGACTAAAGTGAGAAATGTTGTAGCCATAAGCTTACCGGATATTATCTTAAAAAAGCTCAAAGCAGAAGCCAAGGAAGAACATACCTCAAGAAGCGAAGTTATAAGAAAGGCCCTTAAGCAACATTTTTTCCTAAGAGACTTCAGCGCAGTAAGAGGAAAGGCGATGAGGGAGCTGGAGGAAAGGGGAGTTTCTTTAACGGAAGAGCAATTGTTTGATGAGATATCATGAGAGTATATTTTGATACGAACGTATTAGTTTCGGCTTTTGTCGGCCACGGGTATACTTTTGATGTAATAAAAGACGCAATATATAAGCATGATCTATATTACACAGAGTTTGTTTTAGAAGAAATGCAGAGGATATTGACGGAGAAATTAAAACTAACCGATGAAGTTACCTTGTCAGCTGTTTCTGTAGTAAAAAAATATTTTGAGAGAGGAAAAACTTCCAAGACAGTTAAGAAGATATGTAGAGATGAGAAAGATAATCAGATATTGGCGGATATAGTGGAGAATAAGATAGATTTATTGATGACTGGAGACAAGGATTTGCTGGTTTTAAAAAAGTATGAAGGGATTAAAATTATTGAACCTAAGGAATATTGGAATTTATAAGATGACTCTTTGTGAGGCGAATTATAATAGGGACACCCATAAAGAGGCACTATTTTGTTATTTACATACCTCCGCTCAGGTCCGTAAAATATATAACCATGCCAGATGATCCGGATTACATAAAAAGGTTATGCGGACAGAAGTAAATATGGAGGTTTGGAAAAGAATTATTTGTTTTGGGGCTACTTTGCCGGATCGCTTCAGGTTTTATGGAGGATTGAAACGTATAACGCACACTCTCAGCCTATTTCATGGCGCGCTCGCGCCCCCATGGGGGTGGGAGCACGAGTGGGAGTGGTCAAGCGCCGGATTCCATGCCGGAGAAAAGAAGGAGAGCATATTGGCGCTTTCGGAACTGGCGGATATTATGGACATAAAGGACATAATATGGAAAGAATATATTGCGGATAAGGATGATCCGCAAGAGATGGATGAAATAAGAAAATGCACAATGCTCGGCAGGCCGTGGGGTGGATCGGATTTTAAGAAAGCGTTGTCAGAATTACTCGGTATCAGTCTGGATGTCCGTAAAAAAGGAAGGCCCGGGAATAAAAAATGTGTCTGTCTGATGGGTGTGGGGTTTTTAGAGAGATTTTAGTATCTTTTGTGCCGCGTGGTATTGTTCCAGGCTGTACGCCAATGACGTTTCGATCTCGGCACAGGGTGCGAGAGGAAGGATCATTATCTGTTTTTTGGAATTAAACGCCTGGTATATAACAGGGGTAAGCTGGGACAGACGGCCCATATCTTCAGCGGTCCGGGTTATTACGGCAATCTTTACGTTTTCTGAAGCGCGGGAAAGGGCCAGGATCTTTTTCTCCAGTTGAGGCATATTATCCGCAGGCAAGGGACCGGTAATGAACAGTACATCCGCAGGGTTGATCCGCTGTTGTTTCGCCTTTACGAGGGCTTTTGATATGAGCAGACGTGAAAAGGCGAGGACGCGCGGGGCCGTGTTATCAATTTTTTCCCCGCACAGTCTTGCGGTTTCATCCGGTCGGACGACAATTATGTTGTCCGGGGCAATGAGCGCTCCCCGGCCGTCAGGGCCGGGCCCGAGAGTACGTGTCAAAAGGCGGACTTCGTCATGATCCGCTGCGCCAATGAATACCGGGATGTTATGCCTGGCGCAGAATTCGAGCGCGTCAAGCGGAGGTATCACGGAAGAGAGTTCCCCTGTTCCGAGGAAATATTCGGCCGTCAGTATAACCGCTTGTTTTACTCCATTCCGTAATATTGCGTCAGCGCAGGCATGTTTTACCCGGCTGTTAACGGCATTTTTCAGTATATTGCGCCTGTCGATCGAGAGGAACTCTTTCTGTTTTTCGCCAGAGAGCTGTAAAAGGAACGACCGATTCAGCAACGCCTCGATATCCAGTTCGAATCCTTCCGCGCTGGAAAGGATGTGGCAGGTCTCACCAGCGATTTTGCAGGCGTCATTAATTCCATGAAGGCGGTTTATTCCTTCGTTCAGAATGGCGGCTACCTGCGCTTTTGAAAGTTCGTCTATATATGCGGACGAGATAGTGATGGTATCCGTATCCTTGTCGGCCGACATGGGCCAGACTTTAAGGCTGAAAGTCCCGTCCGCCCGGGATTTGGCGAAGCGGTACATCCATATATCGTCAACCTGTATACGTATACTGCCGGCCAGTATACCCGCGCGCCCGGCAAACGATATTTCACCGAAGGACGGTACAGTTTCCAGAAAGGCTATGGCATCCTTTATTTTGATATGCATGGAAGACAGCGCCTGGCTTTTTATGCCGAGGATTTCGTTAAATACGGCAAGCGCGCGGGATGTCGGAACGCTGACGTTCCCTATGCCGGAGAAGACCCCGGCAAGATGGCTGATACATTCCTTTGCGTCCTGTATATCTCTGGCGAACCCCTGTTCGCGGGCGTTTGCGGCCACGTCGAACTGCATGGTATCATAATCGAAGAAAGTCACGGCGTTCTGGTTGTGGGCTCCCTGCAGAACGCTGCCGGCTGGATTCCGGCAGATCGCGTGTAATTTGTTCTGCATGATGTGGAGCAAGAGTCCGCACCGCGCCGCAAAAGAAGTTATGACGGCCTCCGCCATTTCATGGTATGTCACATCTCTTCCGTTCCGGCGGATCGATGTTATAGCGCCCTGTGCCGTATCGTATTCAACCTGATAGCCGTAATATTTCATAAGAGGCTCCAGATCGCTAACCTTTGAGAGTTCCACCGTCCGTTCCTCTACCGGAACTTTATACGCGTAGATGCTCGGCTCTTCTCCCGCGGTATACTCGATGCCCGCGAAATCCAGATAATCTTTGACGGGTATGAACTCCACGAATCCAGGCAGGTGAAGCCGCGGGTCAGGTTTCAAAGCTTTTTCAAGCAAAGCTTTGACCTTCCGATCCTGCCGGTGGAGGACGACAACGGGTACCGCCAGAACCTCAGCCGTGAAAAGCGGTTCGCGGAACATGTCTCCCGGCGTCCTGCCGGGAAGTCCGCTGGAAATATCATATGAGCGGGCAAGCAGAAAAACCGGGTTCTTTTCCGCTTCAAGCTCACGTAAACTGTCCCTCAGGGCAAAATCCGCTTCGATGAATGCTTCTATGCGCGGCAGGCCGCCATTCAAAACATGCGCGCCTGTACCGAGCGTGATATTCACCATCAGGCCTGAATGATAGACAGGACGTGACTTGCCGACACCTTTATATATTACTGATCCGCCTGATGCTGTTCTGAAAGAAAAAGCTCTGTTATGGATCGTGCTGTATTCTTTCCCCCTCAGTATGTTTTTGAACGGGGCATAATATTGTCCATCCAGATGTAAAAGCCGTCCGGCAGCGATTTCATTTTCCAGGGACTGCTCTTTCAGTATGGGCAAAGAGCCATCCCGGGTTATCCCGGCGGAGCTTTTCCGGTGTATCCGGATGGGAACATGAAAATTTTCTTCCGCAGTCCGGACTAAACCGAGCATGGCTGTAAAGCGCTCCAGGAATTCCGTTACCCGCGGAGAGAACCTGCCGGGAGAGAGAGAGGCCTTTTTCTTCCCTTCGATCGCTGAAAACAGGGCTTCTATGCCGTTCAAGCTGTCGTATTCCGATATGGCGATATCGAAAAGTGGACAGGCTCCAAGGAGCAACAAGAGATAAAGTGAGTTATCAGAAGCCGTTTGAGAACAGGAGATGAGGGAGGAAAGCACATTGCGGAAGCGTCCCTCCTGCAGACGGGTTGAAAGCATGGTCCTGAAAAGAGACTCTGCCGTTTCTTCCGGGACGGCTTCACGGCTTATATTTTGCGCGAGATTGTGGATGTCGATTAATATCTGTTTGAATCCCTTCGTGGAGCGCGCGAGCTCCGCCGCTATTTTAACCGAATATTCGTCCCTCTGCCTGGCTATGCGCTCCGTGTGGAGAAGGGACGCCGGCAGGCCGTTCTCATCATCCGGAGCATTCGAATCAACCAGTTCTATTACAAAATCTAGAAGTTCATCAAATTCCTCGCGGGAAGAACTGAATGAAAATACAGGGGCGATGATGTTATTCCGTATCCGGTCGACGGCAAGATCGCCTGCGTCCCTTCCCGCGCATAACCATTGGAGAGCGCCCAGTCTGCAGTCGTCGGATATAATCCGCATGACAGAATCGAGCGTGATGTTTTTCCATTCAGGCCCGCTCCACGACCCGCTGGATGCGGTATCTGTACGATCTTTATCCGATTCGTGTACTTTATCTTTTGCCGCGGGTTTTTCCCTGCGATGGCAGAAACCATCGGGAGGGACGGTGCGTCTGTACAGGAATGCCGCGGATTCCGCTTTTGTGTAAACGGTTATCAGGCATTCGTTATTAACGCCAACGCCATTATCCGCCACGGTCATATAGGCAAGATAGGGCAAGTTATTCACGGTCACAGGGATAAGATAGCATGCCGCACCGTTTTCACCGGATTTTAAAAATTTCCGAAATTCGCATATTGTGCTGAGATGTATGCGGATGTCGAGCGGAATAGGTATGCCTTTGAGTGTTATATGAGGATCATTTTTTTCGGACCACTTACCGGAAAGGATATACTCATGGTTTTTCAGGATAATACCGGTATGAATAAGAATGTATTTCCCGACTGCCGCACGGTAATATTTTTCAAGGGCACCTGGCAGGTCGGAAAAAATCGAAACCGTGGCAAGTGTATTATCTTTTCGTGCTGTCAAGTCATGTGCTGTCTGAGATAGCGCTGTGGAACTATATAATGCTGTTATCAGAATTAATGGTAAAAAAAACTTATTTCTCATCATATTTTTGTAAAGGTTGAAATAGCTTTATTAAAGGCATAGTGTAATCCGCCATATATAACTTTATAATGATTTTACAACAAAATACAAAAAAGTCAATATTTTTATAAATAGTGACACTATTGTCCTATTGATATACTCCGCTCAGTTCCGTAAAACATATAACCAAGCCAAGAACAGCCAGAATAGTAGTGCCAGAATATCCATACCATGTGACATTAGCGCGGTAATTATCGGCAGGAGATCTTCCGTGATGAGGAAGACCGGCTGAAATATTTATCGTGGATAGATGAATACGCCAAAAAACATGGCCTGGCGATATACGCGTATTGCCTGATGGATAATCATGTTCATTTTATCTGCGTACCCCGCGAAAACGAGAGCATGGCAAAAGTGTTTTCAAGCGCGCGTATGAGGTATTCCCAGTATTACAATAAAAAGCTAAAAGCGAACGGGCATTTGTGGCAGGGGAGGTTTTATTCGCGCGTGCTGGAACATGAACATATCAATTCAGCAGTAAGATAT
>JBDRAX010000001.1:0-12982 GCA_043823375.1 Candidatus Omnitrophota bacterium | reverse complement strand
AGAAAAAATAAAAGAAGAATCAGAAGAGCGGTTCGGAGAGTTATCTCTGGAGTACGCGTTATCGCAGATTTTTTCACCGAAACAGAAAAACCTTTTTTTTAAGAAACTCAGGGGTGAGAAAATGACGAAAACCGAACAGGAATATTATTCGAGAGCGGTGAAAAAGAAAATTACAGCTTTATCTAATTCAAGACTGCATAAATTAGCTCAGAAAATACTCGCCCCGTAAATAGATGAGATTTTCGCGGTGTTAAAACAAAAAATTTGACTTTCATAACAACTGATACTATAATAATCTCAGATATTAAGGAGGAAAATGAAACTGCTGACAAAAAATACGGATTACGCGGTTAGAGCCTTGATAACGCTGGCCGGGGCTGGGGATGAATTTATTTCCGCCAGGGATGTGGCGCGCGGGCAGAATATGCCGTATCAGTTCATAAGGAAAATACTGGGTATCTTAATAAAGGAGGGCCTGGTTGAATCAAGGGAAGGGGGTAAAGGGGGCTTTAAATTGAAGGCCCGGCCGAAAGATATAAAGGTAACGGATATTATAAATATTTTTCAGGGAAAGATACAACTTTCGGAATGCATTTTCCGTAAAAGAATATGCGAAAACAGGGAAAAATGTGTTCTTCGAAAAGAGATAAGAAGGATCGAGGATATTGTCGGTAAGGAGTTTTCGAAAGTGACTATCGCTAAACTCGCGGCGCGCGAATAAAAAAGGGGGAGAAAATGAGTATGTTCTGTTATCAATGCCAGGAAACCATGAAAAATACGGGATGCACGATTAACGGAGCCTGCGGGAAAAAGGAAGATGTGGCAAACCTGCAGGATCTTCTGGTGTATACCCTTAAGGGGATCTCGATATGCGCGGAAGAAGCGGATCTAAAAGGAGAAGCCCTGAAGCCGTACGGTTTATTCATATGCGGAGCTTTATTCGCCACGATCACGAACGCGAATTTTGACAAAGACAGGATAGCGGGTCTTATAAAAGAAGCTTTAAACATACGGGAAGAGATAAAGGCGGGATTAAAAGCATCCGGCTTTTCCGGCGGCACGCATGATTCCGTGGTGTGGAACGCGGGCAGTATCACGGCCATGGAAGAAAAGGCCGGAGGCGTGGGAGTTCTTTCCACCCGGGATGAAGACGTAAGGTCCTTGCGGGAACTTCTTGTTTACGGCCTGAAAGGGCTCTCGGCGTATACTTCACACGCCGCTATTCTGGGTTTCGAAGACCCGGAAATATATGAGTTTGTGGTCATGGCGCTCGCTTCGACTACGCGGGAGATGAGCGCGGAAGAAATGACGGGCCTGGTAGTGAAAGCCGGGGAAACTGCGGTAAAGGCCATGGCGCTTCTCGATAAAGCCAATACCTCTATTTATGGAAATCCTGAAATAACTAAAGTGAATATAGGGGTACGGAATACTCCCGGGATCCTCATCTCAGGGCATGATCTGAAAGATATGGAGATACTTCTTAAACAGACTGACGGTAAAGGCGTTGACGTTTATTCGCACAGTGAGATGCTTCCCGCCAATTATTATCCCGCTTTTAAAAAATACGGCCATTTCGCGGGAAATTACGGCGGTTCCTGGTGGAAGCAGAACAGTGAATTCGAATCCTTTAACGGCCCGATATTAATGACCACAAACTGCATAACCCCGGTGAAAGATACTTATAAAAACCGGATCTTCACAACAGGTATGGCGGGTTATCCGGGAGTGGAACATATACCGGAAGGAACCGGAGGGAAAGAGAAAGATTTTTCCGTTATTATCGAACTTGCCCGTAAATGTAAATCACCCGAACAGATAGAAACCGGATATATTACCGGAGGTTTCGCGCATCATCAGGTAATGGCTCTCGCGGATAAGGTCGTGGCGGCCGTAAAAACCGGGAAAATAAAACGGTTTATTGTCATGGCCGGTTGTGACGGGAGGCATAAAGACAGGGAGTACTTTACGGATGTGGCGCGGGCGCTACCCGATAACACCGTTATCCTGACCGCGGGGTGCGCGAAATACAGGTACAATAAACTTGAGCTCGGCGATATAGACGGTATCCCGAGGGTTTTGGACGCGGGACAGTGCAATGATTCCTATTCTCTTGCCGTGATCGCGCTTAAGTTGAAAGAAGTTTTCGGGCTGAGCGACGTGAACGAGCTTCCGATATCATTCGATATAGCGTGGTATGAACAGAAAGCTGTGGCGGTACTTCTCGCGCTTTTATACCTCGGTTTTAAAGGCATAATGCTGGGCCCGACGCTCCCGGCTTTTCTGTCTCCCGGAGTAGCGAAGGTTTTAGCGGATAGATTCGGCATAAAACTTACGGGAAAAGCAGAGGAGGACGTTGACCGGATGATGGGATGAAGCGGGAAAAACAGCGGCATAGAAAAAAGTTGTTATATCGCGCGGAAACATATACAATAATAGCATCCTGGAGGGTATAGAAGTGACGGAGGATAGAGATATTCTCCGGAAGAGGGTTTTTTATAACGCGATATTTACGGGAGGAGAGATCATGGGGTTAAGAGACAGGAACAGGCTTAAAAACGCGCAGAAAAATAAAAGGCATAAAAAAAGGCTGAAGCTTAAAGAAAAGGGCCTGGATCCGGCGGACTTTTTTTCGGGTAAATTTTTTGTAGGGCAAACAGAAGACAGCAAAAGAGATTAGAAGAATGCCGGGGGTTGTCATGGCGTAAACGCCGCGGCAACCCCTGGATACTATCCCGCCACGCTATAACCTTGAGAAATGCGTATTGATACGCTTGCTTTTTACGGTTTTATCCTTATTATTTCTTTATATGGAATAAATAACATTTTTATGCGGTTCACGGCTGTTTTTCCGATGTCCGCACCGGAAGATTTCCGCGTATTCGCGGAAATCTTGAGATCAAAGGAGTGATATGGATAAAAGGGCAAGCGGTATTTTACTGCACATAACGTCTCTTTTTTCAAAATACGGGATAGGCGACCTTGGCCCCGGCGCGTTCAGGTTCGCTGATTTTCTCGATTCCGCGGGGCAGTCTTTCTGGCAGATACTTCCCCTTAATCCCGTAATCCCAGGGAGCGGATATTCTCCGTATTTCAGCAGTTCCGCTTTCGCGGGCAACCCTTTGCTTATAAGCCCGGAGGTACTTCTGGAAGAAAAGGCGGTGTCCGGGGACGGCCTCGGCGCGGCCCCTGATTTTCCCGAAGGAGAGGTTGATTACGGGACAGTTTCCGCGTACAAGATGAAGGTCCTTGACGCCGCTTACGATAATTTCATGAAAACCGGGAATAAAGATGAATACGAGGCTTTTTGTTCCGCGAATTCAGCCTGGCTTGATGATTTCACGTTATTCTGCGCCCTGAAAGAGGCGTCACGCGGTAAAGTGTGGAGCGAGTGGCCGGAAAAACTTCGGGACCGCGACGCGAAGGCGTTAAAAAAGGCGCGTGAAAAGTATTCCGATTGTATCGGTAAGGAAAAGTTTTTCCAGTATCTTTTCAATAAACAATGGTTCGCTTTGAAAAACTACTGTAACGGCAGAGGGATAAAGATAATAGGGGACCTGCCTATTTACGTAAGTTATGACAGCGCCGATGTCTGGGTAAACCCCTCGATTTTCAAGCTGGACGAAAATCGAGTACCGTATGCTGTTTCCGGTGTGCCGCCTGATTATTTCAGCGAAACAGGGCAGTTGTGGAATAATCCCGTATACAGGTGGGATGTGTTGAAGGAAACGGGGTACAGGTGGTGGATCGAGAGGTTTAAAAATACGTTCAGCCGTTTTGACATGGTGAGGATAGACCACTTCAGGGGCCTTGTCCAGTACTGGGAAGTGCCCGCGGGAGAGGAAACCGCGGTTAACGGCGCGTGGCGGGATGTGCCGGTCCATGATTTTTTTGATACTCTGCTCAAAAATATACCGGGTTTTCCTGTTATAGCCGAAGACCTCGGCATTATTACTCCTGACGTGAACGAGGTGAAAGACCATTACGGTTTTCCCGGAATGAAAGTATTGCTTTTCGCTTTCGGAGAGAATAACCCGGCCCATCCATATTTACCTCATAACTATGGCGAAAACTGTATCGTTTATACGGGGACGCATGATAACAATACTCTGACAGGATGGATCCGGAACGAGGCTGGGGAAGAAGATAAAAAGCGGCTGTCGCGGTATCTGGATAAGGAGATCAGGCTTAATGAAGTGAACTGGGATATGATAAGGCTTGCCATGATGTCTGTCGCGCGGTACGCTATTTTTCCGGTTCAGGATATTCTGGGCCTCGGGAGCGGAGCGAGGATGAACCAGCCGTCGGAACCGTTCGGAAACTGGAAATGGCGCCTCCGCGCGGGCCAGCCCGGGCAGGAACACTTGGAAAAACTGCGCGGGCTGACTGAAACATACGGCAGGGCGAAAACGGCCGGCGGGCATCAGGGTTAACCGTAAAATAAAACCGCGGCGCGCGTCCCGGACAAAATTATGGAGGTGAAAGATCAAAAAACCACGTTTGAGCATATGGCAGATATGCAACATGAGTGTCGGATTCATGGGTATACAGTTCGGGTGGGGCCTGCAGATGGCCAATATGAGCGCTATCTATGAATATCTGGGAGCCCAGCCGGACAAGATACCGCTTTTATGGCTCGCGGCGCCTTTAACCGGGTTACTGGTACAGCCTTTTATCGGGCATATGAGCGATTATACCTGGTGCAGGTTAGGCAGAAGGCGGCCGTATTTCCTGACAGGGGCGGTGCTCGCCACTTTCGCGTTATTCGGTATGCCTTATTCGGGCGCTCTTTTTATGGCGGCCGGTTTTTTGTGGATAATGGACGCGTCCGTCAATATAAGCATGGAGCCTTTCAGGGCTTTTGTCGCGGATCTTCTGCCTGAAGATCAGAGGACTCTGGGGTTCACAATGCAGGGGGTTTTTATAGGGCTTGGGGCTGTTACAGCTTCGGCCCTTCCGTGGATACTTGAAAATGTTTTTGGTTTTTCGAATACGGCGGCGGCCCGGCCCGGAGCGGCTATCCCTCCCGCGCACGGAGCTTTCCGCCTCGCGCGTTTTTCACTTCCAGTCTCCGGGGGCGAGATCCCGGAAATAGTGAGGATATCATTTCATATCGGAGCGGCCGTATTATTGGCCGCGGTATTATGGACGGTCTTTAGCACCAGGGAATATCCGCCCGATGACCTTGAAAAGTTCAGGCGCGTGAAAAAAGAACAGGGAGGGATACTTAACGCGGTTAAGGAAATTTTCAGGGACCTGATCCATATGCCCGTAACCATGAGGAAACTCGCGTGGGTGCAGATATTCACGTGGATGGGGCTTTTCTGCATGTTCATATATTTCCCCGTGACAGTAGCCAACAACATTTTCGGCGGCAGAGAAGGCACAGACACATATCTCAAGGGTATCGAATGGGCGGGCATATGTTTCGCTATGTATAACGCGGTATGTTTTTTTATATCTCTCTTTCTTTCGAAGATAGCCGGGAAGCTTACAAAAAAATATACGCATATGATATGCCTTTTATGCGGCGCGGCAGGCCTCGCGGGTATTATTTTTGTCAGGGACAAGAATATGCTTCTGCTTTTAATGGCGGGAGTAGGTATCGCCTGGGCCAGTATTTTAGCCATGCCGTACGCCATACTTTCGACAGCCATACCGAAAGAAAAAATGGGTGTTTATATGGGTATATTCAATTTTTTCATAACTATACCGCAGATCATTATTTCACTGGGGTTTGGATGGATAATGCTTCATTTTATGGGGAACAACCGCTTGCTCGGAGTAGTCGCGGGAGGGGCCTTTATGGCGATAGCGGCTATGCTTATGCTGAGAGTAAGCGATAACGGTTCTGAAAAAAGTATGATGCCGCCCGAGTCCTGGGTGGCTCCGGCAAGCGGAAATAAATAGCCGCGCTTATTTCATTGCGATCGTGAAGCCGCCTGAAAAGATACCGGCGGCCCGCGGGCCGTTTCGATACATGGGCCGCAAACTTTGGTGCTATGATGAAAATATTCATATCCGTATTGTTTGTTCTTATCTGCGTCGCGGAGGCGTGGTGCCAGCCTTTGGAGCAGGAAGACGGCATAAAACAGGATATATTGTTCCAGCTCCAGCTGTATGAAGAGATATCGCAGTATATGGCGGACCTTTTTCAGAAATTCAGTGAAGGCTACATCGAGGCCAATGAGGCGCTTGAAAAAGCTAACCTTTTAAAACACGAATATAAAAAAAGAGCCGTGCCCGTATCGAGCCCCGCTGAAAATCTATACCAGTTAGTCATGGATTTTTTGTCCCAGGTCGAAAATTATTTTATTTATTTCAAGAGGGCGAACAGGGAAAATCCCGAGATAAACCTGAAGATCGCGCGCGTCAAGTTCAACCTGGCGAAAGAAGCGGACAGGCTTTACTTCGAATTTTTATAGGTATGACGGGAATGGCGGTAAAACAAGGTAGTGCCAAAAATCGCATGAAAGGATAAAAAAAAGAGGGATGGAGTGGAACCACAGAGAACACAGAAAGGATTAATAATTGGGGAGAGAAAAACTCTGTGTCCTCAAGATAAGGATCCGTCAATAGGGGCACATGCAATGTGCCCTCTGAACACGCGGCGAAACCATGAAAAAACAAACGAACAAAAGGCGCATGATACCGCGCTCCGCGTAAATAAGGGGTATTCAATCTGATGAAATGAGCTGTGTAAAATTGGCGCGAAGCGGCCTTAGGGCACATGCAATGTGCCCCTACGGGCGAAGCGGTATACCTTCAATTGTACCGCGAAATATAAATATGGGTAACGCGGAGGGGCTATTAGAGGGGCATGGGGGGGAGGGCGTATATTTTTGCCTGATTTTTTTATTTTAAAGAACCTCTTTGAACTCTGTGGTTAAATTTCTGACAATGCGTAAAACAATAAAAGGAGATCTTTATGAAAAATACAGTTTTACTTTTTACGGCGCTTTTAGTGCTATGCCTTTCTCCGTATTCTCGCGGGGAAGATAAGGCGGCGTATACACCGGCGGAGAAAGAAGTTATCTCTTATATGATCCGGCTTGACAGGGTTATAGCGGCTGAAGAATCCCTGGCGCTTGTCTCGCCTGAGATCAGCGAATCCGTGTGGGAGCAGGGTGTCCATTATCTTTCAGAGACTTATCAAATGCCCCCGGACGACATTATCCTTCTTATGAAAAACTACAGCTTTGGCCAGCCCCTGCCCGAAGGGTATAAAAAACCTGTTATGCCGGCGCCCGAAAACAAAAAAGAGATCGAGTCGGAGTTTAACGGTCTTATCAGGAAAAACGGCGGTAAGCAATAAAACACGCGGTTAGATCACGCCTTTTCGCGGGAGTTCAGCGGCACGATAAGGGCTGTCGAGAGCGGAAAAAAATGTAGTATTATCCGGGACAGATCGTAGATATTCCTACCTCCGCGGATATGGATAAAATCGTTCGTGAACAGGGGTTCAAAAAAATACAGCGCCGGAAGCGAGTGTGACCGCGCCTGTAGGGCGCGAATGAAAGGGCATGAAATGCGCTTTAAAAGAAAAAATATTATTTTCCTGTTGATAATAGCCGCGAATATTATATATTGCTCTGTTTTTATTTTTAAGAGCAGTTTTATCGTATCGGGCCAGAGGTATTTTACGCTTTTCGACGATGCCATGATCTCCATGAGATACGCCAGGAATCTCGCGGAAGGGCTTGGTTTTGTATGGAATCCGTATGGAGCGAGGGTCGAAGGATATACGAATTTTCTGTGGACACTTTACATGGCGTTCTGGCATTTACTTCCCGCAGCTGTTTCTAAAATATCGTTTTTTATACAGCTTACGGGAGCGGTGTTCGTGACGGCTTCACTGTTCCTTGTAAAACGCGTGTCCGACATGGTGTCAGGGGGAAAGCGCTATGCCGCGGCCGCCGCTGTATTCTTAACGGCGTTTTATCTGCCGTTGGACTTCTGGGCTCTTAGAGGAATGGAAACGCCGGTTCTTGTTTTTCTGCTTCTTTTATCGATAACGCGTGTTTTCCGGGTGGTCGAGAAAAAAGAATTTGACCCGTTCCTGTTTATTATCGCCGGAACGGGCCTTCTGGTAAGGATGGATTTCGCGCTTTTTTTCGCGGTGATATTTTTCTTCGTCTTATACTCTGTGCCTGAGCGGCGAATTCAGAATGCGGTGTCCGCTGTTATGGTTTTCACGCTTATTTCAGGCGCTCACCTTCTTTTCAGGCTCTTTTATTACGGAGAGGCCCTGCCTAATACATATTACCTTAAGATGACGGGGATGCCCGTTCTTTTAAGGGTTCAGCGGGGTTTATGGGTATTTAACGATTTCGCGGCGAATATGTCATGGCCCGTGTTTTTAACCCCGTTCATATACTCGCTTTCCAACCTTAAGAACAGAAAAATACTTTTTCTCTCAGCCCTTATCCTTGTCCAGTTTTTTTACAGCATTTATGCCGGTGGAGACGCCTGGGAATGGTGGGGGAACCTTGCCAACAGGTATTTATGTGTTGTTATGCCGCTCTTTTTCATTTTAATGGTTTCAGCCGTTGACTATGTTGCCGGGCGTATAATAAAAAGCGGTAAGATCAGAGTATCGGCCTTCGCGGAAAACAGCGTGAAAGCCTTTATAACCGGTCTTTTACTGATCCAGATCCACGGGGGATCGCTCTCTGCGGGCTTCAGGGACCTGCTGGATTTTACGGGCGCCCATGTTGAGGACGATAAGAACATGGTCAGGCTGGGTCTTATGCTGAAAGGGCTTACTTATCCTGACGCGAGAATAGCCGTAGTGTGGGGAGGGGCGATACCGTATTTTTCGGAAAGGGCCGCAGTGGACATACTCGGTTATAATGACACGTACATCGCGCGCGGAAAAGCCAGGGTTAGAGAATACGGCGATATCTACCCCGGGCATAACAAGTATGATTATGTATATTCTATCGGAAAATTAAGGCCGGATGTTATAGCTCAGCTGTGGCGCCCCGGCGCGGGCCTTATAGAGTTCCTGGATAAAGATTACTATACGATGGATATCCGGGATATGAAAGTCCTGTGCGCGTACAGGGATAAAATATTTCTGCGCCGCTCTTCGGAGAATATAAAATGACAGGGCCCGCTCCGGCCGCAGGCGGGGCTGTTTGTCAAATGGTGAAATATGGGATATTATTGAGATGCGGCCGAGTTTAAATGAGGACGGGGTTTTCATGATAGATAATAAAAAAATAATAGTCGTAATGCCGGCGTATAACGCGGAGAGAACTTTGAAGAAGACCTGTGACGATATCCCGCCCGGCATTGTCGATGAGATACTTTTAACGGACGACTGCAGCCATGACAGGACAGCTGATCTGGCAAGGGAAATGGGGCTTACCGTCTGCGAACATAAGGTGAACAGAGGGTACGGCGCCAACCAGAAGACCTGTTACGGCGAGGCGCTGAAAAGAAAAGCCGATATCATTGTAATGCTGCATCCTGACTGCCAGTACGACCCGCGCGTTATCCCTTTTGCCGCGGGTTTTATTACCGCGGATATATGCGACGTTATAATCGGCTCCCGCGTAAGGACGAGGCGCGAGACACTGGCCGGCGGAATGCCTTTATATAAGTATTTCAGCAACAGATTTTTGACGGCGCTTGAAAATATCGTGTTCGGGCAGAACCTGGGGGACTTTCATTCCGGGTTCCGGGTTTACAAAAGGGAAGTACTGGAAACAATAGATTACGCGTCAGATTCGGACGACTTTATTTTCGATACCGAGTTTCTCGCCCAGGCTATTTACAAGGGATTCCGCGTAGGAGATATACCTATACCTTCCAGGTACCCCCCTGAGGCGTCATCCATTAATTTCGGGAGGAGCGTTAAATACGGGTTAGAGACACTTGTTGTGATGTGCAAGTATATACTGCGGAAAACAGGGTTATTCCGTTTCCGGATATTCGACCCGCCATCTAAAGACAGGCGGAGATAGGATATGGCTAATTTCCCGCCGTTAAAATCATATATTATCTACTGCCTCGGCCGCCTGATAAAAGAATACGCTCTTACGGGGCCGTTCCTTGACGCCGGGTGCGGTTCGGGGGATATAAGCCGTTACGCGGCGCTCCGCGGATGGCGGGGGAAGGCGGTGGACCCTTCACCGGCGGCCTTTAAAGCGGCGCGCAAGACTCTTGGCGCGTTCAGCGGCGTTACTGTGGAAAATAAAGGCCTCGCGGATGTTTCAGGCGTTTTTAATACTGTATTTCTTATGGACGTCCTTGAACATATCGAAGATGACGCGAAAGCCCTGGAAAAAATCTCCTCACTTTTATCCGAAGGGGGGCACCTTGTGATCTCCGTACCTGTTAACCCGCGTGAATGGAGATGGGACGACGAGTTTTACGGGCACTACAGGCGTTATACTGTGGATGGTATCCGCGCTGAACTGGAAAGATCCGGTTTTTCCCCGGTCGTATTCTGGGATTTCACGTTTCCCGTTTTCTGGTTTATGCGCAGGATGTATACGCGTTTAAAAAAACCGGCTGTCAAGGCATCCCTGGAAAAAGAGAGCCTTACGGCTCAAAGTTCCCGCGTGAACGCGTACGAAATGCCGTTATTGCCGCGTTTATTATCAAGTCCCGGCTTTTTGTGGAAAGCGGTATACGCTCTCCAGTTCAGGTTTTTCAGATCATACCCCCGAAGGGGGCATGAGATCATCATACTTTCCGTGAAAAAGAGCGCCCAGGGGGAGGTTTAGCGGTTTTTATGGTATCCGTAAATAAGAGGCTCGTAATATACATTATCGCCATGGCCGCCCTGACAATGGCGGCGCTATTTCCGTGTTTATTGAACGATTTCGTCCACCTCGATGATTCCGCTTATGTTATGAAAAATAGCGCCATAAAAAGTTTTTCATATGATAATCTTGAAAAGATGTTCACCCGGAGTTTTGTAGGCACTTATTGCCCCGTAACAATGATGAGTTACGCCCTGGATCACATGTTCTGGGGCCTTAACCCCTTAGGGTACCACCTTACAAATTATATCCTGCATCTGGCGATAACGGTTTTAGTGTTTATCTTTATATACAGGCTTACCGGAAGCGGGGGGATATCCTTTATCTGCGGCGTTTTATTCGGCGTACATCCCCTGCACGTAGAATCCGTGGCGTGGGTAGCCGAAAGAAAAGACCTTGCATGCGCTTTTTTCTACATGCTCGCCCTTACGGCGTATCTGGCGTATCTGGGGAACAAAAGATCTTCTATATACCTGGTGTGCGTCGTATTCGCTCTTTTATCGCTCCTTTCAAAGCCTATGGCTGTTACTTTGCCGGTTATCTTTATCCTGCTCGATTATTTCAGGAACAGGCCGTTCGATAAAACGGCCTTACTCGATAAAGCGCCTTTTTTCGTAATGTCAGCCGTTTTCGGCGTTGTGAATATTTATTTCCAGTCAGGGGCCGGGTCGATAAGGCAGACGGTAAAAGGCGCGGCCATGCTTTACTTCCGGATGAAAGTTATTTTTTTCTACCTGTGGAAAACTATTCTGCCCGTAAAACTTTCGGTGATGTACGTGTATCATCCTGTTACCGGGCGGCACCTCGCGGAAATACCGGTATACGCGGCTATGCTCGCGGTACTGATCATTCTCGCCGCGTTTTCCGTGAAGTATTCAAAAAAAGTGATTTTCGGCGCGGCGTTTTTTTTTATAACCATACTTCCCGTCCTCCAGATTGTACAGACCGGGGATATTTACGCGGCGGACCGATATATGTACCTCCCGTCGATCGGGCTTTTTTACTTATTCGCCGTATTTTTTATCAGGTTCCTTTCCCGTGAAACGGCCTTTAATAAAGCCGTAAAAACAGGCATGGTCATTATTTTCTGTTTTGCTGTCGGGTGGTTCTCGATGTTAACATGGAAAAGGTGCGAAGTATGGAAAGATCCTGTTATTTTTTATGAAACAGCTCTCCAGTCAGCTCCAGGCAACCAGGTACTTTTAAACAACCTGGGTAACATATACGCGGATAAAGGGGAGGCGGAAAAAGCGATAGAAATGTACAAAAGGTCAGTGTCCGCCGTACCCGAAGACCCGGGGACATATTATAATCTCGGGAACGCCTATTCCGCGGCAGGGAGGAACCCCGACGCGTTAAAAGCTTACAAAACGGCCATAAGCTTAAAGCCCGCGTATGCCGCCGCGTACAGGGCAATGGCGCATATCTATGACAGCATGGGAGAAAGAGAAGAAGAAATAAGCGCTTTTAAAAAAGCCCTCGAGATCGAGCCTGACGACGGAGTAACATATTACAACCTGTGCCTTACCTACAGGCAGATAAACGACAAAACATCCGCCGCCAGATACGCCGCTCTCGCCCTTAAACACGGCTTCAACGTCCCCCCGGGCCTCCTCAAAGAACTCGGCCTCTCAAAGTAGGGACGGTTCCGAAAATGAGCTTAACCCTGTCTCTTTCGGGCTTCGCCGGGTTCGCGTTTTGGCAGGGGCCGGGATCAATTCCGTTTCTCCGGCTTTACCGGCCACCTTGTGTTGTTACTCCGCGGAAAATAAAAACTTGACTTTTTGTGCAAATGAGACTAAAATAGTATCAGTTAGCATTTTATTATTTAATGAATGTGTTCTTTCAGGGGGAGGATGCTTTTATGAGAAGAAAGATCATAAAAATAGATGAAGAGAAATGTAATGGATGCGGGCTTTGCGTGCCGGACTGCCCTGAAGGGGCTATCCGCATAGTAGAGGGAAAGGCGCGCCTTGTAAAGGAGTCTTTGTGCGACGGGCTTGGGGCGTGCCTTGGGACACGCCCCGAGGGAGCCATAACAATAGAGGAAAGGACGTTGAAAGTTATGATGAGGCTACTGTTATGGAAAATATCATACTCAAAGGAGGCGATGCGGTAAAAGCGCATTTAAAACATCTTAAGGAGCATTTTCAGATCGATGATTTAGAGAAAGCGGATCGGATATTGAAGGAAAAAAATATACAGGCTGG